>JAJZZH010000105.1 GCA_021797675.1 Bacillota bacterium | reverse complement strand
CTGATGCCAGGGCGGTAAGTTCGGGTTTGCGGAGATTCCCGTCGCATTTTGCGACGGGCTATTGGCGTGCGCTCAATAGCGCCTCCAAGAGACGGTTCCTTGCGGCTGGCATCGGTCGCGAGAGCGTCACCCTAACCCCTTCAGACACATAGTCGCCTCCTCATACGATGGTAATGTATGGCGGCTAATGGGTAAGGATTAGGCCTCTCGGCGGGGGCGATCGATCCGGTAAAGGGGGGTGCCGGGGATCCCCCACGGCCGCACGGACATTGCGGAGCAATGCCCTTCTATTGGCGTCTTCTCAAGCCGCAGGCTAACAACGGCACTTCGAGCGAGCACAGTTCGGAAGCAGCATGCGGTATAATACAGAAAGTATCAATATTTGTGCCAGATACTCACTTTGCGCGAGGAGGAATTTTGATGGCAATCCGCAATGTTATCTCGACGCTGACCAGCCAAGGCGAAGAACTCATGGGACCGGCCATCCTGCTCTACCATTACCCTGGTAACGATATCCTAAACGGTTCCCTGTTGACGGTGGAATCCAACCATTTCTGTGTCCTCAAAAGCCGGGGCGCAATTTTGAACGTCTATGAAACCGGACAGTATCCGGTAGAAACCCCGCAGCGTGTGCTGACCGGAGCCATCCAGCAGGCGTTTTACGGCGGCCAATCCCCATGGCAGTATGAAGCCATTTACGTGAACCGAGCCAAACTGGTTATCCGCGCGGAAGGCCGGGCACTTTCGCGGGAAATGGCCCAGTTGCAATACCAGGTCGATTACTACATTCATGTGGACAGCACCGAGGACGCCCTAAAGCTGGTTCAGCACATGCCTTACGAGGGCCATTTTATCAAGACCGACGAAGTCAACACCTACGCGGCCCCCGTTTTGGAACAAGCCATCAACCAAGTGTGCCAGGTGACGCCCCTTGAGCAAATCAACGAAAGAATCCATGACATCACCGATCTGGTCAACGGCCATTTGCAGGAATTCTTGAGTATTTATGGCATCACGCTTAACAACGTCAAGGTCCTGGTCTCCCCCGCTGACGAATTAATGAAGAAGCTGATCTCACTGCGCGCGTTTGGGCTCAACGAAGAACAGGCGGTACGCTATTATGTGGCCATGATTATGGCCGAGCGGGGCCTCATCACCGCCCCCAACATGGCCGCCGGGATCGGCTTTACCGTGCAAGGGGTCGTTCCCACCCTGTCGCAAGATGGATTGTTTGCGCCGCCCGCCAAACAAGTGTAGGTTGCGCGGGCATCCGTGGAGCGAAAATCTCCGAGGTGAAGGGAGGCGGGCGGCGATCGACGACGCCGCCGCACCGGGATGGATAGGGCATCCGAACAAATTCGACGGGTAGCGGGTTGGTTTAAAACCGCCGACAATCCCTACGCCAGTCCTCAAAGTATGCGCCAGTTGGACGGAATGATCCGCAACCAGGTGGCCTCGGCGCTGTCCGAGGCCGCCGCGTGCTGGCGACTGGCCTATACAGCCTACCACCAGGCCATGCCGCCAGCTTCACGCGAAGCGCCATTCCCTCCTCCCGAGCAAATGGCCCGGCTCAACGCCCTGCGCCACATTGCCGACCAGTTGTCGAACCTGGCCGCCACGGTGCAGGCGTTGCCGGCTCCGGCTAACGACCGGGTCTGGCAGCGGATTCGCGATCAGCGCCAGCTCCTCGAAATGCTGGTGGAATACGACGCCCTGCTGGCCGAATACGCTGAGGTCCTCAACCACTGGTCACAATCCATTGATCCGGCCACCTCCCCCCATAGCCAGACAGAACTTGCTGAACACCTAACACCGCTCGCCAAGGTATTGCGAGAACGCTCCGAATGGTTGCGGTCCGTCCGCTAATCTCCGCTGAAGACTAGTGCTTTATAACTAGTGACTGCATGCCATTTACACATTCCCATGCTTCGTAGTGTAATAATGTACTAACCGGGAATGTCCGGTGAACTATTTACCAAGATATCCACCGCAAAGAGGAGAGATCGCATGCGACGTCGTGTTCGCTCATCGCGAAGAGCCTACCGGATGTTGGCCTTGGCCGCCTTGGGACTCGGGTTGTTGGTCTCCGGCTGCGGTCCGCAATATGTGGTTCTCCACCCCAAAGGACCCGTGGGGCAAAGCGAACTGCATTTGATGGCATTCGCCGCAATCGCCATGGCGGTGGTCATCCTGGTGGTGTTTGTGCTATTTGGGATAGCGGTGGTTCGTTTCCGCGATTATCCGGGCAACCGTAATCCATACACCCCTCACTGGCACAGTCATAAATGGCTAGAACCGCTATGGTTCATCATTCCTGCGGTCATTCTTACGGTCATCGCGGTACCCACGGTCAATGTGACTTATGCCCTAGCGAAACTGCCGCCATCCAAGGATCCGGTGGTCATTAACGTCACCTCGTTGAACTGGAAGTGGCTCTTCGAGTACCCCAATCAAAAGATTGCCACTGTCAACTATCTTTACATTCCGGTCGGCAAGCCGGTGTTGTTTCATCTGACGGCCGACTCGCCGATGAACACGTTCTGGGTGCCGTCCTTGGGCGGAATGGAATATACCATGCCGGGCCGCATATTGCCGCTCTGGTTGGAGGCAAGCAAGCCAGGCGTCTATTGGGGCCACAGCGGTCAGTTTTCCGGGATTGGCTTTGAAAAGATGTTCTTTTACGTGCACGCCGTGTCGGGTCCAAAGTTCACGGCATGGGCCAACCGGGTACGAGCTACCGCCCGACCGATGACCCTGACCGCTTACCACCAATTGTTGCGCTTTAACACCATAGGTGCCGAATCCTACTCATCCTTCCCGGCCAGCACGTGGCCTAGCGTGAGTCACGGGTTCACGTTGCGCGGCGGAATGTATCTTTTGAAGTCCAACAATCCCGGTGCGACGGCCCAGCACTGACGACGGATTTATTCCAACTTTCGCGAAAGGTGGGTTTGTATGCCAGCGTTTCTTTTGTATCTTGTCCATACGCTTTTCCCGCCGGACACGCGTCAGCCGACGGAACTCGGTGCAGACTTTATGATTTTGGTCACGGGCATCGGTATTGTGTACATTTTGACACGGTACAAGAAGTGGCGGTGGCTCTGGCGCGAGTGGCTGACCACGGTAGATCATAAGCGCATCGCGATCCTGTACCTGATTGCCGCCATTGCCATGCTGTTTCGCGGTGGGGTCGACGCCTTGATGCTGAGAACCAACCTGGCGCTACCCAACGTGCAGCCGATTGGCGCGCTGGAATACAACGAGGTGTTTACCACGCATGGCACGATCATGATCTTTTTCATGGCGATGCCGTTTATCTTCGCGTTGTTTAATGCCGTCATCCCCCTGCAAATCGGCTCGCGCGACGTCGCGTTCCCCCGCCTCAACGCGATGAGCTACTGGCTATTTGCCTTCGGCGCCATGCTGTTCAACATTTCGTTCGTGGTCGGAGGCTCGCCGAATGCGGGGTGGACGGGGTATCCACCGCTCACCGAACTGGCCTTCAATCCCGGTCCCGGTGAGAGCTACTACTTCCTTTCTCTACTTATCGCCGGCATCGGAACCACGATCACCGGCATTAACTTTCTGGTCACCATTATCCGGATGCGGGCTCCGGGGATGACGTTGATGCGGATGCCGATGTTCGCCTGGTCGACGCTCGTCACCTCGGCCTTGATCATCTTTGCCTTCCCGCCGCTGACTGTCGCCCTGGCCCTTTCGCTCCTCGACCGCACGTTTGGATCGTCCTTTTTTACCTTGGGCCACGGTGGCATGCCCATGATGTATGTCAACCTGTTTTGGCTGTTTGGCCATCCGGAGGTCTACATCGTAATTTTGCCCGCCTTCGGGATTTTCTCCGAGGTGGTGCCCACGTTTTCTAAAAAGCGGCTGTTCGGTTACACCACCATGGTCATTTCCCTGGTGTCCATCATGTTTCTCGCCTACGGCACCTGGGTCCATCACTTTTTCACGATGGGAGCAGGTCCGACCGTCAACGCCTTCTTTGGTCTGTCGACGATGCTGATCGCCATCCCCACCGGCGTGAAGATCTTCAATTGGATTTTCACGATGTGGGGCGGACGCATTCGGATCACGGTGGCCATGCTCTATCAGATGGCGTTCATCCCCACCTTCGTTGTCGGCGGCGCCACCGGCATCATGCTCTCCGTCGTGCCGGCCGACTACCAATTGCACAATAGCTATTGGGTGGTTGCCCACTTTCACAATGTGCTGATTGGCGGCACGGTCTTTGGTCTGCTCTCCGGGCTCTATTATTGGTGGCCCAAAATGTTTGGCTTCATCCTGAACGAACGCCAGGGCAAAGTGGGCTTTTGGCTCTTCGTGATCGGTTTTTGGGTGACGTTCCTGCCCCAATATCTTTTGGGGTTGGAAGGCATGACCCGGCGGATGTACACGTATCCCTTCGGCTTCGGCTGGCACGAACTCAACGTGATCTCCACCCTGGGCGCCTTTACGATGGGGGCAGGCTTTATTGCCCTGGTATACAACATCCTGTGGAGCCTGCGCTACGGCGAGCGCGATCTCACCGGCGATCCCTGGAACGGGCGCACCTTGGAATGGGCGCTGCCCTCTCCGGCACCCGAATATAATTTCGCCCGTATCCCCGTCGTGCACGGCGTGGATGAGTTCTGGGCGATGAAAGAACAGGGGATGACGCTGGCCAACCAGCTCCGGCCACAAGATGTGAAGGCCTTAGAACTGCCGAAGAACACGGGGATGCCCTTCATGCTCGGCCTAAGCTTTTTTGTCGGGGGATTCGGGATGGTCTTTGAGTGGTGGCCGATCGCCATTTTCGGCGGACTCGGAGTGGTTGCGTGCCTCATCTACGCGGCCTTCGACTATGATGACAAGGAGCCCCTGCCCGCTGACGTTATCCGGCATACCGAAGGGACCTTTGGGAGGTTGCAAGCATGAGCACACCCGCCGTATCCGAACGGCATCAGTCGATTCCGGTGGAGTTTGCCGACGAGGAAGAAAGCATTAAAATCACCGGATTCTGGATGTTCCTGATGACGGACATGATTATCTTCGCCAGCCTGTTTGCGGTCTATGCCGTATACCGTAGCCGGACCGCCTTGGGCCCTACGCCTCAACAGCTGTTTCACCTGGGGCCCACCGTGCTGGAGACGCTCCTGCTGCTCACCAGCAGCTTTACGGTCGGCATCGCGGTGTGGGCTATGCGCCACAATCGCCTGCGCATGGTGTTTGGTTGGTTGATCGCCACCCTGGTGTTAGGCGCCGGCTTCGTCATCACAGAGATATCGGATTTTGTTTCATACATGAGTCAAGGCGCGACGTGGCATGTCAGTGGATTTTTGTCTGGCTTCTACGTGCTGGTGGGAACCCACGGCGCCCACGTGACGTTCGGCATCATGTGGGCGATTACCCTTCTCCTCCAGCTCCGCCGTCGCGGGCTGACCGCAGTCACTCGCCGCAAACTATTTACATTTTCGCTTTACTGGCACTTTTTGGATATCGTCTGGGTGTTCATTTTCACCTTTGTTTACCTGAGTGGGAAGATCGCCTAGAGACAACGCAGGGAGAGGAGGAACCTTGATGTCGGAACACACCTCCGACGGTACCGAACTCGAGGCCGTGGAACCTGGACTCGAATTTCTCGCGCCCAAGTTCGAGGTCGAGGGATTTCCCTGGGCGCAGGTCATGGGCTATGTGTTTTCGTTGCTATTGACGTTCGCCGCCTTGCTCTTAGTGGTCGATCACGCGATGCCCCCTATTTTGCTGTTGGCGGTCATTTTGGCCCTAGCCTTAGGCCAAGCTGGTCTCCAACTGGGCGTGTTCATGCATTTGCGCGAGAGTCGGGGAACCGCTTGGCAGCTGTTGCCGTTGGGATTGGCATTTTTCATCGCCTTTGCCCTGGTGGGCACCTCCATTTGGATCATGCTCTTCAAGACGGGCGTTTCCTGAAGGTGTTGAGAAGCCCGAGGTGCTCGGGCTTCTCTTTTTCAGCCAAGCGATAGTGCACGCGCCACAGGTAGAAGGTCGTCCGGTCATCCCAATTGATGTCCCAGGGAACTCGAAAGCGGTCGGAGAAATGGGCGTTGACCAGTGGATACCCTAGTCGGTCGAAGCCCACTACGACTGCGCTATGTTGCATGCCCCCCTGTCGAAAATCGGTGATTAAATCCCCCGCCCGAAGCGCCGCCAGGGCTCCCCGGGGATATTCCGGCGTAGGCAGAGTCACCTGCGCCCAGCTTCCTCGAGCGATTAACAACGCCCGCCCGCTGCCGACCAAAAACGCCGTCAGGGCACCTGCCGTCGTCCACGCAGCGGTCCCCTGCCGAGTCGCGCTATCGTAGTGCCAGCGACCGGTCTCGGCAAATCCCGCAGCGTGCAAGACCTGAGAAATGAAGGCAGTGCAGTCCCCGCCCGCCTCGTTGTAACTGGGGTACTCCGGATTATAGCGGCCATGATTGCCACAGCCGGGGGCGGCTCCGCAATAGCGGTTGGCATACGCGATCGCCCGGCTCTGGGCAGGAAGCAGCGGCGGTGGATGTCGATCGAGGGGGGGCGGCTGGCCACCGGGAATGGCCGTCCAAGGAGCTGGGGGAAAGCACTCGTCATTCTCGATTTTCCAGACGCCATCAACGTTTCGCAAGCGATACCGGTGGTACCCGCCAATCCCAAATTCCGTCGGCGGCCCGGCCTGGTTCCGGTAACGATACGCAAAGCGCTCCCCAACGGCCGCTTTCACGGCAAGCACGCGACCCCACACGTCCACCGCCTCAGGATGGATCGCGGTCACCCTCAAAGTATGGAATGCTAGGCCGCGCTTTTTCGCCCAGTGGGCGAAATAGAGGCTCCGGCGCCATGCGGTTTCGGCCGCTGAGCCGTATGGGGAAACGAACAGCGCCTTCAGAGCGGATCGATTCCCGGTGATGACCGCACGATCCTCGGCCTGCACCAATCGTCGCACGATGACCGCCGCGTGGGACGCCGAAGGCGCCGAGGGCAGGGCAGAAAGACCGAGTAATCCGATTGTCAAATCGAAAAGCCATCGCTCGTTGTCCACTCAGCTAGTATGAACGTCAGCGCCCACGGTATGCGACGACATCCACGGTCAAGCGCGCCGGAAGCCCGGAGGCGCCCCGCATCCGCGGGAGCCTCCGGGCCGCATACCCGTGATGTTCCGTCGCCTACAGCAATGCCTCGCCGGGTTTCCAGTTAACGGGGCACAGCCCGCCCGCCTGGATGGCATCCAACACCCTCAGGACCTCGTCAACCGAACGGCCGACGTTCAGGTTATGCACGACTTCATACTGCACGAGGCCTTGGGGATCGATGATGAAGAGTCCGCGAAAAGCCGCACCCTCGGCGGGAAGATAGACTTGGTAGGCTTTAGATACTTCATGGTCTCCGTCGGCGGCCAGCGGATAGCGGATGGAGCCTAGGCCACTTTGATCGGGGCTGGCGTTCCGCCAGGCCCGATGGACATGCGTGCTGTCGGTCGAGACGCCCAAAATTTCGGCATCGCGCTTGCGAAATTCGGTGTACGCCTCCGAGAGAGCCACGATTTCCGTGGGACAAACGAAGGTGAAATCGTGAGGGTAAAAGAAGAGAACGAGCCATTTGCCGGCATAGTCTTGCAGCCTGACCTCGCAATCCTTGCCGTTGGCGTCAACCGCCCCCATGCGAAATTGCGGTGCTGGAGATCCTACCAAAGCCATGCGTCTTCCCCTTTCCAATCGCTATCAGCGTTTGCGCACGATACTTGCCGTTACGAATTCGGATCGACTTGCTTCAGGCGCAGGTACCACGTACGGTAATCAAGTCCCTGAGCCTCAGCCTGTTCACGGTCTAGCACGGCCTCTGTGGTAGCCGGAGCCGGCACCACGACGGGCTGACCAGGCTGCCAGTCGACGGGCGTCGACACCCCGTGCCGACTCGTGAGTTGCAACGCATCAAACACGCGCAACAGCTCGTCCACATTGCGGCCGGTGCTCAGCGGGTAGTAAATCAGCGCCCGCACGACGCCTTTGTCGTCGATAAAAAACACCGAGCGCACCGTTGCCGTGTTCGATTCCCCCGGATGCAGCATCCCATAAAGGCGAGAGACGTGCATGTCCAAGTCAGAGATGATGGGGAAGGGAACCGGCCTGCCGGTCAGGCCGGCAATATCCCGCGTCCATCCGATGTGCGACGGGACGCCATCCACGGAAAGACCCAGCAACTGCACGTTGCGACGCACGAACTCCTCGTTGCGGCGGGCAAATTCGCTGATTTCCGTGGTGCATACCGGGGTGAAGTCTGCCGGATGGGAGAAGAGCATCACCCACTTGCCACGGAATTGGGACAGCCGAATGGTCCCCGCGGTCGAGTTGGCCTCGAAGTCGGGAGCGGGCTCTCCGATTCGCGGCAACGTTTGTGCGACGTCTGATTCCATGCCCAATACCTCCTCGTCTTCCCACGCGACAACTCCGAAAGCCAATCGGTGTTGTCACCCCTTGGAGTCTTTCGGGTGCCCCTGCGGCCAGCGTGGCGGCTCGCGCTCTGCGCCAGCCACCTAATATGTTTCCACCACCGAGGATAGTATAGTACACCTACGGTATTGCGTGCCATCCCGCTTTTTGCCACGCCCTCCGAGTCCATGAGATTCCACCGGTCTCTTCCTTTTGGCCCCCTCGTAGCCCTGAGTTCCCCTGGCTCGGAAGAACTAGACGATCGGTCCAACATCAACCAGGTCCCTGGCCGCTGGCCCCATCGCGTGCGTCCAAACCTGGCCTGCCGCCGGCGGAACCTCAAGCGATGGGCAAGCATCGTGCTCGTCTGCGGTTGCGAGACGGGCGCCCTGCTCCGAGGGTCGCAGCGCGCCAGCGCATTGTGGGCATCCAGGCGGATCCAATGTCTGCCGACGTCCGCGCCCCCTTGGTTGATCGCTGACAGCGCGGCCTTGGCTCTCGACCAGGATCCTCATCGAGGCTCTGCCCGTAGCCGATGGCGGTCCTTGCTTTCCGCGTCTTCCACCAGCATCTGCATGAGGCTGCCCGCGGCCGTGGAATGCGCCCCATGCCGACGTCGCACCAATTGGATGTGTCGTTCCAGGGCAAGTCCGTCGATGGTGATGGCGCGAATCCCCTCGTGGAGCACGCCGGATTCCGCAATGGCCCTGGAAACGACGCTGACCCCCACATTGTTTGCCACCATCGACAGGATGGCTCGCAGCGAGGACAATTCCATAATGATTTTGAGACTGTCGGTTGACCACCCGGCCCGGCCCAGGGCGCGTTCAAAGGTGGCCCGGGTTCCGGATCCCGGTTCCCTTAAAATCCAGTCCAGGTCTACCAACGTGTCCACCATCACCCGATCCTCCGCAGCTACCGGGTGCCGCTGGGAAACGACCAGGACCAGCGCATCATGCCACAAGTTGACGGCCTGCAGGGAACCATGCACCATTCCGCCCTCCACCAGCCCCATATCCACCAGCCCGGCGGCCACCTGCTGCAACACCTCGCTGGTGTTGGCCATGGTCAGGTGGATGGGTACCTCAGGAAACCGTTCCCGGAACCGGCCCAGCGGTGGCGGCAGAAAGAGTTCAATCGCGGTTTGGCTCGCCGCGAGATCAATCCGGTGGGTTCCCGAGGCGATCAGCGGAACCTCACGCAGCGCGGAATGCCATTGCCCTTCGATGATCTGCGCCGCTTGAAAAAACCGCTGGCCAGCCTCCGTTAATCGCATGCCGCGGTTGGTACGCACGAACAAGCCGGCGCCAATCTCGGCCTCCAACGCCGACACATGTTCCGACACGGTGGAGGCCGCCATATTGAGTTGCCGGCTAGCCTCGGTCAACTGTCGATGACGGGCGACGGCTAAGAAGATCTTTACGCGAAAGTCCATGCGTCCTCTTTTCTTGGTAACGCTTCGTCCTCAACGGCGGACGGCAACGCCGCCCGCCCGTCTTCGACGCATTTCGCCAATTACGGTGTGGGCTTCGGAAGTACCGAACGCCAGAGTGCCGTGTTCACCGTATCATGTTGAGTAGGATATTGGAAATGTGGAGAGGACGATCGCGACATGGCAAAAGGATTTACCCCAAACTGGTTCACCGTGGGCATGGGTACTGGCATTTTAGGCCTTGACGCTTTCTTGGTGCCCCATGCTCCCCGTTGGTTGCAGCAGTTCGGCACCGGCGTGTGGATCTTCAATTTGGCGTTAGTCTCGCTAATGCTCGTGCTGATGCTGCGGCGCGCCCTCGTCGACTGGCCGGGTTTTAAGGACATTCTCCATCACCCTCAGCAATCGATGTTCTTTGGGGCCATCCCGATGGCGCTGACCACGGTGGTCAACGGATTCTTGGACATGGGACCGGTCGTGCTGGGGCCGGCCGCCTATCATCTTGCGGCTTGGTTGTGGCTGGTCAATGCGGCCATGGCGCTGGCATCGGTGCTTGTCGTCCCCTATTACATGTTTACCCGCCACGACCACGCTTTGCACTCGATGACCGCCGTTTGGCTGATGCCCATCGTGCCCGCCGAGGTGGCGGCGGCCTCGGGGGCCTTGCTGCTGCCCCACGTCGCCAACCCAGCACTGGCTCAGGCGCTGTTCATCGCCAGTTTCAGCTTGTGGTCGTTCAGCGTTCCCCTCTCCTTTCTTCTCTTGGGAGTCCTGTTCTTGCGGTTGGCAGTGAACAATCTCCCCCCCGCAGACATGGCGATTTCGACCTGGATCAGCTTAGGTACGCTGGGTACCGGCATCATGGGACTCATTTTGTTGGGCAAGGATACCCCCGCGGTCTTTCCTGCCTTGGGCTCCGAATTTTTCGGAGTGACCCTCGTGGCCGCGCTCGTGTTATGGGGATTTGGGTTGTGGTGGCTCATTCAGAGCATTGCCCTTACCATCCATTACGCCGTCCAGCGCAATCTCCCATTTAACCTGGGCTGGTGGGGCCTGACCTTTCCCCTCGGCGTCTTTACGGGCGGGACCGACCTTCTGGGCAAGGCCCTGGCGGTCAATTTCATCGACGACGCCGCCGTCCTCTTCTTTGTCATGCTGGCCCTGTTTTGGGTTGTGGTCGCCGTGCGCACCTTACGTTATCTGCTAGGGCTTCGCGCGGCCAGGATTCGGCCGCAGCGAGGGAGAAGTCCCCTGGAAGTGCAGGCCTCGGAAGGCTAAGCACCCCCGTCTGCAGATCCGGAACACGACCCTCGGCGGCGGACTGGCCTGCAACGTTCCCATGGCCATGGCTTGCGGAGTGAACGGGAACGACCACACCTAGGCGCTGTTGCTCCGCGCGCCGCCGGGGGATGGGAAGACCGCGCTGACCCACCGTCAATAACCGCCCCGGCGCAGCGCGGCCGCAACCCCGCGGCGGCCTCTCGCGCGGGAGCAATCGCCTCATCACAGCAACGCCGCCCTAATCCCTTGGCTTGCGGAGCCTCGTGCGGTCCAGGCGTACGCACAAACCCATACCCTTGGGAGCCCCCCTCGTCATCCAACGGTCGCCCGGAATCGATGCACGATGGACGGGCACGGTGCAGATCGCGTGTCAGACGTATCGGCAATCAACCCGGTCCTCAGTGCCACGGGGAAGTCGCCACGCTTGCGGAACGGGTTCCAGGCAAGCGTTTGGCGCCGGAAGGGATGCCGAACTCACGGCAGCCCGCGAACCTTGGAATGTTGGCCACCACCCACGGCTCCCCCCTCGTGCCTGCCCTCTCGCCGCGCCGGTTGGCTGGCCATTTTTGCCTGGGAAGCCCGTGTCGACGGACACCGATCCTCCGTCAACCGCCGCCAAGGTGCGTGGGTCATCGCCGAAGCAACGGTCGCCCTTAGGAAATCCCCCACTCCCGGAGATGCTCCCGGCTGATTTTCAGGCTTTCAAACGGATCGCGCCGGCAGACATCCTGTTCCACCATGTACCAACGCGTCCCTGCGGTCTCTAAGGCGTCAAGAATATTGGGCCAGTTCAGGTTTCCCTCCCCCACTTCGGCCATCACGGGCTGCCCGTCCACCACCGTCATGTCCTTTAAGTGGACCAGCGGTAAACGATGGCTCAGCTTGCGGATCCATTGGGCTGGATCGCCTCCCCCGTATTGCACCCAATAGACGTCGATCTCCGCACTTAACGCCGAACTTGCGTGCCGGTACAGCATGTCGAGTCCGGTCTCCTCCCCAAAGCGTTCAAATTCAAAGGCGTGGTTATGATAACTGAGGAAGATCCCTGCCTTTTTCAGCTGCTGCGCGATCGGCGCCGCCTGCTCGCCAAACTGCCGATAGCCGTTACGGTGTCGAAATTCCTTAGGCATGGCGGCAATGGCCGTGTGTTGACACCCGAGCTGGTGATGGCGCTCCGCCAACGCGTCCAGGTCCCCGGCCAGTTCCTCCCAAGATACGTGCGTAGCGGCCACCACCAAGCCTTCTCCGCGCACGATACGGATCAATTCATCGGTCTCAATCGGCCCCAAACCGGAGAGCTGCACGGCCTCGTAGCCTAGCGCACGCACGCGCTGCAAGCTGGTTCGCACATCTTCCGGCCGTTTCAGATATTCTCTTAGCGTATAAAGCTGGGCTGCAACTTTCAATGATGTCCCCTTTCTTGGATTATCCGTTCCACACCGGGCCAGCCGAGGTCTTCATGCGCTCGCGCAAAAGCCGTTCGAACTCCGCTTCATCCAACGGAAGGTCGACGGGACGGCCGGTCCATGCGGAAAGATGCATGGCATTCGACAAGGTGAGACCCTGGAGACCGTCCTCGCCGGGTGCCAGCAAGGGCTCATTGCGCACAATCGCGTCCACCCAATTTTGGGTTATACCGCGGTAGCCGGTCTCGTGTCCGCGAAGCGGCATCAATACCTGCCAAACCTCCGGCGCGCCATGCCCTCCGCGATACGTTCGGTTGAATTCTCGTTCGCTGGTCACCAGCCGCCAAAAGCGTATCTCGCGGTCATTTTCCACCACCAGCTTTCCGCGGTCGGCGGCAATCTCTAACCGATTGGTTCCCGGCGCCTCGCCGGTGGAGGTAATAAAGGTGCCTGTCGCACCGTTGGCGTATTCGACATAGGCGGTTACATCGTCCTCGACTTCGATGTCGTGGTACTTGCCGAATCCCATGAACGCCTGGATACGCACCGGCATCATGTTCAGCACCCACTGCCACAGGTCTAATTGATGGGGGCATTGGTTCAACAATACGCCACCCCCTTCCCCAGACCACGTCGCCCGCCAGTTGCCCATCTCATAGTAACTTTGGGATCGGTACCAGTGGGTCACGGTCCAGCTGGTGCGCTTGATCTCCCCTAATTCGCCCGAGATTACCAAGTTCCGCACCTGCTGATACACGGGATTCGTGCGCTGATTGTACATCACGCCAAACACCAATCCCCGCTCGGCGGCTAACCCCGCCAAATCCCGGGCGGAAGCCGTATAGACCGCAATCGGCTTTTCGCAGAGCACGTGGAGTCCGTGAGCCAAGGCCTCCCGTGAAACTGACGGATGCAAGAAATGCGGCGTGGCAATCAGCACACCGTCACATCGCCCGCTGGCGATCAGCTCGTTGGCATCGCAAAAGCGGGCCACCGCGTCCCCCCATTGACGTTCGGCCCAGGCCAAACGTCCCCGATCCAGATCGGCCACCGCCGTGAGCTCTGCTCCGTTCACCGCATGGGCAGCAAGGTATGTGGCGTGCTCGCTCCCCATGATTCCTAGCCCGATGACCCCTATCCTCAGCACTCCATCTCCCCCTGCTCCATATATCGCTTCGGATCGATCGTACGCGATCCCGTGGGAACCGATATCCATCATTCGGGACCGGCCGGCCTTCTCCTGCTGGCCGGCGCAGAACATCCCAAAACGTCCTCCATCCAGGGAGGCTGACGACCCGAACGGCCAGATTTCCCGCATATATTATATTTTAATGAACGTCAACCGACGTCATTATCCACGCAGAGCGGTTACCGACGGGGCGATGCTGGCATGGATCGCCGCCTAAACACCGCAGTACCAGGGACCGCTGTCTCGCGCCTGAGACACCGCGACCGGTGAGCCAACGGGATAGCTTCGGGGACGGCGTCAACCGCAGACATCTCGGCTTATCCGGACAAGCGGGCAACGGCTGACCACCCCGCTACCGTCACGTATCCAGCAAGAAACGCTCGAGCGCTTCCCGCGTTGCCTGACTGGCGTTGGCATGCTCCCACAGCGCTTTGGACAACGTGTCCAACCAGGTCTCCAACGGAACCATCTCCGACTTGAGCGCCACGCCGCGCACCAGTTTCACCATTTTATAGGTCATGCCGGCGGCCGCCCGTTCGACTTCCCATCGCATCGACGCCAACTCGACGCTAAGCTTGATGAGCGGCCGCTTCTCCTGCCACGGCCACCCTCCGCGCTTGATTTGCACCGCGGCCTGACCCAACGACTGCTCCAGTTTCTTGGCCAACACCTCATGAAAGGTATGCAAGTCGGCCAAATCCGCCCGGAGACTTGCGGCCAAAGTCTCAAATGACCATTCGTCCATGTTTCCCTCCCTTCGTCCCTGTCGCGGTGGCAGCCCGTCCCGTGAGACCACCCGTCAGGGTTCGGCCTCGACGTCGCTCCCGGAGGCAGACGCCTCATCAGCTCTGAGGTAGTTTTGGTGACACTGCCACAAGTACGTGGCCAAATGTTCTACCTTCGCGTGCACCCGTTCCTTGTGCCGTTCCACCCCCCAGAGCATCTGCATATGACAACCGGGATTGTTCACGATAATCTTGGTCGGTTCGAGCGCAGCCACCTTGTCCATCTTATCGTCCAAGATCCCCCGTGCCCATTCGCGATGGTTGATATTGTACAGCCCGCCCGCGCCGCAACAGAAATTCTGGTCGGCATAGGGCACGAAAGTATTGCCGGTCACCTGCCGCAACAACTGTACCGGGTGGTCGCCAACCCGTTGCACATTGACCAAGTGACAAGAATTTTGCAACACGACCCGGCTGCCATCGCCGAGGTATCCGAGAGGACGGGCCTCCTCCGCGACCAACAAGCTCGAAAAATCTCGAACCCGCGCCGAAAACCGTTCGGCCCGTTCCTTCCAGGCGGGGTCTTGCGCAAACAGTTCCGGATATTCCTGCAACATGGCCCCGCATCCGCCCGCGGTGTTGACGATCCAATCCGCCGCTTCGGACTCGAACGCAGCGATATTCGCCTTGGCCAGCCTCTGCGCCTCCGCTGGCTGGGCCGAATGCAGGTGGATCGCGCCGCAGCAAGTTTCCGATGGCAGCTGAAACACACGATAGCCGGCGGCAGTCAGCAACTGCTGAGCCATCCGGTTGGCCTCCGCGAACATGGCATCCATCACACACCCCGAGAAAAACGCCACCCGGGGACCCGTTGGCGAAGGCCGGGGCATCGTTCGGGATGGCTGGCTTCGACCCGTGGATTCGGGCAGCATGACCGCGTAATCGCTGACCAAGTCGGCCAACGGCACCCGCCGCGCAAGGCTTCCCCAGCGCGCGAAACTCCGGAAAGTGTGTTTGCGGGGAGCCAGGTACAGCGCCGTGCGTGCCGCCAGCGATCCGCGAAACGCCGTGCTGCCCCCTTCGACCAAAAGGCTTCTCCCCGTCTCCAGAATCCGCTCATAGCGCACGCCAGACGGGCAGGCCAGCTCGCAGGCGCGACAGCCCACGCAGTAGCTCAGCGCCTCTTCGAGGCCAGCGGTCGTGGTCAGTTCCCCCCGCACCGCCGCTTCCACCATGGCAATCCGCCCGCGCGGCGAATGCAATTCCTGTCGCGTCAACCTATAGGTCGGGCACGCCGGCAGGCAAAATCCACATTTGTTGCAGTGATCGGTCTCCTGTAACACCCATCTCCACCGGCTGGGGTCCTTCATCGGTCACCACCTGCTTCCCAAGTCGGAAACCGTCCCCACGGATCAAAAATCGTGCGGATGCGGTCTTCGACGTCCACCCAGGAGGACGACTGGCGCCGAACTCGGGGGCCCTGGCCCGTTCGGTAGCTGCGGACCACCCAGCCGGGCAGCCTCTCCCCGGAAGGCACAGGCTCCGGCCGATACCACTCGATGGCTCCGGAAAACGGAAAGACCCAAACCCGGTCTGCCGCCGACCAATCTCGCACCGCGTCATTGAGGAGATCCCCGGGCGGCACTCCCCCCTCCAGCCATTCACCGCCCGTGTTCCAGGCCTGTTCAAATTCATGATGCGCGGCATCCACCAACGGCACCTTCTCGGCGGCGGAAAACCATTCGGCGCGGAGGTCCGACGCGGTGAGCACCGTCTCCAGGGCGTGCTGCTGGGCGTGGACGTCGGTGGCCTCCAGCCAGATCCACAACCGGGGACCGGTGTCGGTGCTGAGGACCATCCCCCGCGGCGGAGTCGGCAGGTTGCGGATGGTTAGGGCCACCGCCAGCAAGGTGGACAGCTCGGCTCCGCTGACTTCGGCTATGGCAGATTCCTTGGGCTGCGGGCGGACGCGAAAGGTGAATTCCGTCAGCACGCCCAATGTCCCCCACGATCCAACGGCTAATTTGACCACGTCGTAACCGGCCACGTTTTTCATCGTCTTTCGTCCGAATCTGAGCCGTTTTCCGCTTCCGTCAAGCCAGGTCACGGCCAGCACGTGGTCGCGCCAGCCGAGCCCCCGGTCTCCCCAGTAGCGGGCGTTGCTCGCCACCAGCCCGCCGATGGTGCGCCCGTTGTGCGGCAACGTGGGAATGGCCAAATGCTGCTCCGACAACGTCCGTTGCAAGGCATCTGCGCGGACACCTGATTCCACCGTGATGGTCAGGTTGGGCACGTCCACGTCCACCAACCGGTCCAGGGAACGCGTGCACAGCTCTTCCTGACCCGCCCGCGAGGGTGACCGGCCAGCTTGGCTGTTGCTGCCGCGCACGGCTACGGTGGCCTTGGCCCCCTGAAGCATCTCGCGCATCGCCTCAAGCCGCGGATCGGCCGGTTCGACGGCGGGCGGCAAATCCGTTTCTTCGGGGCGGCGGTAGCCCAGTGGCAATACCGCCTTGCCCGGGTTTAGCAAACCTTCGGGGTCAAAAGCCTGCCGGATTTCCGCCATGCGATCCCGCTCTTGCGGCCCGTACATGAGGGCCAATTGCTCCAGTTTGTCAATACCGATTCCGTGCTCGCCGGTGATAGAGCCGCCCAGCGCCACGCACGCCCGCAAAATTGCCTCGTCGGCCTCCCGCATGCGGGACACTTCCTCGGGGTCACTCGGGTTATAAGGGAGCTGCGGATGCAGGTTACCGTCGCCGGCATGGGCGATCGTCATAATATCGAATCCGTAACGCTCGCCAATTGCGCTTACCGTCTTCATCATTTCGGGCAGCAGAGGGCGGGGCACGGTGACATCCTGGATCCAAAGATGCCCCGCAATCTGCGCCGCCGCCCCGTAGGCCGACCGCCTGCCCTTCCACAGCGCCTCAACTTCCTCTGGCGTCTGCGCGCGCTGAACGCTGAGTGCGCCCTGCTCGCCGAGAATCGCCTCGATGGTTGCGCGCTCCGCCGACACATCCGCTTCCGGGCCGTCGATTTCAATGAGCAAGACGGCACCGGCATCGGCCGGATAGCCCGCGTGGACAAACCGCTCGACCGTTTGGATGCTCTTCCGATCCAAGAGCTCCAACGTGGAAGGAACAATTTGGCGGGCAATGATGGCCGAAACCGTGGCGATAGCGCTCTCCACCGTGTCAAAGGCGGCCAGGAGCGTCTCGACCGCCGGCGGTCGCCGCGTCAAGACGACCTCGATTTGGTCCACGATGGCGAGCGTTCCTTCGGATCCCACGATAATTCCCGTCAGATCGAGCCCTGCCCGCCAGTCCCGGGTGGTGGGCAGGGTGCGCCCCCTGCCATCGATGAGATAACAGTGCCCCCCGAGCACGTGATTGGTCGTTACCCCGTATTTGATACAGTGCGGTCCGCCGGAATTTTCGTTCGTATTGCCGCCAACGGTAGAAATCCGGTGACTCGAAGGATCCGGCGCGAAAAAGAGGCCTTTTTCGGCCAAGATAGCCTGAAAGTCGGCATTGACCAGGCCCGGTTCAACCACGGCCTGCCGACTGACCTCGTCGATGGCGAGGACGCGACGCATTTGGGCGAAGGCGAGCACGATGCCTCCCAAGACGGGGGTCGTGCCCCCGCTCAAGCTGGTGCCCGCGCCCCGTCCGATCACTGGGCAGCCGAAACGTCGGGCCACCGCCAACACGGGGCCGATCTGGGATGCGTCTTGCAGCAGGATGGCAGCGTCCGGACGATGCCGCTCCCCGGTAGCGTCATAGGTGTAGGCCATTAAGCGATCCGGATCCACCCACACGGTGAGCCGCGAATCCTCGGCCCTTAAGGCGCGATGAAATGCGGCCCGTTCCGAATCCGACCACTGCTTGCGGCGAAGATTCAAATTCGGGCGGCTCAGCATCCCCCACAATTCCGTCATTTCTCTCGGTGGCGCCATCGGACAGCGCCGCCCTTCCCTCCCCTTACCTGCTTTCCCTGCTTGACCTGCCGCTTTGATCCGCCCAGCCTCTGGTTCACGCCGACCTGCCATGCACGCTGGAAGCGTGCCGGGGCCGGCAACCGGATGCCGGCGCCAGCCGGCGGTCTCGACGGCAACGTAGCTCCATTGTACGAAATAGGTCAACAAAACACATCCCCCTGCGCCGGGGCTTTCTTGGGTCGCCACAGGGCAAAAGTTAAGCTCGCCGAAGCGGTCGCGTCGACCTAAGTTCTTCTTCATCGAATTGATGCTACAATGGAGACCAGAGTTGATGGAGGCGAAGACATGCTGGAACGCGTTAGATCATGGTTGCCAGGCAAGGCCAGACGGGACACGGCACCCAAGACCTCCGTGGCTGGCGGGGAACTGTTGCAATGGGTTGCCGAAGGCCGACGCTTAGTGATTTTGGACATTCGCGAGCAAAAGGCATTTCGTCAAGGCCACATTAAAGGCGCCACCCTCATCCCGTATTTCGAGTTGAGCCAGCGTTTGCACGAACTGCGCCCGGGTCAGCTGATTGTGGTCGTCGGGCCGAGTTCGGCCCGCAGCCACCAGGCAGCTCGCCTCTTGCGAAGTCGCGGACATGACGCAATATATTTGGTGGGAGGGTTCTCTGCATGGCCGGGAAAAGTGGTCCACTGACGCTGTTCGACCGCCGGTGGTTGCGTTCGCTGAGTGTATTATCGTGGCTGGGCAGTGCGATTTTCTTCGTCGACCGCCTGCCCCTGGTCGGGATCTATTTGGGTCTCGCCGGATTTGCCTTCCTAATGGCTTCGCTGCACTTTGACCGTCGCTATCACCGCGTGCTGCCCTCCCCCCCGGAAGGTTATGAACCGACCGGCGAGCGGTATCCCAATCCCCCCGGCGGCAATTCGGTGGCGGTCTACCATCAAGGCATCCGTCGGGTCTATGTGGCGGACAAAGAGGCGATCCCACGGGACTAGCTCCGGCTCGGAGCATACGTACTTGCTTTCCCCTCCAGGCACCATTCCTGAGCTGGTGCGTTGACGGGATGCAGGCGAAACAGGCCGAGGTCGGGACGTCGGCGAATTCCGTGTTCCACGGTAATAAACCGGGCGGGTGACGTGGGGTCCAGCGGCCAGGAAATTTCGTCAATGGTCGGACGGGCCAAGGGAATCATCCACCCAAGTGCCGCCGATTCCCACCCAGTGCCCAAGGCGGCGCTGATGCCGGCGCGCATTTCAAGAACCCAGTCGTCGGCAAACAAGGACCATTCCCAGAGCAACCTGCGCAGAATCTTTCCCGCCAGCTCTTCGGTGGTTGCGGAGGGTAAGCCGCTCGGGCTGCGCCGGAGCAACTCGACGGCGAGGTTGCGCCCCAGCGGAACCCTCTGCGATACCGCCCCGAACACCCGCTCCATGGCCCGGTTGCAGGCCACCAAGTTGCCGCCGATATCAACCAGGGCGGCCGGAAAGGGTTCGGTTTGGGCGAGGATGGCGGCCGCTCCGGGCGGCAACGGGAGCCCGGGGCGGAGGTAGTCGCGGTACCCCTGCAAATGTAGCCAACGGTTCAGCCCGCCGTCCGCCACCGGAGATTCCAGCACCTCGCCCAGCCGGATCAAGGTGGCCCGGGGAATGTTGACCACCTGCTCATGCTCGATGCGGGAAATCTCCTTTTGCGACAACGGAATCTTCTGTGCCAAATGATCTTGAGACCAGCCCAATTTCTCTCGCAGCGCTTTAATCTCGGACCCGATGCCCTCGCACATTGGGTGCCTCCTCACCAATCCGGCATGTGCGTAATATTCGACATCGCCAGGAACAATTCCTGCCGCGTTTCTGCTCCTATTCCCCGACCTCGACCCCTGCTCACATCCTGGTTAAAAAAACTTACGATAATCTCTTTCGGCTTTTCTCGGCCCCGCATGGGACCCGCTGTCCTCACAGGATTCGTCCCCATGCTGTGGGGTTGGGGTGGGGATTCATTCCTACCGTCATTTGTCCCCATGCTGTGGGGTTGGGGTGGGGATTCATTCCTACCGTCATTTGTCCCCATGCTGTGGGGTTGGGGTGGGGATTCATTCCTACCGTCATTTGTCTGCTCGGGGGTGGCTCTCGCCCCATCGAGCGAGGATGCGTTTCCCTCGCTCACCGCCAAGGAGCCTGGAGGGAGAAGAGATCGAACCGGGGTTTCGGTTCGATCCGGTGTCCATCCCGTGGGACCCTCAGCACTCGGCCCTCATCAAGATGCCCCGTCGCTCCTTTCGCCACGTGGTGGCGACGGGGGAATGCGATGTGGGTCATTCGGAGAATAACGTCTTGCGATACCCTAACCAGGCACTCAAATACTGATGGTGCGATGCCAACGTCTTTGCCATCACTCGTTTGATACGCGCCCACGTGCTCCAATCATTTTTTCGATAAGACGGATCGTTCCATTGATGCTGGGCTTGCATCCAAAGCCGCAAGGCTTTGGGGACGTTCTCCCGGCGGACTTTCAGCCCGCCTCGGCACCCGATCACGAGCGCCGCGGCGTGATGCACGCTCATCCCGTATTGCGGATGATACTTGAACCGTCCGACGATCGAGGTATACGCCGGTTTGACTTTCCGCCAGGCGACGCCTTCCCGCGCGGCCTGGCGTTCGATCGCCGTCAGCAAGGCCCGGTAAGTAAACTGGTGCGTCACGCGGTTAAACTTGGCGCTCACCTCCCGATCGTGGATGAACTGCAAGTCTTCCACGACCAGACCGGCTCCGCGTTGCTTCGCCCAGTGAACCGTGTCCCGCGCCAGCTGCCCCACCAACGCATCGCGTTGGGTCGACCGGACATCGAAGAGACGGGGGTCGCCGATCGTCGCGAAGGCGTGGGGATTGCCGTTCGGCAACACGTGACAGAGAGCCAAAACAGTGCTGTTGGTATCCACGCCCACCCAGCCGTGGCGTGCGGACGTCTGAACAGGGGCCGGAGATTCATCGACGGTGATTCGGACTTGGTAGCGACCCTGGCGTCGGAGAATTTCCACCTGATACGGATCGCCCGAAAGCGAGCACCCGGCGGAGCCGGGCCTTCATAATCGCGTCCATGGCGTCGACCGGTTTTCTTCGAGACTTTGCGGGCGATCTCCGTTGCTCAGACGTCTTACCCATCCGAGCCTATTCGGCAAAAAATCCGCTCAAATAGTTTCTCCCCGTGTCCGCGGCCAACGCCACGACCAGCCGGTCAGGAGGCAGCTTGGCGGCCGTCTGCAGGGCGACCACGACCATTGCCCCCGTCGACCCGCCCACCAGCAACCCCTCTTCGCGGGCCAAGCGTTTGGCCATGGTGAATGCCTCATCGTCGGATACGGCGGCCCAGCGGTCCACGACACGGGTGTCTAGCGTTGACGGGTAGTAATCTTCCCCCATCCCCTCAATGCGAAAGGGCTGAAAGGGGCCGGTGAAAATCGAGCCGACCGGGTCGGCACCCACAATCTGGATGGACGGGTCCTGTTCTTTGAGGTACTGCCCGACGCCGGAAATCGTGCCGCCGGTGCCCGCGCCGGCGACAAACGCCGCCAGGGCGTGGCCTGCCTGGCGCCAAATTTCTGGTCCCGTGGTTCGATAGTGCGCCATGGGATTGGCGGCCAGCTCGAATTGGCCCATGTAAGCCGCGTTGTCCATTTGCTCCGCCGCCATGCGAGCCAGGTTCTGATAGTTCTCGGGATCCTCGCGGGGAACGTCTTTGACGACACGCACCTCGGCGCCGTACGCCTGGAGCAGCCGAATTTTATCCCTGCTCATCTTATCGGGCACAAAAAAGAGTGCATGATAGCCACGCACCGCCGCCGCCATCGCCAGCGCGATCCCCGTGTTGCCCGCGGTGGCTTCGACGATGGTTCCTCCCCGCCGCAACCGGCCCTCCTCCTCGGCGGCGGCGATGAGCGACAGCGCAATCCGGTCCTTGGCGCTGCCGCCGGGATTCATCGACTCCAGCTTGAGGGCCACCTGAGCACCTTCGTCGGAAGGAATGCGCTGAAGACGAACCATCGGCGTATTCCCTACCGCTTCCAACACGTTCAACAACACCTTATCCAATGAATTCATGAGACACTCCTCTGTCTTGTAGGGATCATTTTAACATCCACCGGGTCCTTGAGGGATGCACTCCCGTCTCCCGGTTCCTTTCTCGACCGCCTGGCTGGGGTATTTAAGATCCCTTCCAGGGGCCGTGCTCGCTCGATGGGGTTCGCCCTACCGGGCGAATTGGCGTATAGCCTCAATCTCAAGGTCGGGACCTTCCCCGGACTCGGCGCAGCCCCCCGGCGGAATCCATGCTTGGCCATCGGCGGAGAATCCGGAGTTCCGCACCGTGCGGCCGTTTCCCCACCCAGACCTTTGATTATTCTTAGCATGCAATCGTTCTGCCATCCGGTCAAGTCCTCGGATCTGGCGGCGGCCGCTTTCGGCGCCGCATTCCTCTCGGTCCCCCAAAACCATTACAATAACAGTACAGGGGGGGCGACAACGGTGAATGGCTACTTGATTACCCACGCGCAGTGTTTGGATGGCGCAACGGCAGCGGTGATTGGCCTGGCCCACGGTCTGCAGCCAATTTTTGTCGAACCGGATGGCGCCGGGGAGGCGGTGACCGACCTGGTAGGGCGGCATCCCCAGGCCCCAATTTATCTGGCCGACGTCTCGATTCCGTTGGCTGCCTGGCTTACCGTACAACAGGATATCACGGCGTTGCTGGACCACCACGTCAGTGCGCTCGCCTTGGCTGCGGAGCCCAAAACGACCATTGTCGTAGGACGAGCCGGATCCCATCTGCTCTATGACTATGCTATCGAGCGGAAATGGATTGAACCGTCGCCTGCCTGGGACCGGCTGGTGGCCGTCGTCGAAGCCTACGATCTGTGGTTGCCGCAGCACGAATTTGGCCAAGATCTCGCCCGGCTCTTTCGCCATCTGGGCTTCGAGTGGTACCGCACTCGGTTCGACCAAGGCTGGGCTCCCTTCCATCCCGACGAGGGACGGCTGCTCGCCAGATTAATCCAGGAGGAGGCGGCCTACGTGGAACGCACGCTGACCAAGGTGCGGACGCTGACCACGGCCGGGCTGCGGATAGCGGGCATTTTTCTCGAAGAAGAAGGCTCCATCAATCCTGTGGCCCATCGTCTGCTGTCAACCGGCTACAATTTGGTCGTAGTCGCCAAACAAGATGGCAGGCTGTCGGCGCGCAGCGACGAGCACGTCGATGCCGCCCGACTCATGGCCGGCCTCTTCGGCGGCGGCGGCCACATGCGGGCCGCCGGTGGCCGCATCCCGCAGGACGTCGAACGAAGCGCAGCCGGCTTCACTGAAGTCTTGGATCGGATCCGGACGTATCTAACCATCCCCCCGGGCCGCTGAAACTCGGAGGAACGCCGCGACCCATTTCCCATCACAAGACTTTAACGCTAAGCCATTATACCGTAAGCACAATTTTTCCCTGCACCCGATTTTCCTGCATGTAGGCATGCGCCCGAGCCGCCTCGCTCAGAGGAAAGGTGGCGTCGACCAGCGGTTTCAGCCGCCCCTGGGCCAGCGCCGGCAGCACCCGACGGACGAACTGCTGGACGAGGGCGAAGCGGAGTTCCAGCGGGCGCGAACGCAAGGCTGTGCCCCGCACCGTGAGCCGCCGACCGAGCAACACGCCCAGTCGGGCCTGCACGCGGTCGCCCGACAGCGTCCCCACCACGACCAAGACGCCGCCCGGTACGAGACTCTCGAGATTGTCCTCCCAATACGTCTGCCCGACGAAGTCCAAAACCGCGTCCATCCCCGGAGTGTAGGCGCGAATTACCTCCAGGAACGTCTGCTGCCGATAGTTGACCACGTAGTCCGCCCCCAGGCCGCGAACCCACGCCGCCTTTTCGTCCGACCCCACCGTCGCCACCACGTGAGTTCCCATCCAGGTCGCGAGTTGAACCGCCGCGGAGCCCACGCCGCCAGCGGCCGCGTGGATCAGCACCCACTGCCCGGCCGTCAATCCGGCCTGCTGGGTCAGCGCGTCATAGGCCGTCAGGAACGCCTCGGGCACCGCGGCCGCTTCCGTCGAGCTCAAGCCTGTCGGCACCGACCAGACCAACCGTTCGTGAACGGCGACTTTTTCTGCATAGCCGCCACCGGGGACCAAGGCCGCCACGCGCTGACCGGGCCTGAATAGACCGACCCGCGCACCGACCGCGGCCACTTCTCCCGCGCATTCCAATCCCGGAATTTCAACCTTGGGTGCCGGAGCGGGCGGTGGATACCGTCCTTCGCGCTGTAGCAGGTCGGCACGGTTAACCCCCGCCGCCCGGATTCGAATCAAGACCTCTTCCGGCCCGTAGACGGGGTCTTCCACCTCGGATAGCCTCAGCACCTCTGGACCGCCATATTCTGTCAACGCGATCGCCCGCATCAATTTCGACCTCCCTGTTCAGTCTAGCCCTTTCTCGATCAAAAACCGAAACTACGGCCGGCGCCGCGGCAAGGATTCGGGCCAGCCGACTTGGGAAATTCGCCCCACTCTCGTAAAATGGTTGTGAACCACAATAACCAAGACTCTATTCAGGCAAACAGCCCAGACCCACTTGGCACGCTGGGGATGGGTATTTGCATGTTACAGGTTAACGGAAGGTAGGAGAAATTCTTGCAACGTCCGATTACGTTGACTGGCGCGGCGGCCATTGGCCTGGCACTTTTCACCGGATGCGGGCTGGCCGCCAGCGGCCACCCCCGCGCCACCGTGCGCGCCAGCGGGCGGTTTTTGCGCTGGAAAAAACCGCCGGCGATGATCATCAACCCCCAAAAGACCTATATCGCCGACTTCCTTACGTCCGCAGGGCGCTTTCAGATGACATTGTTTGCCAAACGCGACCCCCACGCCACCAACAATTTCATCTTTTTGGCGAAGCATCACTTTTTCAACGGCGATACCTTTTTTCGCGTGATCAAGACGTTTATGATCCAAACCGGTGACCCGCTTAACCGCGGCACGGGAGGACCGGGCTATTCATGGAAAGGCGGCCTCCCCCACTTTCCGTATCAGCCAGGCATTGTGGCCATGGCCAATCGCGGCGGCAACCGGAACACCAACGGCAGCCAGTTCTTTATCTGCACCGGTCCCGCCAGCGAAAGCCTCAACGTGACTCCGAACTACACGGAGTTAGGCCGAATCACCCGGGGGATGCGGGTCGTCGAGAAAATCGCAGCAGGAAAAGTCCGGAAAAACCCCAAGACCCGCGAACTGAGCCAACCGGTCCATCCGGTGGTCATTCGCGAGGTTAGCATTCACGTGCGATAGGAGACGGCGCCGCATGTTCACCCAGTCCACGGTTCGCGTCCTCTTGGTTTGCACGGGAAATATCTGCCGATCTCCCATGGCCCACGCCTACTTTCGTCCCCGGGGGGCCCCAGCGGGGCTCCGCGGACAAATCGACGTCGAGTCGCGAGCGATCAGTCCTTCGAACGTGGGCAGCCCGCCCCATCCGGGTACCCGGGCCGTTCTGGCTCGGCCCGGCGTCTCCTGGTCGGAAATCCTCGCCCGTCAAATTCGACCGGATGACTGCAACCATTTCGACTATATCGTGGTGATGGACCGTTCCCGTCTCCGCGACCTTCCGGCCGGATGCCGCCCCAAGGCCCGCCGGTTATTGTCCTGGACACCCGGTCGGGCCGAGGCCGACGAAATCTTCGATCCCTATGGCAGCGACCGCTTCGAGGAGGTCGATGCCCTGATGCAGCCGGCGTTGGATAAGCTCTTGGAGAGGATTGTGCAACGCCATGGCTGGGTTTCTTCGTCTGCGAAAGGCGGTCCTGCATCGCAAACATGATAGAATAACGTATGTGCCGAATCACGGGATGATCCCCCGAACAGGCTTTCCCGATCTCGGCCGTTACCCGTGCGGCGCTTGTGGGGGAACCGCGGATTCGTACGATCGACGAAGTGCACCACCCGGAGCCATGCCGACCGCCGCAGCGCAAAACATGCTGCCGGCTCCTGATGCCGCGTTGGGCACCGTAAATTTTGACCGCCCACCCGGTCCGTTCGCACCGCGGCCCGAAACCTTTCCGTCACTGTCTGGAGGGGCAGGGGTTATGGCGACGGCAGGCTCGCCGATTGAGCCGGACGGTCGACGATCGAAGGACCGCAACGCGAATTCCGCTCAATCGGACGAAATTCTCCCCACCCCTGAGGGCAGCAGCGTAATCCCCAAACGGGCAGGAGACCGGTAGCCGAATACGGCGCGCCGGATGCGGACTGGCAGACAAGACCGAAAGGAAGTCGGATGGCGCTCAAAAATCTGTCACAGATGGACATGGGATTTACCCTCGGTCAACGATTGCTGGCAGGTCTCGTCCTCGGTATCGGCGGTCTGATCTTCGTTGTTTCGCTCGTGTTTCACGCTAAGGTTACCACCCGCCGCGTGGTAATGCCGATCAGCCCCGTCAATCCGCTGGCGATTACGGTTATCGTGGACGGGCCAACCAGTCGTCCAGGACTCATCGGATTCTTGGCCACCGTGCATCCGCGCGACGACAGATTGACCGTTATCCCCATCCCTGGAAAGACGGCATTGCGCCTCCCCAACGGCACCGGAGGCTATCTCCGGGTTCCTGCCTGGCAGGGAGTATCGATGGTTTCTCCGCAAATTGTCTCGGAAGCCATCGACCGATCAACGGGATTTTCCGCTACGCGTTACTTTTTCATGCCCGTTAGCGCTTTGAAAACCGTGTTGAACGTGCTGATCAAAGACACGCAGACGTGGCCCGCCGAGGACAGCGTCGCCCACTCCCTGCGAATCTTGGGATACCCGAAAGGCCGAGGCAATCCTGCGCAAGAGCTTGCCTTTCTGAACCAACTGATGACCACCTTGCCCCAACTCACGCCGTTGGAAGCGAGTTCGTTGGTGGGGGTAGCCACCGCCTCCTCCACCAATCTCACCCCTTACCAGCTTTTCAAGTTAGGGAACTATGTGCGGGGAGACCAGCTGACCCTTTCCTCATTGTCGTCCCTGCGGCCGAAATCCCGTCGGCATCATCACCAGCTCAGGAGGAGGCGCCATGGCTAAACGATTCGGCACCACCCCGTCCGTCGCCGACCGCGGGGCCTTGGCGACCCGCTCAGTCAACCTTCGTCCCGCCTGGTCCGTGGTGGGCTGGGTCTACCTTGTGGCTCATGTGTTCTTCGCTGAAACAGCTGGGCTGGCCTATATCTATCTGCCTCATGCGTGGGTAGAGTCGCCCCCAGGCGTCCTGCCGGTGCCGTCAAACCTCATCTACCGCGCGCTATGCGGACTGTGGTCGCACTGGGATGGCCAATGGTATCTGACCATTGCGCAACACGGTTACCGAACGCCGACGGCAACCGCCTTCTTTCCCCTCTACCCGCTGGCCATTCACTTTCTTGGCGCCTCTACGGCCCTCGGAGGCATCCTCGTCTCCTGGGCGGCTACGGCGGTCGCCTGCTGGATGCTCTATAAACTGACCGCCCTCGACTTCGGAGAACGGGTGGCGTGGTTTACCGTGATGGCTTTTTCGTTCTTTCCCACCGCCTTTTACACGCAGGCCGTCTATTCCGAGTCATTGTTTCTAGCCCTGGCCATCAGCGCCATGTATTGTCTTCGTACCCGCCGCTATTGGCCCGCAGGAATCCTGGGGGGGCTGGCGGTGCTGGTCAGTATGTACGGCATTTTGCTCGCGGTTCCCCTCGCCTGGGTTATTTTTCGTCAGCATGGCCTCCGATTGCGCAAATTTTGGCCCGTGGCGATGATTCCCTTAGGCATCCTTCTTTATATGGGGTATCTGACGCCTCTCTTTCACTATCCCTTGGTCTTCGAACAAGCCCAATCCAACTGGGGTCGGCACTTCGCCTTTTTTTGGCAAACCTTGTGGCAGGGAGTGGTGACCGCGTACCAATCGGCGTCTATCGCCCTGTCCCCGGCGGCGCTCTTTCATGGCGGCATTCCCCAACCGGTGGCGATGAATTTCTATAATTTTTGGTTTGCCGTTTACGGCATCGTCGTGCTGATCGTGTCGCTGCGCTGGATGCCGACGTATCTATGGCTTTACGGAGGTTTAGCGCTCTTGGTGCCGCTGACCTATCCCGCCCAGGGCGTACCTTTGATGTCCATGCCACGCCTGCTCTTGGAGGCGTTCCCCATTTTCGTGGCCACGGGCATTCTCCTGGATCGCTATCCGCGAGCGCGCCTGGCCTATTTCACCGCCTCCCTGGCCCTGGGCACGCTTTTTGTCTCGCTGTTTGCCACCTCGCACTGGGTCGCTTGACTGCCGCGCCGGGTTGCCGGAGGTCGAGAAGCTGACGCCAAGCTTAGCCCAGCTTGCTCGGTGACTCCGCCCGCGCCCCGACGGATCGCCCGGTTGGCGACCGCCGCGCATCGCCATGCTCTCGGTGCACGAACGCATCAGTTTGGGGAATCCGGCCACCCAGGGCGGGGAGAAGGAAAATCGTACGGGGTTTAAGGCGCCGAACGTTCCGGCTCTTGAAGGCGGGTAGGGCTTCGGGGGTTGCTCAGAATCAAACCCGCGTGTCAGATCCTTGAGCGGTTGTTAGCACGGCATGCGAAGGTCCTTTCAATCTTTAGCCGGGAAAGTCCCGCCCTATAGAGCGGGACTTTCTGGGCAATTTGCCGGGTCAAGCGCCTCGTCCGCCTGCCTACCACCGGGTGGATGAGGCCTCAGCGCGAATCAATGGCTCCCGCAACTGCAGCCCGTGGAAATATTGGGATTTTCGATGACAAACCCTTCTTGCATCTGCTCGCGGCGGTAATCAACGCGACCGCCATGAAGATACTCGATGCTCTCCGGGCCAATGACCAAATCCAATCCCCGCGTGGAAACGACGACGTCGTCGGATACCTTCGTCGGTTCCCATTGCATCTGATAACCAATACGCCCACATCCGCAGGCCTGGCCAGCGCTTAGGCGAACATAGTCCGCTTTGCGGTCCGACCCCAACTGCTCTAAGGCAGATTGGGCAGCTTCGGTAATCTGTAAGTCAACGGTCGGCATCATTCGTCTCCTTTCCTGACGCACATCCGGCGTCAAGCTCAAGTCCCCGTATCGCGTATATAATAATCCGGGAATCGTAATGACGCAACTCAACGCATGGCGGCCTCGCTTCAAAAACGGGCGTCTAAGAGGAGGAATGTCGGTGCAACGAATTGACCCGGCATGGTTCGGCCGGTTCCGGCGCTTTGTTCAGAGCTTGATTCACCGCATGATCCGCGACGACGCGGTCACGTATGCCGCCGCGCTAGCCTTCAACTTCCTGTTTGCGCTGGTGCCCCTGTTGCTGTTCTTAAGTGCGCTCCTTGCCTTCTTGCACCTATCCCGAGATGCCTCTCAGCTGATCCAGGGTCCTCTGACCCAGGTGTTGCCCCGCCCCCTATTGGCCTTTATCGTTCACTTTTGGCGACAATTGGTCGTCCGCCGGCGTCCGACCTTGCTGTCCGCGGGGGCACTCGGCTTCTTATGGGGGATGTCGGGGGCTTTCCGGCAGTTGATTGACGCCATGAACCATGCCTACGAGTTGCCGTTGCCCCGGCGGCGGCCGTGGTGGAAAACGTATGCGCTCTCCGCGCTGGCTGGCTTAAGCGCCGGCCTCTGCTTCACCGCCGTCATCGCCCTGGCCGGATTCGGAACCACTGGACTCCACTTTGTGCTCTGGATTGCGCTCCATCGCACGTTCCCGCCCGCCGGGCTAGCGGCACTGCGCTGGCTGTTCGTCCTCTTGGTGTTGTGGCCGGCCCTGGCGGTCTTGTATGCCGTGCTGCCCGACCGGCCGCTACCGGTGCGTTGGGCAAACCCCGGCACCCTGGCTGCGCTAGGCCTCTGGTTCGTCGTATCCTGGGGCTTTTCGGTTTACGTGAACCACTTCCCAACCTACAGCAAGGTTTACGGCAGCCTGACCACCATCATCCTGCTCATGCTCTTCTTGTACTTTGCGGGCCTGGCGCTCGTGGTAGGAGCGGAAATCAACGCCATGGTTGACGCCAACCGGCGGCGTTAACCCGCCGGCATCTAGAGACCAACGTGCGTGAGGCGCAAAACCACTTCCATGATCAGGCCCACAAATCCCCCGACCAGCGCACCATTGATCCGAATCCACTGCAAATCCCGGCCGACATACCATTCCAGCTTATCGATCCATTCGCGCTCGTCCATCGACTTGAGGTTGTCGTGTACCAGGCGCCCAATCACGGGATGGTAGCGGTTCAACAACCCGAGCGCCAACTCCTTGATCAAGTCTTCCACGTGTTCCCGTCTGGCCGGGTCACTGACCAGCCCGTCCGCGATCTCGGAACCCCAGCGGGCGATCTCGCGCTCCAAAGATCCGTCGCGGGCCGCGATCTTCAAGCGATCCACGCCCCGTTCGAGCAAGTCCGCCCAGGGGATCTGATGGACCAGGTGCATCTTGATCTCTTCGGCCGTGTGCCGGATTTTGGTCTGTTCCTTGAGCCCCAGCCGTATCCGAACCAACGCCAACTCAAATTGCTCGAAAGCCTGCTCGGAATCCATCCATTCGATGAGATAAATGCGGATGCTTTCACTCAGTTCCCTATAGTCAATCGTGCCTAAGGATTCCAAGACGCCGACCAGGAGTTTCTTGGTGGTGGTCTTACTGTAATGCTCAATCATCGCCTTCAACCGCCGCTCAAGATCCTCGGTGAACTGGACCGTATTGAGCACCGACTGGGCCTCCCGGCCCAAAAACCGAAACAGGTCGCGGTCCTTCTCGGATTGAATCAGCCATTTGATCCACTCCGCCAGCATGTCGGCCACGGACCAGTTCTCGGCTTGGTGGTCCAAATAGTCGGCCAACATCTGGCCGAGGCGGTCGACTGGCAGCAAGTCCAACACTTCAGGCAGCAGCCGCTGGATTACGTCCGGCTCGGATTCTCCTTCCGCCCTTAACCATTGGACCAAGAGATCGACAACATTAAAGTGATTCAAGGTGGTGGTGATGAATTCCAACGACAGCAATTCGTTTTGCACCAAGACGACGATCGCATCGATAATTCGGTCGCGATTCTTGGCAATAATGGAGGTATGTGGCAGCCAGGTCAGTCCCAGGGGATGCCGGAACAGGGCGGTTACGGCAAACCAGTCGGCGACGCCACCGGCCAACGAAGCCAACGACCCCGCCAGGATGTAGGGGGCAACCGGGTTATGCCGAAATCCCAACGACAACAAGAAGAACGCCAACGCGATCGCCAAAGAAATATTTGCCCAACGACGCTGCACACCTCGCTCCCCTCTCTTCCCCCATATTATCGCACCCGTCCAAAGCAAGCAAAGGGCCGAACCCACGGGGAAGTTGGCCGTCCTGGGCCATTCAGTGTATGATGTAGGCGGTAGCGTGCCAGGATTCGGCAGGGAAACCAGAGCCCCCGGCTACGGCCCAGATGTCTGGGGAGGAATCTGGACCCCCCGGCCAGAGGCAGCGATCGTAACGAACAGATAGCGAAGGAGGCTTTCCGTGGCAGTCGTTGATGTGGTCGTGGAAATTCCACAGGGCAGTCAAAATAAATATGAGGTCGATCACCATACTGGCCGAATTCGGCTAGACCGGGTGCTGTTTTCTCCCTTTCACTACCCCACCGATTACGGATTCGTTCCGGATACGCTGGGCGAAGACGGGGATCCGTTAGATGTCATGGTTCTCATCAGCCAGCCGACCTTTCCCGGGTGTGCGCTGAGAGCCCGCATCGTGGGCATGCTCGAAATGAGCGACGAAAACGGGGTCGATCACAAGATCTTGGCCGTGTGCGAGGATGATCCCCGATTCCTTCATGTGAAGGAATTGGATCAAGTGCCTCCTCACCAACTCAAAGAAATCGCCCACTTTTTCGCCGTCTACAAGACGCTGGAAAATAAGCCGACGGCGGTCGGCAATTGGGCTCCCAGAACCACGGCCGAGCGCATTCTCCAAGAAAGCATCGATCGACACCGAAACCCGGATTAGTTCCACCCCTATTCCCTGAAGAAATCCTCCGTATCGGCCAGCAGGCGGACGGCCGTGGATGTCCACGCCCAGACGTGCAGGCGATGAGGCGGTATCACCGCAGACCAGGAGGGGCCGACGCCAGATGGCGTCGGCGGGTGGCTTCTGGGCGGATGCGGGTCCTCGAACCAACGGCTCACGGCATCGAGGGCCCGGGCCGACCGGTCGGCCATCTCTGCCAATATGTGCCAGTCTTCGGCAGGCAAGGGCATTCGCCCCCGGTGGATCTCGTAGAGGATTCTCGCCATGGACCGAACCTGGGTCATGTTCTTCTCAAGGAGTTGCGCCCCCCGACTCAGGTCGCGCATCAGCCGGCGGCCTGGGCGGCCCCAAAGGTTCCAACGCAGTGATTCCCGCGCCCGGCGGATCATCACTTTGGACGTTTCCCAGCCCGCCTGCATCGAGCGGCCGGCTTCCAACCACTGCTCCGCCTCCGAAAGGTCTCGTCGACCCAGAGCGTCTGCCATCCCGTGGCCGACCTCGGCCACGGCTCGGCTTAAGCCGCCCAACTCCTGCTGGGCGGGACGGGTCAAATCCGCGGGATACAGGAGCCCGTTGATCAAAATGGCCACTGCGGCGCCGATCACCGTGTCCCAAAACCTGAGGGTGGCATAGGGCAATTCGCGGCCATGTCCGGTCGACCAGACCAACAGACCCGAGATGGCAATTTGGGGAGTTCCCATCGATCCCAGACCCAGCCGCTGGCCCAACAGGAGGGAGCCGAGCACCAAGATCCCCACCGTCCATGCTCGGAGTCCCCAGGCAGAAGCCAGAATCAACGCTGTGGCAATCCCCGCGGTCACTCCCAGGATCCGCTGCAGACCGCGTGAGACCGAATCGGAAATGGTGACATTCAACGACAAAACGGTCGCCAAGACGGCCATGTACGGCTTGGCGGTACCGGTTAGCGCCTGTGCCATCCACCAGGCCAGCGTGCTCGCCAGGGCCGTTTTGAATGCCGGCTGCCCCATCCACTTCAACCCACCACCGGTCGCGCGCCCCAATTTTTCCCACATGGGGCTATCCTGCAACGCCCCTGCAATTCCTATACCTTCGGCATTCTGAGATGCCAGTCGCTCAGGGTCTGATATTCCTCCACGACATCCAGCAACCAATCTTCTCGCCCCGGTGGCGCGATCCATTGCAAACTGACGGGCAATCCGTCGACCATACCCACCGGATGGGCAATTGCCGGAGCCCCCAGGGCGTTGACGGCGGCGGTGTATTTGACCAGGCTCACCCGCACGTCTTCCCTCACCCCGGTCGGGGTGGAAACGGTCGTCTGGGTCAGCAGCGGCGCCGTTATCGGAACCGTCGGCATAACAATGAGGTCGTATCGGCCCCACAGCCCGGAAAAGTTCGCGATCGACCGTCGACGCTGACGCAGCGCCTCGATGTAATGCATGGCGAGCAGGCCACTGCGCGTCTCCAGCCGTTCTCGCACGTCGGGCTGATAATCGGCGGCTCGTTCTCTAAGCCAGGCCCAGTGAAAGGTTGACGCTTCTGCACTCAGCACGACGTGCTGAACCGCGGCCAGTGCTTCCCATTCCGGCAGCGGGCCTTCGTCCGCTCGAATCCAGCCTGCCTCCGATAGACGATGCACCGCCTGTCGCGCCAGCGTGTCGATAGCCGCTTGGTAGCTTTCGCCTAGATTATCGGGCCAGAGAACACGAAAACGCCGGGGGCGTGCGGTTAGGGCATTTCCCGGGGCATCGGTCAGAGCCCAGTAGACGGTGCGGACGTCAGTTGCCGTGCGCCCCAGAATCCCCACGTGGTCCAGGCTCCAGGCCAGCGGAATGACGCCTTGCACGGAAACCGCGCCATAGGTCGGCTTCAGTCCGATGACGCCCGAGAGAGCAGCGGGAATGCGCACGGATCCGCCGGTATCCGTGCCCAAGGCGGCGCTAACCCAGTTGCGCTGCACCGCCAGAGCGCTCCCGCTACTGGACCCGCCGGCCATCCGGGTCGGATCCCAGGGATTTCCGGTCGCTCCAAAGAACGAACTCGTCCCCGTAGGACCATAGGCAAATTCGTGCAGGTTGAGCTTGCCCAGATGGTAGTTGGCTCCCGAGGCCTTGAGCCGCTCGACGACGCGAGCATCCGCTGCCGGCCGGTAGTCGGCTAAAATCCGGGATCCGGCCGTAGTGGGCATTTCGCGGGTGGTAATCATGTCTTTCAGACCAATTACCACGCCGTCCAACGGCCCCAACGGCCTGCGTCGGACGTAGCGAGTCTCGCTCTGCCGAGCCGCTTCCAAGAAGTGCTCGGGACAGCGCACGGTGAATCCGCCAAACCGGTCCGCCTCGGATTCTACCTGTCGCCATATCTGCCGCGCCCACTCCCACGGCGAAAAATCTCCTCGGCGAAAGGCGGCGGTCAATTCCCTGATGCTGCGAAATTCCGTCATGCCTCTTCTTCCGGCCTCCAGGGGCCGCCCAGGTCCATCCCCGCTGGCCTAATCGCGGAGCGAATCCAATCCCAGCGCGCTGTTTCAAACAGATTCGCGGGTGTGGACACCCAAATCCCCAGCCATGCTTGCAACACGTCACGCAACGATTGGTCATCCATTGCCACTCGCCTCCCGATCCTCGTTCTGTTTCCTCCGTGGCGGTTCCTTTTCGTGACCAGGCACCCGATTCGCTCACGGACTCGGGATCGACCCATCCCCCATCGCCGCACATCCACCCGCGATGTCTGAGGCAATGCTAACACAACATCCAGGGCAGATGAGCTTGACCGTTGACGACCCTTTTGCCATAAGAGCGGCATAATCCTCCCTGTTATGCCCGTTCCGTGCGGCGCGGACGACTGGGCAGTCTGCCTCGCCGAAGCCGGTTCCTTGGACCGGGTTCGCCTCGTTGATCCAAAACCCAATCGGTTTGTGTGGTTGCCCCCTAATGAAACCTTAAAGCGCGTTGCACCGGAGGTTGGGCGGGAATCACTGGCCTGCGTCTGACGCTCCCTGGGCGCGCTATCGGGCTGTTCGTGCACTGGCACCTGCCCTCAATCCATCGTCGTGACCCATGACCGAGGTGATCCATCACAAAGCTGTCTGCTTGAGTTTCCAATCCGCGAGGGATGCAAGCCGTTGTTCACGGAGTGTCCATTCCAACCCGGGGTCAAGATGGCCAAAGAGGGTGACTTCGGCCAAGATCCCGGGGAATTCCAACCTTCCGATTTGCACTTAGCCGAAACTTCTCTCGCAAATTCTGCTCACCCTCGTACACCCAGCGACGCGGATTTTTCGGAAGCCAGGGCCGGAGCGGTCTGAAGTGACGCCCGGGAGCGATCCCCCGCCTCAACCCGTGAGGGTTCGGCGGCCGAGAGTTCCTTAGCCCGCTCGACCGTACCTCTATCCATAGCTTATCTGCTTCAGATCTGTTAGCATGGGGGGGTAGTTTCAGCAGAAAAAACGTTACTATGTTTGACCCTTCCGGATCTTGATGGTAAATTTTACGTATTAAAATATCCAGGCCGAACGTCTCAGCAAGGAGGATTTTCATGACCGCCTCAACGACACCGCTCGGGCACACGAGCGCGCCGCGTACCTATGTCATCGATCCGGATTGGGTGCGCTCCTTTCGTCGCGCGATCCCGGTCCTAGCTGGTGGATCCGGGTCCCGCGCTGATGATGCGATACCGCTCACCTTTCCCATCGCGTTGCAACCGAACCCCATTCCAGGCCTCAACCTGCCGAAGTCCGCAGTGATCCATGGCGAACAGCGTTTTCATTACTTTACCCCCTTGCGCGTCGGGGAAACCGTCACCGTGGTGGCTGAGGTCAGCGGTTACAAAGAGCGGGGAGGCACGGTATTTGTGACCCTTACCACGCGCGGAAGGCATGCCGATGGTACCGACGCCTTTGAGGCCCAGGCTCTCCTCTTATACCCGGGCGATCGACATCCAAATGCCCTCCAGTCATAGACTCCACGGCTAAAGCCGGGGGCCTGAGGAGGAAGCTCCCAGAGCTAGCAAGGGATTCCGGCTGACGCCGGTGCCGCGCTTCCTCTCCATGGATAGATCTAGGGGCTTCCGCGCGGCAATTTTGGTGAAAGGAGGAAACCGGCACCAGCGCGCCAGTACCGCCAAGGCCGTTGCACTGCCGGACATTCCTATGACGAAGCGTGCATCCCTCGAACCGACATCGGTGATTCTCGAACAACCGGATCTCATTCGGTATGCGGCGGCGGCAGGGGACTACAACCCGATTCACTATGACACCGAGGCAGCCAAGGCGGCCGGGCTTCCTGGCGTCGTCGTGCACGGCATGCTCAATATGGCGCTCTTGGCCGAGTACCTCGAGCCCTGGGTCGAAAGTGGATACCATGTCGAGGATTTTCAGGTACGTTTCCGGAATTTTGTGCGACCTGGTTCACCAGTGGTCGTGGTCGGGAAAGTCAAGAGCGAAACGGTCGAAGAGGTGAAGATCGCCTTGCAGATCACCGCCGAAGGTGCCCCTCGTCCCGCGGTGACGGGCGAAGCGCTTTTGCGTAGCCCGTCGCCCTAAGATCCGCGGGTCGGACCATCGCCAAGACCCCGGGGCCCAAAACACGGCTGGCAGAGTCCGCCCAGAGCAGGCCCGTCGTTTAGCGCCGGCGCTTCGGGGGAAAGCGTTTCTTGCTCGGTGCTTGCCCGTGTCGGTTGCCACGACGGGTGCAAGACTCCCTTTGTGCTGGCGGTGCCAGACATGCTACCCTCCCAACCCGCTTCCGGCTGGGCTTGGAAACGACAACACCATGGGCTTGCAGCCTTCTGTGGTGGCTATGGAGAACGCGCCGAGGACTTCCGTCTTGTCGCAGAGCCTTGCCCTAACCGGTGTTCCTGCCCCTTTTCGAAGGGCAGGAACGTTCGGTGCGTCGCCGCGCGATTTCGACTCCCCCGCCGCGCGTTGCCCCGGATTGCCGGTTTGATCGGGCCAACTCCACCTGTGGGCGGAGCCGTTATTCTAGTCCCACCACAATATGATCTTGATCGGTTTTCACTTCGAGCAGCGTACCCGCTGCCGCGCGCTCTATCAAGGTGGCCAAGGCGTCGAGATTCATGTCCCTCGGCAATTGATCGGCCGGAACGTATTTTAAAATAAAAGGAACGGCATCCTTGGCCAACGCCAAAGGAATGCGAAGATTCACCGCCTGCCGTCCAGAAACGCGGATGGTTAAAAACCGTGCCCGTGCCGGCCGGGGTTCCTCGCGCTCTGAGGGCTCCGCCATCCTGGGCGCCAGGGAATCGGGCGCCATCGCCTCTGTTAACTGACGTGCCTCTTCCGGCGTGATTTTCCCGTCAATCACGAGTTGCCGGATCCTTCGCCGCACTTCTTCATTCATGGTACTCCCCCTCTGCGCTACGATCCTTAGGCTGAACGGTGCCTTCGACCGCCGCCCCTTCCTCCAACATTCTAAGCACGGTCTTGACGTCCACCGTCCCCGCCGATAACGCGTTCAGCAATTCAAGCTGCATTCCCGCACCGGTCTCGCCTGCCGCCGGTGGGCCCTCGTCGAGGCCGAGCGCCCGCAATACGTTATCGAGTCGGCTGCGCACCGTGGGATAGGACAGGCCGGTTTCCCGCTCAACATCGCGAATGTTTCCCCGTGCGCGTAAGAATCGTTCGAGAAATACCAGTTGCTCATCGGTCAGCATATCAAAACGGGTCAGCCGAAATTGCCCCTGCAGATGCGTCCCGCAATGTGAACATTGCAACTCCGACACCCACATGTTTCGCCCACAGGTTGGGCAGCTGCCTTGCACTCGATATGAAGGCATCCCTATTGTTCACCTCAGCATAACCTTAACACGATATTTTCATTTTTACACGATAGGTCCTAAACCATTTGGACATTCGAGTTAATGTTTATAAATCTATGACCCGACGAAGGTCGCATTCACACCACCTTGCGACTCCCCCGCCACGCCCGTTAACGGCGTCCCGCCCGGGTCCGACCATCCCGGCCAGAATCCGCGTACCGCCCCTTCCGATCCCGCAGGATTATGCGATAATGTGGACAGGAGTTAAGGGCTCGAGGCCTGCCAACACCGCAGATCAGGCCGGCGTTGGTAGGTTTTTCAGAGCAAACGGCACCACGAAGCTCCCGCCTGAACAAGCGTCGTGGATCCGTGCGGGCTGGGCGCGATGATGTCCGCCATCGGGCCGTGCCCGGCTTGGGTCTGGCGCGAAGTCTCTGGGAGTCTTCCGCGTCGACTGAGCCCGCAAATCAGACAACGAGGTGAACAGATTGGATCACTCAGCGATGGATCCGTTTCACGCCCGCACCACGGTCGAGCGCGAGGGTCAAACCCTTACCTATTACCGCCTGGCGGCGCTCGAGGAACAGGGGTTGGGCAAGATTCCGCGCTTGCCCATCAGCATCCGAATCCTGTTGGAAGCCGTCCTCCGCCAATTCGACGACTACCAGATTCGCCGCCAAGACGTGCTTGCCCTGGCTGGCTACCAGCCGCAGTCGGGGGACCGCAAAGAGGTTCCGTTCAAGCCTGCGCGCGTGGTCCTGCAGGATTTGACGGGAGTGCCGGCGGTGGTTGACTTGGCCTCTATGCGTTCGAAGATGCGGCATTTGGGTGGGGACTCCAAGCGGATCAATCCCCTGATTCCCGTGGATCTGGTTGTGGATCATTCGGTCCAGGTCGACCGCGCTGGGCAGGCCACGGCCTTCGAATACAATATGCAACGAGAGTTTGAGCGCAACCAAGAGCGCTATCGCTTGCTGAAATGGGCCCAGGCATCGTTCGATAATTTTCGGGTGATCCCCCCCGATACCGGCATCATCCATCAAGTGAATCTGGAGTATTTAGCCTCCGTGGTCACCGTGCGCGAGCGCCACGGAGCCCGGGAAGTGTTTCCCGATACGCTGGTGGGAACGGATTCCCACACCACCATGATTAACGGGCTGGGCATTTTGGGCTGGGGCGTGGGCGGAATTGAAGCGGAAGCCAACATGCTAGGCCAACCCTTGTATCTCTTGTTGCCGGAAGTACTCGGAGTAAAGGTAACGGGACGGCTACCCGCGGGCGCGACCGCCACCGATCTCGCCTTGACGATCACCCAGCTGCTCCGGAAATACGGGGTGGTCGGCCGTTTTGTCGAATTCTTCGGCCCTGGCGTGCGCGATATGACCCTGGCCGACCGGGCCACGGTAGCCAACATGGCCCCCGAATACGGGGCGACCATGGGGTTTTTCCCGACCGACGCCGAGACGCTCAATTACCTGCGGGCCACGGGGCGAAGCGAAGCGCATATCCAGTTGGTCGAATGGTATCTGCGGGAACAAGGCTTGTTCGTGGACGACAATACCCCTGCGGCGGACTATTTGGACGTCTTAGAACTCGATTTGGGATCCATCGAGCCCAGTTTGGCCGGACCCAAACGGCCCCAAGATCGCATTCCACTGGCCCACCTGCAGTCCGCGTTCCGCCAGGCGTTGACCGCGCCGGTGCCAGAGCGGGGGTTTGGCGTGAAACCCGCAAGACTGGGCGGCCAATCCCCGGTAGCGACGTCGGGGGACGTACTCCGCCACGGTTCAGTGGTCATCGCGGCGATTACCAGTTGCACGAACACGTCGAATCCGAGCGTGATGGTGGGGGCCGGACTGTTGGCCAAACATGCCGTCGAGCGCGGACTTAAGGTACCCGGGTATGTCAAGACGAGTCTCGCGCCGGGGTCTCGGGTGGTAACGGCGTACCTGCAAGAAGCCGGGCTGACCCCATATTTAGAACAATTGGGCTTTCACCTCGTTGGCTACGGGTGCACCACGTGTATCGGCAACAGCGGTCCGCTGGATGAAGCGGTCGCCCGTGTGATTCAAGCCGAAGACTTGACCGTGGCGGCCGTGCTCAGCGGAAATCGAAATTTTGAGGGACGCATTCATGCGTTGGTAAAGGCAAACTACCTCGCCTCGCCGCCATTGGTGGTGGCCTATGCCTTGGCGGGGACCGTGGACATCGACCTGCCCAACGCTCCTCTGGGCTACGATGCGGAGCACCGCCCCGTCTATCTCCGCGATCTGTGGCCGTCACCTCAGGAAGTGGAGGCAACCCTAACCGCCGCCATCCAGCCCGAGCTCTACCACCGCCAGTACCAGGCCGTGTTCGGCGCCAACTCGCTGTGGAACGCGCTTGATGCTCCGCAAGGAGATATCTACGCTTGGGATCCGGATTCCACGTATATACAAGATCCGCCATTCTTTAAAGACTGGTCTGAGCGTCCTCAGCCCGTCGGTCCCATTGTCGGCGCACGGATTCTCGCCCTGTTCGGCGACTCGATTACCACCGACCATATTTCTCCGGCAGGCAGTATCGGCGCCAACACGCCGGCGGCCAAGTACCTCGCGGCCCATGGGGTGAACCCGGCCGATTTCAATACGTACGGGTCCCGTCGGGGCAATCACGAGGTCATGATGCGCGGCACGTTCGCCAACATCCGGATTAGAAACCAGATCGTTCCCCAAATCGAAGGCGGCTTCACCAAACACTTTCCCGACGGGGACGCGTTGCCGATCTTTGACGCCGCAATGACCTACGAAAGGGAGCACGTGCCGTTGGTCGTGTTTGCCGGCAAGGAGTACGGTACCGGCAGTTCCCGCGATTGGGCCGCCAAAGGCACCATGCTACTCGGAGTCAAGGCAGTCATTGCCGAGAGTTTCGAACGCATCCATCGATCCAATTTGGTGGGTATGGGGGTCTTGCCGCTGCAATTTCATCAGGGAGACGGTTGGCAATCGCTCGGTTTGACTGGCGAAGAAACGGTCGACATCCATTTACCCTCCCCCTTAACGCCGCTCGGCCAAGTCGACGTTGAAGCGAACGGCCCGGACGGCCGGCGTATTCGCTTCCAAGCTACGCTGCGCCTTGACACCCCCATCGATGTCGATTACTACCGATTGGGTGGCATCTTGCCGACCGTGCTCGGCAATCTCATGCGGACGGGTGAAGGGCAATGACCCAGGACGGTTCGGGCGGGGAATGGCTCGACATCTACGACGACAATCTCTGCTGGATTGGCCGAAAGGAACGCGAAGCCGTGCATCGCGACGGCGACTGGCATCGGACCTTTCACTGCTGGATGATCCGCCGGGCTCCCCGACCCGCCATGCTTTTTCAGCAAAGGAGTCTTGCCAAACTGGATAATCCGGGGCTTTGGGACACCAGTGTGGCGGGACACGTCTTGGTCGGGGAGACTCCGTCAGAGGCAGCCAGAGAGATTCCTGAAGAAGTAGGCATCCCCCTGGACCGCCTTTCCCTAACCCCGGCGGGGCTGCGGATCAAGCCGTCGCGCACGCCGGACCGGGTCGACCGCGAATTCCAAAGCGTGTTCCTGACCGAGGTTGACTGGGGGCTGGAGGAATTTCGCCCAGATCCCGATGAGGTGACGGGGCTGGCCTGGTTGAATTTGCAGGAGGGCTGGGATCTTTTCCAGGGACGGCAAGCGCGCGTAATGCTCGAAGCGCTCGACAGCCATGGCAACCTGGGCCGGGTGAGCCTCAGCATCCACAATTTTGTGCCCTGCACCGACGGCTACTATCAGCGTGTCTTGATCAATGCCGAACGGTACCTGGCCGGCCTTACCGACTTGGCCATTTAAGAGCGCCTCGACGCAATCGAGGCGGCAACCCTCTGAGCAGGACACCGCCAGCGAACATCGCGAAGGAGCGGGACTACATGATCAACTTCCGCGTGCTCTGGCAGATTCTCACCATCGAAATGGTTTTTTTGGGATTGGTCGTCCTGCTGGTCACCAACGTGGTCCGAGGGGGGACGCTCTATTGGGTGGTTATGGGCGGTATCGCGGCGAGCGCTTGGGGAGGCGTCGCCTTATCTCGACGCCTCTTCGCTAAACCCCGCGGTGCCAACGATCCCGACGCCAGTTCGTAAGGGCATAGGCCAACCCGTGGAATCGCCTTTCACCCAACGTGGCGCAGCGGTGCTGGTCTCAGCAGCACGAACCCCGCCGCGGACGAATGGTTGTTCGGTTGTGGTCAGTGTGGACTCGCCCTGGCATTATACCTGTGAACTACATCCCCAGATAAGTCAGGTATGGCCGCAGGGGACGGAGGAAACGACCATCCTGAGGTTATTTTCGACAGCCACGACCCGTCTCATCGGCAATAGTCTTCGTGATTTCAGAGCCCGAACCCCACCACCTGACTTAACCGATCATGTATGTTCGGTGAAGGAGTGCTACAGGGATGAAGAATGCGCTGCGGCCAGAGCAGGCCGGGCCTGCCCATCAAGCCATGGAAGCTTTTATTCACCAATATTCCCACCCGCCCGACGTCCTGTTTCGGGCCCCCGGGCGGGTAAATTGCATCGGCGACCATACCGACTACCAGGGCGGCTGGTCGCTGCCGATTGCGTTAACCTTGGCCACGCATGTAGCCCTGGCTTGGCGCGATGACGCCCAGGTGCGAGTGGGGAGCGATTTGCACAACGTCCAGTTTTCATCCACGCTGAGCGAATTGACCCAGAGCGCCCAAAGGGCCATCGCCGGCACCCCGTTGGAGGGCTTGGGCGGTTTTACGGCTGCGGCCGTCGACCTGCTGGCGGTCGACCGCGGATTTGACGTCTGGGTAACGTCCGACCTCCCGGTCGGCAGCGGGTTGTCGTCTTCGGCCGCCCTGTCTCTGGGACTGCTGTCGGCCCTCAGCTCCCCTTCCGGACGGGCTCAAGCGGACCTGATTCGCCTTGCGCAAGCGATGGAAAACCGCTACTTAGGCGTGAATAGCGGCATCTTAGACCAAACGGCGATTATCTATGCGCGCGCGGATCACGCCGTATTTATCGACGCCGAGGCTGGCACCGCCTCCCCGATTCCCTTTGACTTTGCGTCGTCGGGTTACCAGCTGTGGATCATCGACACGCGGACTCCGAGGTCGCTGGCCCACAGTGCCTACGATCAGCGGGTGGCGGAAACCCGGCAAGCCAGCCGAGACCTTCAGCTGCCCAACTTGCGAGCCGCCGCCAAGGACGACTGGAAGCGGCTGGCTGACCCCATTTTGCGAAAGCGCGCCCGCCACGTCATTACCGAGAATGAGCGGGTGCACCAATCGGTCGCCCTCGCGGCCAAGGGGCGCTGGGATCAGGTGGCTTCTTTCTTTACGGCAAGTCACCGGTCCTTGCGAGACGATTTTGAGGTCTCCACCCCTGCCCTCGATGCCGTCGTGAATGCGGTCGACGGCGTGAACCCATATCTTTCAGAAGGATTCGCAGGCGCCCGGCTGACCGGCGCCGGATTCGGCGGCAGCGTCATTGCCCTCTTTCCTCGCTCGGCCGAAGCCCACCTGCGAAACGCGATTGCCGAAACCGCCGCCACGCTGCCTGTCCAACCGGTGATCATTCCGGTCGCACAGCCGGCCGATGGCCTGCGCCAAGTACACTAACCGGGCGGGACCCGCGAGGGGAGAGGAAACGGCCTCACCCCTTTCCCCTCCCCTCGGAGGCGGCGGGTTCGGTCAAACGCCCGCCGCCTCCTGGCGCAGGCGCTTGACCACCTCGCCTACGCGCTCCACGTGACCCACCACCCGCACCTTGCGGAAAACCCGCCGTACAATGCCGTCGGCGTCGATGATGAAGGTGCTCCGAATCATCCCCATCGACAGCTTGCCGTACAAGGTCTTTTCTCCATAGGCACCGTAACGCGTAGCCACTTCCGCGTCGGGGTCCGAGAGCAGCGGAAAGGGCAAATGATGCTTGTCGCGAAATTTTTGGTGGCTCTCCAGCGAATCCCGGCTCACCCCCAGCACGACGGCGTCCAAGGCGGACCATTGCCCCGCTGCGTCGCGAAAATCGCACGCCTCCGTCGTGCATCCTGGAGTGTTGTCGCGGGGATAAAAGTACAGAATCACTACGCGCCCCCGATAATCGGCCAAGTGGATGCTGCCCTCCGTGCTGGGCAGAGTGAAGTCCGGGGCTGGCCTTCCCTCCAACGGATCGTTAGCCATGGTGTTCTCCCTTCTCAGCCGCATGCTCAGACGGTTGCCTCGACAAACATATCGCGGGAGACCGACGACAGAGCCTTAAGGCCCATCCTTCGGTCAATCACCGCGTCTTGCAGACGTGGGCCAAACTGGCTCGACAGATAGATGCCCGGATCGATGGAAAAAGCGGCGCGTTCCGGCCGGGGATCGGGGTTGTGTTCGGCGACGGACTGGGCTTCCTTTACGACAAGACCGATTGGACACAGGCCGGGCCGTAACCGCTTGGATCCATCAGCGGACGCGCCGATGAGAGGCATATCAAAGCCAAGCAACCGACACCACCACGCCCACCAAGGCCTGAAATCTGGCGAAGCCGGAGCGTGGGTTTGCCCCCATAGGCCACAGCCGGGTCACTTCCGAAGCGAAACCCCTGGCGACGACTCCCCACGGCTAGAGCCGAGGGGTTCTCGGTTCATCGCGGCGGCGTGTTCTCCGTCCGCTGCCCGCAGACGGCGTCCGAGCCCCATTAAATTATGCCACCCGTGGATTGATTGTGCAAAGCCATCTACTGCGCAAGGGCACAATCCAGCGGGGAGCTGATGGGGGTCTGCCCGCATGGGCACGATAGCCCGCATCGGCTTTCATCCCCGTCGGTAAACCCTAATCCCTACCCATAGCTTTTGACGCGTCGGGCGGCATGGTTTCCGGGCTTTGTGCGCTGTGCCAATTTCAGGGGGATGAGGCGTGGGTATTCACAGCGCCACGACCCGTCATTTAGGTGATGATCGACTCCAATACCTCATTCAGACCGTGGCGTCTGGCACACGCTCCCATTCGGCTGGAAAAAAGCGCGTAAGCGATTGCGTCGACGGGATGGGTTCGCGTCAATCCGGCCCAAGGCCATCGCCGGCATCACGATCAACGCCATCGCACAACGCATCGGCATTTTCTTTAACCCGCCGATGGTGTGCAAAAGGTGCGTTGGGCAGGATCATCCATCGGCCGCTCAAGCCCGGTGGTCTCATCGCGGAGAAGGGCGACAGGTCTCCGCGGGGCCAAGGGCCCTGTCGGTTTTCCTGAACGGATTGGCATTGTTGCACAATTCCTCAGGCCCCACTCGTCATATCAAATCCAAGCCAACAACAGGCAAACCGACGGACAAAATGCGCTCCTGGCAAACTTTGGGTTGCCAGGATGCCGAGCCCGGCGGATCACGCCGCTCCGCTGGGCGGAGGAGTTTTCCTCACGTGTGAGCACGGCGGGGATTCGCTATCCGATCGGGGCAGGTTTCGCGCTTTATAGGGCTCGAAGGCGGCGATTCCTAGGTTCGTTGACAACGATGCTCAGCTGTACGGCGCGGTTGCAGGGAAAACGCGTTAGTTCAGTCGCTTAACCGATCACGCATGGTGGTCGAACCGTCTCCAGCGGCTTGCCTCAATCTCGCCATTCGGCCACCACCGCGTCCTGGTCCAGAATGCTCTGGTAGTGCGATAACGGAGTAAAGCGGCCTTGGGGATCGTGCAGGGTGTACATCTCATATTTGCGGCGATGATCGTCGGGGCGCGCATACCCGAAATGCTTGCAGCGCTGACCACAATAATACGGCTCGGCGAGCCCAGCGGGTATCCGTCCGCAATGCAGCGGTTGATTGCGCCAGCGGTAGTGCGCGCCGGGCCGGTGGCGGACCAGCATCGGGGTAAGGCGGCCGGCGGGATTCCACAATTTGTCGACGCGGTAATGAGTCATTGAATTCCAAAATTCATACAGGCGCATGGCAAGCACATCGTGTGCAGTCTGGGTCAAAAGCCGCCGCTTTTCCTGGCGAAAGCGCGGTTCCAGCATTTCATCGGCGTCAATGGCCAAAATCCAATCGGGCTGCCCAGCGACCACCAGGTTCCACAATTGGGTGCGCAGAACCGATTCGTTCTGCCAAAACAACGACGTTTCGCGGCGATGGAAGATCACTTTGGCAAATGATCGGCAAACGTCGGGGGTGGCGTCGGTCGAACCGTCGTCGAGCACGACGATGCGATCGCAATAGGTTTCGAGATCGCCCAAGACCATGGCCAAATATCTGTCGGCCTCGTTGCGGACAATCATGCCGGCGATTAATACGGGATCAGGGCTCCCCATATTTTCTCTCCTCCTTCAAGAAAGCGGCCCATTTACGTTGAAAATGGCGTTGACTTTCATCGAACATCTGGCGCAACTCTTTCCCGGTCTGGTTCCCGCTCGCCCCCGAAACCACGTGATACATCCGGCTTGACGGCCAGTAGACAACGCGATACCCATGGTAGCGAGCGTTGTAACTGTAGTCGGTCTCTTCGTAGTAGAAAAAGTACGCCTCGTCAAACAGGCCGAGGACTGGAATCAAGTCCCGCCGGATCATATAGGCCGCCCCCGACACGCTAAGACAGTCGATGGGCGTGGCGTAGCGGTCGGGAGCATCAGGTGTCATCCAGCCACGGATGCTGGGTTTTGCGTTGGTGCCGACCACCCCCGCGCTCACGATGCGATTGTGGAAATCCACCAATTTGGGTCCGACCACGGCAATCTGCGGGTCGGACTGAAAAGCCCGCACCAGCTCGCTGAGCCAGCCCGGGGTAGCCGCCGTGTCCGCGTTCAGGAACAGAATATAGCGTGCGTTGCCCGCCCTGGCCCCCTGGTTGCACGCCTTGGCATACCCCAGGTTGCTATCGTTCCATATCACGGTGGCTCGATGCAGGGCGTTCAAATCGTCGCGAGTGCCGTCGGTACTGCCGTTATCGACCACCCACAGCGTATACGGCAGATCGGCGTATTGTTCGATGCTCTGTACGCACCGCTTCAGATATGCGAGGCAATTATAGCTCACCACGACGATGTCAACCGCGTCCCCAGCGCCCGCCGCCGCAGGCCGGGCGGACGCATTGGGCCAAGGGCCGGTGGATTGTTTGGCATAGGGAAAACGGCGATACCCGAACACCCCATCATCTCCTCAGCAAGCATTGGAGTGGAGATCCGTTAAGCTTTCCGGACGGTGGTTGATGGCCCGCTATATAGGGGTATTCGGCGCGGAAATTAATGGTTCCACCGCAGTTGGACCCAATTCCGCGAAATCACCTGCGAGCTCGATAATGTCCCGCCGATCTTCCGACCGCAGCGCGTTCAAAGCCCGCGTGGTTCGGCGAGTGGACGCTCAGGGGCTAATGCCCAACCGGGTTAGGCGCTCTGTCCCGGCCGCGCCAAGCTCGGTTGGGCAGAGCCCGGAACCGCAGTCCCCCCACTGTTGAGTTTATCAGGGTGCGCCGTAAAACTCCGCCGTTCAGAGCGGAGATATAAGGCGTTGCCATCAGGCAAATCTCTTGCTAAAATACGCATGTTCGCTCTTTGGCAATTGGATACGTTGGCGGTCGTCTCCCGCAATCGTAGAAGACGTAAAATGTATCGCGTCGTCAGAATACGACGGTAAAACAGGCGAACATCTACCGACCACCTCTAACACGGTGGTATTAGGATCTGACGTGTGGAAACCACACGTATCGCCGTCCCGTTCCCCTCCAGGGAGCGTTAAGGCGTAGTCCGGCTGATCCCCGGGACATGGCTGGCGGGATAAGCGGTGGCGAGTCAGGAGGGTCACTCCCAGGGTCTCACGACCCGCGACGCAGCCATGGTGGTTCGCCCACAATACAATGTCCGCCCTTTTTGGGGCGGGCAGGTTCAAGGGCAACGCGGCGACGGAGCCGGACGAAACGAGAATATTCCAAGCGGCGAGCGCTCTGCAGGTCGGCGCGTCAGAACGCTTCGATCCGCGTCCCTCAGATGGCCAGTTAAACGGCTGGGTAGATATTGGGAGGCTTGCGACATCTTGCAAAAGAACCCCACCGCGGTAACGTGCTTCAGCATATCTCCGCATCTCTACCGAGAAACCTCGCAGATCTAGGCATTTTTAAGCACGCCTGGAATTGTTCGCTCTTCCGCGGGCCGCAGTTTTATTCGTGGCCGTCTCCGGCCTAATCCCAATCCTGCTTTGGGGTATGTGTCGATATAGCGTCTACTGACGCCATATCCACAGGGGTCAACTACCCCGGCCTAAAGGCCGGAGCTTGAGGAATCCTCTCCTCGGGCTCTAACCTAACTACCGGATGTGTTGTACACGCTATGCGATGACGTCAAGGCTCCGATCGGGGCTACAAGGGCGGTGCTGATCCTAGCCGGTTCGCGCACTGATTGGACGCTTGTACGCCAAGGCTTTCACGGCTTGGGAGGCCCACACCTTGACCGAGCGGCACAGGGTCGCTTTCCCACCCCTTCGGGGGAGTTCTCCTGGAAAGGAGTCTTTTATCGTGTTGATGACCCATATTGCGTATGTTCCTGTGTTAAACGCCGATGGTCAGCCGCTGTCGCCTTGCCATCCAGCTCGCGCACGCCAACTGCTTCAACACCACAAAGCTCGCATCGTGTCTCGACTCCCGTTTGTCATTCAGCTGAATCGTTTGGTCAACCACCCTGGATTTGCTCCCGTAAGGGTCACGCTCGACGATGGCCAGACCGTCGGATTCGCGGTGGTGGAACACCTGCCGTATGCCGATCGCGTGCTCTGCTGTTGAGTCCCACGATTTTTGGCCGCAAATTCGAGGTGTTTTCTCAAATTTGTTGGCCACGTTTTTCTCGTAGAACTCTACGGCCAGGAACGCAATCGCGGCTGCATATGCCGCCATCGCCACGGGAAGACTGCCTCGTCGGAACACGCGAGGATGCGCCTGATCTACGTCATCAGACCGCTGCCAGGCGGGGACTGGCCGAATGGACGCCCCGTTTATCACGACCCATCCATTCGGCCAGTGCTAAAGGGGCTCCTTGCGAAAACGGCCAACGAAATCGAGACTGGTCTTGGCCAAATAACCTTAGACTCAACACTTTTCTTCCCACCCGCGGTGAACGGATTAGCGACCAACTGAAGGCCCGCCGAGCCATCCGCAACGCCCGACGCAATCGGCGTAATCATCGTCGCCATCGGGCTGGCAGCAGCAAGATTTTCTACCGCAAGCCGGTTCCGTATCCGCCCAGCATTCGCGCCGATGTGCAAGGCAAGCTTAATGTTCTCGAGCGTCTGCGCCGCTGGTATCCGATTACGGACATCCAGGTAGAGATTGTCAAACTCAACATCCAGCGCAAAGTCTATGGCGCGGCACCGCAACGGCGCAAGCGGCCGGGGCCCAAGTTCGTTATGCAAGGTGTCGCACCGTCGGCGGAAAAACGCCTGGCCATCTTGCAACGCGACGGATTTCGATGTCTGTACTGTGGCGCCTCCGTTACGGCAGAAACGGCGCATGTCCACCACTTCGTGCAACGCAAACACGGCGGGTCCGCCCGCTATGACATCCAGGGCACCTTATGCGCTCATTGTCATACGGCGGTCGCGACCCAAGCCTTGGCGCTCTGTTTCGACATCACAGCGTATCCGAACGTCCGCGCGGCGGGACGTGCGATGCACGGCCGACTGCTCCTGGAATCCCGGCTTCACCAATGGGGCCTGCCGGTGACCGTCCGTTATGGCTATGAAACGGCGGCCCTTCGCGAAGCCTTCGGCGTGGATAAAACTCACGCCAACGATGCGATGGTCTTGGGCTGCCGTCCTGGGGTTTCGTGGGTGGATGTCGCCGCCGCGTATACGGTCAAGCTGCACGCCCGCCACGACGGCCGCAAACTCTTTGACGTCAATCCCGGGGTCGCGGCGTATCGCAGCGCCGCCGCCCGGCAACCCGGCGTGGATCCCGCTCGGATGGTCGTCGATGAGCATGACCAAGCGACCAACGTGGCCAACCGCAGCTATCGCCGGCATGTGCGACAACGTTATTATCCAGCGCGCCGTAAAACCCCTACCTTCAGGTATGGGGATATAAGGCGCTCGCCGTGAGGCGAAGGCGTCTTCCCTCACAAATAAAAGTACTTGAGCGGGGATTCATTGCCTCAAAATTAAATGTCTCTGGAATCATACCACGGACGTTAGAGGGATCCTATGGTCGAGAGCATCTTTTGGTCCTTGGAAGGTCAGAGAGGTTCCTCTTGGGTAGGGCATTTGAGAATGGGGGGGTTCGGAGAAGGGTGGTGGATGGAGCATCCCCGAGGCGGGCGCAGCCGTAGGCGAAGCCCGCCTCGGGGATCGCCGGGCCTTTGCCGTCCGTCGGTGCCCGCTGTGTCCCGAAAAGCTGTCACAAGCGGACCGGATCCAACCGGGCTGAGAGCGGCGCGTTCCGACCCGAAGGCGAAAGACGCGAGCCTGATCGGACCGGTGGGCGGTCGGGCTTGCGGGTCACGGGTGACCCCATGGACAGATCCGATATCCAGATTAGCTACCAGCGAATGCAGTGAATGCAGTGGTAGCTAATCTGATTCGAGAAGAGATCTTGATGCCGCTCTCTACACCTCTCGGGCCCGGCAAGACGATCCAGGCTTTCCGGAGGTTCGCAGGGCCCCCGAGCCGCTGCGGCCCGAGCGTAGCTCGCGATGGACCGGCATTGATTCCCCTCCGTATCCCGAGTAGCTCCCATGGCATGCTGTGCATGCCATGGGAGCTACTGTGCTTGCGAGAACGCTGATGGCCATCAAACCGGTGAGTGTGCGCGTAGGCGAAGAGACCTTCACGAATCTGGATTATCTGACCCGCCTCGGGTTTAGGGCGTGGGGGCGGCCTCCTCGGGGTCATCGAGGTGGGCCGTGTCCCCTAACCGGTCTTGGAGGCGGGTCAGGTCGCGGCGCAACGCCGCTGGATTGAGCGCCTCGTACTGCTGGCGCAAGGTGGCTTTCTGATCCGCGGAGATCACCGTGTCGGGTAAAGCTAAGACCCGCTGATAGGGAGTGCGGGCCGTGTCGTAGCGGCGGTAGACCCGAGCGCCTCGCCGCTCCTTGAACACCGTCTTCTGCAGCGGCTGAAAGAAATTCGTGTAGAGACGCAGCGTGGCGTAGAGCTCATTCAGCCACGCCACCTGGTCCGGGCCTTCATAGCGGAGGTAGCCGACAAAGCGTCGGACGACCGCCCAGTTTTTCTGTTCGACGTAACAGCCGTCGTTCTTGTGATACGCTCGGGAGCGCGTAAATGTGATGTGGTGCGTTTCGCACCAGGCGAGCAGATGATGGTTGATGAACTCGCTGCCATTGTCGGAATCGAGACCGCGCAGGGGAAACGGAAACTGGCTGCGGTGCGCGTTCAGCGCCTCCAGCACCCACTTCCGAGCCTTGTTGGGCACGGCGGCGATTTCGGTCCAGCCGGTGAGGATGTCGACCATGTCGAGCGTCCAGGCAAAGTCGCCGCGGGCGGCGCCGCCATCATGGGAGACGAGATCGATTTCGAGAAACTCGGGCTGGGTCGCATCGTCCCACTCCGCCCAGGTGCGGACCGGAATTTGCTGTTTGAGCAGCGTGCCCGGTTTGGTCCCATGGCGGCCCTTGATCGTTAACCGCCGCCGTTCGGGGGCGAGAAAGCGATCGATGGAGGCGGCGCTCATCGCGAGGAGCTGCCCCCGCGTCGCGGGGTCCACGGTCAGTTCCCTGTGGTGTTCTAACTGGGCGACCAGTTCCGCCAAAAACGGTTGTAAGCGTTTGCCCGTGGGAAAATTGAGCATGGCCCAACAGTGCACGAGCGCCTGCTTCGCCGCCGGACCATAGGTCGGTTTCCGGCCGCGACCAGGCTTGGGGGATCGACGCTTGGGGCGACCGCGATGCGCGGAGGCCAGCCGCAAGACCCGCCCGGCATAGGACCGGTTATAGCTACACAGGGTTTGCAGTTGGGTAATGAGTGCCGATCGCTCGCGTTTCGTGGCGCGACGATATGGTTGGGCTAATTCCTGGGTCATCGCCAGACGTTCAGACAAAGACAACGGCATCAAAAGATCCTCCTGAGTTTGATGCCGAGTAGTTCGTGTTGCCATCACCGCACCCCTTTTCGAGTACATTTTCTTGTGAGTGAGGCAACGAAGGCAGTTCAAGTACCTTTTTTATGCGTCAAATCGCCTGCTTGATAAAGTGCGCTGGCGAAGTATAGTATAGGTGAAGATCTTCCCCGCAGGAAAGATCGATCGATGGGAGCCTATCGCCGTTTCCGATGGATAGTGCGCCAGAAGACCCACAGCGCTATGGCTCGGAACGACCCAGACGCTGTGATCGTCAGATGCATCGCTCCGTTGCCAGGGCGCTTAGGTGATTTTTGTGCCTGGCTTTTCGTGCGCGATTCAGGGCATGTTATCATGTGGGAAACGGAGGTGTCGGCATGTCTACGCATGTTCCCTGGCCCCCATCTGGGTTCGATGATCTCTCTCCAGACGAAAAGGTAGACTATGTGCAATCCCTGTGGGATCGGATTGCCGCCATTGACGACCGGGTGCCCGTTCCTGAATGGCATACGGCCATGATTCGGCAGCGACTTGCCGATCTGGGCTCAGACTCGGAAGACCTACGCGATTGGACTCAAGTTCGCGAACAAATGGCCCGAGACTTGCAACGATCCAAGTCGAATTCATGAGCCTCCCCGTTCGACTGGGCTCCGGTGCCCAACACGATGTCGCAGATACCGTCGCATGGTACGAAGCGCAACGGCCGGGATTAGGTGGGCGGTTCATAGAAGCTCTCGACGCTCTGTTCAACCGCGTGGCTGAAAATCCGCAACAATTCCCGGTCATCGAATCGGAAGTGCGGCGCGCTCTGTTGCGCCGATTTCCGTACGCTATATACTTTCGTGTCGCCACCAATCACATTGTGGTCGTGGCTGTCTTGCATGTGCGGCGATACCCTCAAGGGTGGCAACGCCGAATGTAGCCAGCAGGATTCAAGACTTGACGTCCCAGGGCTTCCAGGGGTCAGCAATGTTTCCGCGTCGCAAGGGGGCACCGGCGGATATGGTTCTGGTGTCTCTTTATTTAGGTATACCCCTCAACCTCAACGTCTTCCCCCAAGAAAATAGGCCAAAATATGTCGTCAGCCCTTCGTTTTTTTCTGGACCCTGAACAAGTTGTGTGGTATCTAGTCACAGACTTCCCCGGTTAGCGTTTAACTGAAAATTTCAACGGTCGTAAGGCTCTGAGAGTGAACCGGACATGTACGTTCGGATCGGCAGGATGCCGGGGATCTTCCGCGTTCAACTCCGCCAAGAGCTCCTCGATCACTCGAGCCCGCGGGCCCGCGGTGGACGCTCCAATTCGACCCACAGGGTGGTCTCGCGATAGCTGAAGGATCCCCGAGCGCGCAGGAGCCATCGCATCAGCACCCGTTCATGGCGAGGATTCGGGTAAATCGCCGTCACGCGTTGGCGCAGCCAATGCTCTCCATTGATCGCGATAATGCGACAGCCATCTTGAAAGGCTTTATTGTGAAAGGTGAAGGCACGCCGGCGGTCTTCGGGGACCAGATCCCATAACGGGACGGTTTCCGGGGCGGCCTCATAGGCGGTCACCACCTCCGTGAGTTTCGCTTGTAACTTGGCCCAACGGGTGTGGGTGGGCTTGTTTCGGGGCGCAGCAGGCCATCGCTTTTCCAATACCGTGGTGTCCCGATCCCCAAAATGATTCACGCCGTAGTCTTGGACGAGCAGTTTAAACCCATTTTCTTGCTTCCAGCGGCCCCATAAGGCGATTAACCACTCTGGTTGCTGGAAACCGGGCATGGGGGCGTACTGAGGCACCGCCAACCGAAAGGGGCGGCCAACGGAGCGACAATCCTCCTAAACCACGGGGCCAGCTCCCTACTCGGTAACCCGGTAAATTGGTATCGAAATGTCTCGTTAAATGAAGGAGATTATGTGGCCTTTTCGCAGGGTATCTGAGAACCGTAAGGGGGCGCTAGAGCGTTCCCGGGTGCATTAGCCGACGCTAGACCACGACAATGCGCCCTCAACCGCGATCCGGCTCCACCACGGCGCGTAATCGACCTGGACTCGGGGGCCGAACGGGGTTACGCTACCGCTATGACACGCGATAGTTGCAACCTCGACGGCCCGTTCGTCTCGGATGGCGAGCGGTCCGCTTCGCAGGCCGAGATCGGAACCCGGAACGCCACCGATACAGGCCAGCCTGGGCCAGGATGGCGGCAGGAAGTGGAAGGCCTGCGCACCACGGTCCAGGATTGCGCCCTGGCGCACGATACGCTCTTGGCCGAAATTCGCCGTCTCCGCTAAGAGAACCGGGCGTTGCGCGGTCAGTTGGACGCCGCCCGGACCAAGATCGCGCGATTGGCTCGGCAGGTGTTTGGTCGCAAGTTGGAACGGCACGGTGCGTCTTCCCCACCCTCCGAGAGCGCCGAGCGGTGCCCGACGGCGCGCCCGCGCCGACGGAGCCGACCTCGGGGATGATTGCCGCGCGCGATGTCGCCACGACGCGCCCGGAAGCCGATTCTGCGCAGCATGTCCGATCGGAAGCCTTGGGGCGCTAGGGGGATGAAGACGATCAGCTTGCGGCCCCGGACCCAGTGCTAGGCAAGAAGGGCCGTCGGGCCTGTCAAACAACCAAGCCCGTCGGAAGCCTTTTGGGAAGACGTCTGGCACCGGGTGCGGTTCTTCCATACCTCCGAGCCTTGTTCGTGGCTCGTTTGGTTCAGCATTCCGGTCCGCCGCCTGGCTCAGCAAACCGTCCCACGTCGCCACCGCCGCGGCATTAGACAGGCTTTACGGCCATTAAAGCGCTTCCCCGGCCACTCGCCTGATCAACCAATAACTGCCGGTCACTACGCTAACCGGAACGATGACGATAACCAAGAACGGAATGAAGACCGACAGCGCCAACCCCATCAACCATAGGCTCATCAGCAAACCATCCGTCCACGAATGCGCCCAGGCATACCTCACCGCATAGAGGTAGGTCTGGTGGGGGGGAAGACTGGGATGCAACACGGCGATAGGAAAGATCCACGGCAGCAAGGCGAGAAAGCAGAGGGAAAAACCCGACACCAAGCCCAATAGCAACCCGGCAGCGAGGCCTCTTTGGTGTAGGAAAAACAGCTCTTCGCAGACCAGCAGCGCTCCTATCAGCAGCACCGGGAGACCAACCCGGTAGCTGCGCTTTGCTCCACGGAACGCGTGCCGAATAAACCCTAGGGCGGAAGGCTCGGTTTGATGTGCGGTCCAATCATCAATCGATTGGACCAACGCCATAGTGGCTGGAACAATGGTAATCACCGGGATCGACGATACCACCCAAAGAAGATTCAATTCAACGACCGTGATGAGGGTCCCTAAAAATTGCCATATTGGGCCTAGTCTAGAAAAATATCCCTCCATCGCGTTGCAGCGCGAGGCCCCCCGATGTTCAGGCCGGAGGAAACACCGCTTCCTCCCTTCTCCAGCACATGAAGACGGCGTCGTGATCCCCATGATCCACGCGTTCACCAAAATTGCCGCGCGCAAGCCCCTGGATGTATCCATGGGGAGGGAGCGCGGCACCGGCGTCGGCCGAAATCCTTTCCTGTTGCCATCCGTTAACCCTTGGAAGTAGTCGGCAATACTTGGCCGATATGCCCTGACCGATCCGTTTTCCCGTGCCGTCGTCGATGTCGAAGTATCCTGTCTTCCTGAGGGCCACCCGACCACGCCACAGACCTTTGTACCAGTGCGCAATACCACGTCCGCGCACCTCGGATGCATGGGCCAGCCTGCGTTCTAGCCCATGCCCGCCGTTTTGATTATACAGGACGGCTTCGCGCCCCGAACATGAAGGGCGTCGACCTCTCGCCTTCAGCCCGCAACCGTTGTGATGGAGTCGGTGCGGCACAGCAGGGTGACCCGGAACGCACCGAGCGCCATCGCCCCCTACCCCGGTCCCTCCGTTGCACTGCGGTGGACCATCGCGGCGGTTGGGTAAGGGTGGCTTTGCCGTCACCGGATTGGGATGGCTCGGGACTTCGAGGCAAGGGGGCCGGGGTCCTCCAACGCAGCGTTCTGGCGGCAATATCATGGAGGCCCGCGAGCGACGGTGCACAGCAGTCCATCCATCGCATCGCGCGAGACTGCCGATTTTTTCGTCCTACGGTCGTTCGGATCTAATGACCGCTGCGAACGGCCGAAGTGATCACAAACAGCGTTAGTGCCAACCCTCGGACCTCAGGGGTTGGCCGAGGACAGACAATCCAAGGCTCCACACCACCCGTATTCCTGCCTACTGCGGGCCGCGTACGTGCGGTTGCCCGGCCCACGATATCCCAGCGTGGTATCCCGACCGCAATTTTCAGGGATGGGTGTAACCTTTTTCCCTGGGCTGACGTTATTTTTGGTAAAGCCAAGGTGACAAGCCCCTCGGCGGGCGTGCCACCGGTAATACGTCGCACCAACGGTTAATCGCTGGCGGGCGATAGACGAGGAGGTCGAAGTACGATTCAATCGCTCAAAATGATGCCAACCCATGTCGGTGCCGAGGACGCCTTCGGACCCAGTCGACCCACGGGTCTGCCGCAAACGTCTCACCTCGTTCAACGCTGGTGCGGACACCGAGAGGTCATCTATGTTTGGCGGCCCTGGGCCTATGTAGACAGCGTGGCCGCCCAGGTGGCCTGTAGCGCATGTCGCCGGATCGGAATCCACGGTCCCTTGGACACCTCCGATCGCGGCAACGGGAGGTCGATAGCCGACTCCGCTCCACCGGATTGAGGAATCCCACGCGTTGGCGGATGGCGGGCCGTTTTCCCAGCAGCCCAGCGACGAATCCGGACGACGGTCACCCCGCCGCCGGATCCGCCGTCGTCCTTAACGTTGGGCCGCAGTCCTATTCTTTCAGTCCGCCGACGACAATGCCGCGGATGAAAAGCCGCTGTCCAAAGTAAAACAGCACCAGGATCGGCGCCAGGATCACCGTGCTGGCCGCCATCAGCAAGTTCCAGCCGCCGGTGTATTGGCCGGTAAAGTACTGAAGTCCGAGCTGAACGGTGAACAGGGATTCCTTGTTGAGATAGAGCAGGGGGCCGAGAAAGTCGTTCCAGGTCCCCTGAATGGAAAAAATGCAGACCGTTACCATCGCTGGCCAGCTCATGGGAAGAATAACTCGCCAGATGGTGGCGAACACACCGGCCCCATCGAGAGCTGCCGCGTCTTCCATTTCCTTGGGGATCCCCATGAAAAACTGGCGCAGCAGGAAGATGAAAAAGGGATTGCCGAAATAACTGGGCACAATGAGCGGCGAAAAGGTGTTGACCCAGTGAAGCCGCGAGAAAATTGCGTATTGCGGCACCATGGTGACGGCATAGGGGAGCATCATGGTGGACAACACGAGGTAAAACAGGACATTTCGACCTTTCGCTTCTAAGCGGGCAAACGCATAGGCAATGAGCGTATTCGAAACCAACGTGCCGATGAGCACGGCGCCGGCGATAATTCCGGTGTTGATAAAAAAGCGCAAGAATGGGACAAACGTCAGCGCCCGGGGATAGTTCCCCCATTGGAGCGGATGGGGAATCCACACCGGAGGAAACTGAAAGACGTCATAGTTCGGCTTAAGCGACGAAGATACCATCCAAAAGAATGGCACCAGCATTCCCAGGCTAAAGACGAGCAACGCCAGATAGGTGAACGCTTGGGTGACATATTCCGAAAGCCTGCCGGTTCGGCGCATGCTATTCGCCTCCTTGGTAGAAGACCCACCGGCCAGAGCTCGCTAGGACGATCATCGTCAACCCCAGCACAATGAAAAAGAGGATCCAGGCCATGGCCGCCGCGTACCCAAAATTCAAGTACTGAAACGCGTTCTCAAATAGGTAGTACACATAAAACAGCGTGGCATTGAGCGGCCCCCCCTGAGTCATCACGTAGGCCTGCGTAAATACTTGAAATTGGTTGATGATCGAGAGAACCAAATTGAACAAAATCGTCGGCGTCAACAGGGGAATGACGACCGTCCAAAACCGCCGCCAGTTGCTCGCGCCGTCCAGCGACGCGGCCTCAAGCAATGCCGGCGGCACATTTTGCAGACCGGCCAGGAAAATGATCATGGGGCCGCCCACCCCAAAGAGGCTCATCAAAATGAGCGCCGGCAGGGCCCAGGTTGGGCTCGAAATCCACCCCGGGCCGTGAATGCCGAGATAGGACAAAAACACGTTGAGCACCCCAAATTGGGGATTAAAGACCCACATGAACACTTCCGCCACCGCGACCCCGGAAATGACCGAGGGCAGGTAAAAAATCGTGCGAAACATGGAAAGCCCTCGCACTCTTTGATTCAGCAACACGGCCAAGAACAGTCCGAACGCCATGGTCAAAGGCACGCTGACCAATGCGTAAATCGTGGTGACTTTCAGCGATTGCCAAAAGAGCGGATCCTTGAACATCGCCTGGTAGTTGCCAAGACCGATAAAGACGGGGCGGTTGAGCAAGTTCCAGCGCGTCAGGCTGAGATACGCCGAGAATACCATGGGCCCGAGGACAAACGCCAAGAAGCCAAAGATCCACGGAGAAATCAGCCAGTAGAAAAGGCGCTGGCGCTGGGCGGCCAACGACATGCGTTTTCGCCGGGGTTGGGCCTGCGAGGCAGCCGGATGGAGACTTGCCATGGTATGCGGCCAGCCATCGACCGATGGCTGGCCTTCCCTCCTCTTTGGACGATGATGCTTCTTCAGCTACTTCAGCTTGGCGTCGATCTTCCGCACGGTTTGGTTGATCAACTGGTTGAGATTGGTATGCGGATTGACCGTGGCCGTCTCAATCATGGTTTGCAACGCTGGCTCCACGTCTTGCACCCAGTTCAAGGGAGCCGTTACCTCCAACGGCAAGGCGTGGGGGGCCTGCGCATAAAAAGGCTTTAGACCCGGATTTTTCTCCTGTTGCGCCACAATCGAGCGGTCAATCAGGCCCGGCATGGCCCAGTGACTATCAATTTTCGCCCAGGTCGGCGACGCAAAGAACGCTAACAGCGCCTTGGCCTGCTTCAGGTGATGCGTGTGCTTGTTGATCGCCCATCCGGCCCAGAAGATCATGGTGTACGGCTTGTGCGCGGGGCCCTGCGGCATCGGCGCCACCCCGAAGTGAAAACCGGGTTTGGCTTCGTACTGGCTGACGTTCCACGGACCCGTAGGTTCCATCGCCACCCGGTTGGTCAAAAAGAGGTCCGTACTGCCATAGCCGGCCATCTGGGTCGGGGTCGGACTCACATGATCCACATTGTACAAATTCAGAAAGAAACGAATCGCGGCCTTGGTCTGGGGAGAATTGAGATAGCCATTGACCGTCTTGCCGTTGGGACTGATCAAACGGCCGCCCCACGCCCCGGCAAACGCCTCGATTCCTGCCCGAAGCCAGGTCCCCGGCAGTTGGGCGCCATATTGCACGGTGACCCCATTCTTGACGAGGGTAAGTTTCTTGGCGTCGGCCGCAAACTGCTGCCACGTCCAGCCCGCCTTGGGGAAGGGCAAATGCGCCTTTTGGAACATCGTCTTGTTGTACAGGACCGCTTCGTCGGACCAGTCCTTGGGAACGAAATAGACTTTGCCCCCCAGCATGCCGACGTGCCACACGCTCTTGTAAAAATGGCTCGGATTGATATGATAAGGCCTGAGCATCGGATTGAGGTTGAGCAGCTGGTGGCTGGCAACAAACCCATGCACTTGACTGTCCCCGACCAGCATCAGGTCGGGGCCGGTGCCGTTGGCCAATTGGGTCAGCAATTTGGGCTCGTAGTATTGACTGGAGACGCTGTCGATTTGCACCCGGATGTTGGGATGCAGCTTTTCAAAGGCGGCAATCCCCTTGTGATAGGCGGCGAGCCCGCTGCCGGAATCCCAGGTGGAAATGGTGAGGGTCACCGGTGCTCCTTGGGCTTGAGTGACCCCGGGCAGAAACATCAAACTTCCCGTCATGGCCGCCGATAAGGCGATCGGCAGGCCGGTCTTCGTCCAACGCATCATCATCGTTACCTCCTTTAATGGAATGACTTGGTCGAAAAGCTGCGACATCGATTGGACCGTTTGCGAAGGCCCCGTTTGCATGCGTGACTATTCTTCTCTGCGGGTTCCGGCATCCTGGTCGACGGCGGATTCGTCCCCTGCGCGCCCACGCGGTCATTCCGGTTTCACCCGCCTACCACCCCCTTTATCGTCCAGTCCGGGGGTAATCCGTCCACCGTCGCCCGCTCGGTGTCAACGCGCAGTGAGATGGACGCCTGCGACGTCAAACCGAGACCATCAATGTGAAACCAGACATCCTGCAAGACCGCTGGCAGGGGATGGATGGCAATCTCTTTCGCTCTGCCGTCTATCCTGAGCCCCATCAAACTCTGCAAAATCAGCCACGGGCTGCCCGCCGCCCAAGCTTGGGGTACACAGGCAGAAGGATAGACCGACGGCTGACTCGCGGCCACGTCCCGTCCTTCGCCGGCGAAGAGTTCGGGCAAGCGGTGGTTAGGCAAGCGATACGCGGCATCGATTAGCCCCTGGCCGACCCGGGCCGCCTCGTTGAGCGCGCCCGCCCGCGCCATCCCGGCGACCGCAATCGCCGTGTCGTGCGGCCATACGCTGCCTCGGTGGTAGCTATAGGGGTCGTAAGCCACTTCCCCGCTCCCCAGGGTGCGGATTCCCCAACCGCTAAACAACGCATGGCCAACTAGCCGGCGAACCACATCGGCACGAAACGCTGGGGGCACGATGCCCGTCCACAGGCAGTGCCCAGGGTCGGAGCTCAGCACGTCAAGCGGCTTGCCCTCGCCGTCAATGGCCATCGCATAATAGCGTTGGGCTTCTTGCCAAAAAATGTCATGAAAATTTTCCCGGAGTCGGGATGCCTGCTGATCAAGGCGCTCAGCCGTTGCGTTCTCGCCGGCCTGTCTCAGCATCCATGCCATATGTTTGAGTGCTTGATAGATATACCCTTGCACCTCAGCCACCGCCAGGGGCGGATTGGCCCGCTGTCCATCCGGGTACACCATCGAGTCCGCGGAATCTTTCCAGGATTGAACGGTAAGCCCTCCGCTAGCCAGCGGTTCGAATCGCACCACACGGTGATTCCACTCTTTGGAGCGTTGGCGATCGAGCCAATCGGCAGCCGCCCGCGCGGCGGGCAAATACAGGCTGGCCCAGGCATCATCCCCCGATCGCCGCCAGGTCTCCGCCAACAGACTGATATATAGGGGCGTTACATCGACTGAGCCGTAGTAGCGTCCGAAGGGTACCATGCCACGATTGGCCCATTCGCCGAGTCGCATCTCGTGAAGGATTTTTCCCGGCTCCTCTTCCCGGTCGGGCAAGTTTTGGGCTCCTTGCCAGGCGGCCAGGGTTGCCACCGTGTTCTCCGCCACCGTCGGCACCCATTCGAGGAGTTCCATCGCCGACAGCACCGCATCGCGCCCAAACAAGGTCCCGAACCAAGGTAGCCCCGCCATCAATACGGGGCCTTGGCCAAAATCGGTAAGCAGCAACCGCAGGTCTTGGCACGACTGATCCAGGACAGCTTTCCAATCCAGTCGGTTGGTTTCGATGGTGGGCCAGGGCACCGCATCTTCGACCGGATTGCGCATCGGCGCGAGCACCGCCGGATTTTGCCAGGAAACCCGAAGGGTTAGCGAACCCGATGGCTCCTGGGCGCCGATCGTCCAGCGAATATGGTCTCCCTGCCAGTCCCCCGGGGGGCGCGAAGCCTCGATCTCCACCGACCGCTCAATGCCATCCAGGCCTTCGTAGCCATAGCGGCTCGGTTCCTCCCGGTGGTCAAGACCGACCGGGCCGTGGTCTCTCGCCGTCACCCCGCGCAGCTCAAACACATCGCGAAAGTCGCAGCCGACTTGAATCGCCAATTGCCATTCCGACGGGCTTTGCCCATAGTGGCGCCACTGCCAGGTGTCTTCCCAATGGTCCGGAAATAGGCTGAGCGTTCGACGCAAGTGCCGGGTAAATCCCGCATGCTGCACGACATAAGACCACGTCAAGCGGTGTATGTCGCGCTCCACGGCAATGGGCCGCAGGAGAACGTCATCCGCATACGCGCGGTAGAGATGGACCAGACGCGTATCCCCGTCAAACAGACCGCTGCCGGGATGCAGGGGATCGATGGTCGCCTGATGGGAAAAAATCGCGAAGGTGCACCCGCGCTTAATCATTTCGAGGTCCGCCGAATGGCCCGGGGTTTCATAGTGGCCAGCCGGCGCACAGCTGGCGCCGACGTGCAAGGAGGGCACGCTCGACGCCCCGCGCACCCGGTTGGTGTCCACCCGGTCCAAGGCGACTTCGGCGAGGAGCACCCCCAGGGCATAGCCGTCGGAAATTACCGTGGTCAACGGCGGGATGGTATGCCCGACGAGTGCCGCGTCACCGAAGCCGACCACGGAAAGCTGCTGGGGCACTGCCAGGCCGAGTTCTCCCGCCGCCCGTAACACGCCTTCGGCCAACGAATTGCTGGCCGCAAACACGGCGGTGGCGCGAAATCCCGAAAGTCCGAGCCGGTGCATCGCCTGATAGCCGCCGGCGATGGTCCCATCGGTCTCTTCGACGACCACCCGGTCAGAGGGCAAAACCTCGCGCATGGCGTCTTCGAATCCTTGGCGGATTAGGCGGCCCTCTGAGCTGTTTAACGCCAGGTGTACGATGCTGTGGTGACCAAGCCCTAACAAATATTGGGTGGCGATGCGCCCGCCCCGGTAGCGGTCCAAATCCACCCAGGCCTCGTCGGGAACCTGGCCCAGCCAAACGATGGGTACTTCGGCTTCGTGCACCGCACTAATCACGACGTCGCGCGATCGCCGGTCTAGGCATACGACGCCATTGATTCGCTTGGTCTTAAGCGCATCGAAGACCACGGACAACGTGTCGGCGATGGTCGACTGGGAGGCAAATAGGACCAAGTCGTAAGCGTGCGTGCGGAGATGGTCCGCCAGGCCAGCCATGACGTTAACCATCATGCTGTCCAGGAGGCTGGAGCCCATCGGCAAGATCACCCCGACCGCATGGCCGCGTTGCGAAGCCAACGCGCGCCCTGCCGAATTCGGCTTGTATCCCAGGCGCTCCGCGGTCTTTAGCACACGTTCCCGGGTCTCCTGGGAAATATGGCCGCGTCCGTTCATGACGTACGAGACGGTGGCGATGGACACTTGCGCCGCCTTGGCTACTTCTTGAATTTTCACCGCACGCGTAATCTTTTCCATCCCGCACCTCGACTCCTCGCTGTCAGATAGTGAAGCGTTTCAACCTGATATCGGGAATTCTCCGTGCTTTTCTAAATTCCTTCCTGAAACGATTCACTTGCGGACATTATTTTTTAACTTCAGTTAACTTGCGTCGATGGAGACCTCCCCCAAACGCCCGGTGCCACACTTCCACCGCGTTTTCCCCGGGTTGGCCGAGAGTTTGGTGGGGTGCTTTCAACCGGTTCCGGTGTAAGCTTGACTGCTCAATGACAGCCTGTGGAACGCCCTCCGCTGGACAACCGCCGGTAGGACATGCGACGGTAGGAGCGGTATCCACAATGACCCCAGAGCATGGATGGGGAATCCCCACCATGGCTCCAAAGCATGGGGACAACCGCCGGTAGAAGGGAATCCCCAGCTTGACCCCAAAGCATGGGGACAACCGCCGGTAGAAGGGAATCCCCACCATGGCTCCAAAGCATGGGGACCACCGCCGGTAGAAGGGAATCCCCACCATGGCTCCAAAGCATGGGGACAACCGCCGGTAGAAGGGAATCCCCACCATGGCTCCAAAGCATGGGGACCACCGGTCCTGGAGAACCCAAGCAGCCGAGGCGCGATGAACCAGGAAAGCCGTGACACCTTGGTTCATTAATGAATGATCCCATAGCGATATCTCAATCAGAACAGAATCCAGCGCTAGGCGTCATAAGGAACGGCCTTTTCGCACTCTTCCTCCACCGCATCCCGGGGCCCACAAGGCTAACCCCAAGATAAGACATTAAAGCACTTCGATATATCACGCTTTAACGCGCAGTGCTGACCGATATATCGCGAGTCCGAACGAAGGGACGAAAACTCCTCACCCGAGCACGAGCGAGGAGTGAACTTACTGCAGGGGTGGCGGTAGGCGGCTGGCCGCGATCAGGAGCGACGGCTACGGCGTCTCAGCAATTTCGGCCGGTCGCCATACGAGCGCAAATGCGGCAAACAACGCCAAACTCGTCAAGACGATGACCACCGTGACCAGTGAAGGCACCGGCCCCGGAACCAAGGTGGCATACATGGGTACCATCAGCACCAACCCGACCACGTACGGGATCGCCACATGACGGACAGGCTGAATGGGTTCCCGGCACTTCTTGATAAAGAGGGGAAACAAGAATGCCGTCAGGGCGTAAATCATCATGAAATAGAGCGTCCCCACGCCTGCCAGGAGACCCACAATTTGCTGCAGGTGAAGGAAATAGCCCCCCAGCATGATGATACTGCCTGGGACGGCCAAGGCGTAGAGGCTGGTCGTGGGCGTACGGGCATTGGACAATTCCGACAGACGCGCCGGCAGAACCCGGGAGCGGCCGCTGCCGAATAAGATGCGGGACCTGGCATTTACCATTGCCAGCAGCGCGCCGAAGGTACTCGTCACGCTGGAGATAAAAATCAGCACCACCAATCCGACCAGCAAGTGTTCGGAAATATTGGCGAAGGGGAAGGCCTGACTTGCCGTCGTCCGCAAGGACTGCAACATGAGCACTATCACGGTGGTCAGCAGGTACAGGATACCGCTCAGGATGGTGCCCGCAACGGCACTCTTTCTGACCGCATGCCGCGCTTCAACCGTTTCTTCGGCCAGACTCGCCGAATTGTCCCAGCCCATGAAGAGAAAAAAGACGACGGGAAAACTGGCCGCGATCGCGGTCCACAAATGTGGGATATGCGCGGGATTCAGGCGGGACCAAACCAGGGCATGCGCGTCCCGGGCGTGAATAAAGCCGAAGACGATAAAGACCGTCAAAGCGGCGATTTCAAATGCCAGGGCGGCAATCGTCCAGCGCGCGGCGAGTTTCACTCCCCGGCGCACGAGAAATATCACCAGGGCGATCATCATCGCCGACAAGATCGGGTACGGGATCTGCACCGGAAGGCCCGTCGCTGCGATTGCCGCGGCGGTAAATCGTCCGATCGCTGAGGAGACGGCACCAAACTCAAAGACCGTGCCGGCAAAGATCATCAAGGCGGCAAATGTGCTAAAGCGCTGACCCAGGCATTGATATACGTATTGCACATAAGATCCTGCCACCGGCAGCCGGTTGGCGTAGCTTCCCAACAATCCCGACAAAACCAGACTGACCGCCCCGGCCAGGATGATAGTGTACACTGACGCATATCCACCAAGTTCGGCCATGGCGCCAATCGTCACGTAGATGCTAAAGGCTGGCCCGATGTTCGCCAGCGTTGAACTTGCGGTATCCGTATGGGTTAGTGCACCTGGTCGTAAACTGGTGCTCACCAAATTCCGCCTCCCTGATCGTTGACTGCTGTGCCTCAATCCCGTTGCCCTCGGCGCCAAGTCGACATCGTCGTTCCCCCCGAGAGGGGCGCCGGCCAGCAGGATTTCCGTCCGCGCCGGGGGATTTCGACCTCGGAATGCCCTCGGGCAGGCCGCGGCGGAGACTCTGCTGGGCCGCCAGAAACCTGAGCGATGCAAAGTTTGTCGCTGGCTTTACCGTTCACCCACTATCTATGCAGAAACCCGTGAGGGGTTGAGTTACGGATTAAATTATACCCTATATTCATCTTAATATCTATATCCTATAAATGATCATCGGGATTGCCGCTGCGAGGGTTGCCTGGCATCGTCACGGGCGTATTCAGCAACATGGCCACATGGCATCATGCGAACAGCCGAGGAAAAGGGAGGCACCTAGACGGTAGTACGAGGCAGCGGATCGGTAAAGAGGATCTCCTCAGAGCCTTTTGCGCTGTGGCGGTTTTGAGTAATGGTTGGGTTACCGTCAGTTTATCAGGCTGGATCTATTTTTTGTTGATTTCTTGCGGTTTTCTCCGGTTTCGACATTCTGAATGGTGACCTCTATCAGGTCACTTTGGTCCCCGGCCCACAACCACTCCTCCCAAAAAGGTATCGCAGGGTTGTCAGCGTTACGCATGACATCCGTTTCGTCATCGAGGCGCCATCCATCTCATCCGCCAGCAACCGGCTAGCCCCCCTTGAGCGTGGGGTAACCTTAGCCGAAACCGGCGGAAATACCCGCATGGTTTCGTAAATTATTGGGGAAAATAAATGTTGCCCTCTTTGGGAGCCTTATGCTGCAACAAGTTTCCAACAAAGGAAAACGCTCTCCGCTCGACCGCTATGCGTGTTTTCCTTGTCACGCGCTTAGGCCAAGCCTTTGCCCGCGCGGGTGGTGAAGTGCGGTCGACGCATGATATCCGTGGCGCCGCCGACCAGGAGGGTCCGCATCCAAGGTGCCGACTAGCGCTCGGCGTCATCCCTCCGCGATTGACCGTTCACGTACGCGGCCAGATATGCATGGTCAAGCTCGGCATGGCCCTGAGCAACCAAGGCGCTGAACATAGCATGGACCAGAGCCGAAACCGGCAACGCAGCGGTTTGGGCATCGGCTTCCGCTAGGGCGATAGCCAAGTCCTTACGGTGCAAAGCCACCCGAAAGCCAGGGGCAAAGCGGCGATCCAAAAGGCGTTGGCCATGCACATCGAGAACGCGGCTTTGGGCGAATCCTCCCAAGAGGACTTGCCGCAATTTGGCCAAGTCAATTCCCGACCGTTGGCCAAGGGCAAAGGCTTCCCCAACGGCCTCAATGGTCAAGGCGACGAGGATTTGGTTGCAGGCCTTGGTCACCTGACCGGCCCCGGCAGCGCCCATCCATTCCATCTGCGCGCCGAGCACGCGAAACACGGGCAGGGCCCGCTGGAAGGCGTCGGCGTCACCCCCCGCCATGATCGACAGCGTGCCGGCCCGAGCACCAACATCCCCACCCGACACCGGAGCATCCAGACAGCTGGCCCCTATTTCCGCGCCACGTTCCGCGATCCGGCGCGCCATGGCCGGACTCACCGTGGACATATCAATCAGCAAGTGACCCGCTCGGACGCCGGCAAACACGCCTTGCGGACCAAAGTATACGGCCTCCACGTCGGGCGTGTCGGGCAGCATGGTGATCACGATATCGCTCGATCGAGCCAGTTCTGCCGGCGTACCGGCAGAACTGGCTCCCTGTTCCATCACGGCTTCCACTGCAGCGTGGCTGCGGTTATGAATCACCAAGGGGTATCCCGCCGCCAGCAAATTTTCTGCCATCGGCCTTCCCATGACTCCTAGCCCGATAAAGCCGATGACGGGCCAGGCCGCGCCCTCTTCTTCACTAGCCATCCGCATCCTCTTCCCTTCATTTTCATCGATTGGCTCATCTCATGATCGCTAGGGTACTTGATTTAAGTCCCCTGCTTGGTGGATTTAAGTGGGATTGTCCCTTCACAGGATAACCAACCGTGACCCATTTCCCGTCATCCTTCATTCATTGCCTGATCGGCCACGATTCATGTATTCCCGCCACCAGGTTAGGCTTTCCTGTTCGTTGCCGAGAGGAAGATACTCCAGCCCAATATAGGCGGAATATCCTTCCTGCTCGAAAGTGCGCCAAAGGTTGGCAAAGTGGATTTCCCCGGTGCCGGGTTGATGTCTTCCGGGGTTGTCGGCCACTTGGATATGGCCGATACGGTCCTTCGCCCGTTGGAACGTGGCAATCAGGTCTCCACGGGTTCGCTGCTGATGATAGATATCATATTGCAGCTTCACGTTTCCCCGCCCACTCTGGGCAATCAGACGCAGGCCATCGTCGACCGTAGTCAGAAAGAATCCGGGGATATCGAAAGGGTTGACCGGCTCGACCATCAAGCTCCGCCCCTCCGCGGCAAGCGCGTCGGCGGCATAGCGAACGCGCTCCAGCAAGGTCTCCCAGGCGATATCTTGATCGAGTTCGGGCGGGCAGATCCCAGCCAGGCAATTGATGCGAGCACAGTCGAGCACGCGGGCATACCTCAAAGCCTGCTCTACTCCGCGTTTGAACTCGTCCGTGCGGTCCGGCAACACCGCAATCCCGCGCTCCCCCCGATCCACATCGCCTGCCGGCAAGTTGAACAACACCATCCTCAGTTGGTAGCGTCTAACGGTCTCGGCGAGCCGCTCCAGGGGCTCCTGATAAGGGGACATGCACTCCACCGCCGAAAAACCCGAGGCCCGAGCCCGCGCCAACCGCTCGCTAAACGGGCTATCACGATACCACATGGTCAGATTGGCAGCAAATTTCAACATCCCGGCGCCCTCCTTGCCCCAATTGCCGGCCCGCGCCCCGTCTTGCAGGATCGGCCACTTTCTTCGATGATACCATGACCGTCACCCACGTATGGGTCATTTGTCCCATGAGCTTTATGCGCTGTGCCAATTTGCTGGGTTAACGGCAGGGTATTTAATGCCAGATTTGCTTCCCTGGGGGTTCCGACTATGGCATAAAATGCCATCCGCCCCTCCTCCCCGGCGGACCAGGCCAGGCCTCCGGCCCCATGATGGAGCTGAACGGTGCGATGGTCCATACGGAGCGCAATGGCCAACGCGGTTGGCACGAAGCCAAGATCGGATCTGTGTATCGTTGGACCTCCCGGCTCGTGTCGCCGCGCCGGTGCCGGCGCGGATCGGTCCCCGGGATTTTTGCCTAGGCTTTGAATCACGGGAGCAGTTTTTGCACCGACTGTATGCGCACACCGTGGGGTTGAGGTTAGGAGCGCCGGGGCAGAGTGCCAAGTACTTCCATTTGCCGGGCAAAACCGTGACCGAACTTTTCGATTTCTTTCATGCGACGGAACCCGTGTGGACGGTGTGGCCTCACGCGGTATGGCCGGAGGATCCGACGGCGGCCAAAACCTGGTCCGATCAGGCGTGTCATGGACTCCGATATGGCGGATGGGAGAGGCTCGAAGCGGCGTTGCGGACTGCCTTTGTCCCCCCTGAATAGCGATATAATGGATAAGAGAGGCGATTCCATATGATGTTGGAAACTGACAGATTGTTGATTAGACTAGTATTGCGGGTATAAGTTCTCTGTTGAACGCCGTTTGAAAATGCATGTAACAAATAACAGTGCGGATTTTAGATATTACCGATGTTCTCGAACGAAATGACGATGCATGGTGTTTTGGATATTAACCTAACGGGTGCAAATGTGCATTAGTCGGGCGTTTCGTAGGATGGTCGTGGCCCGGCAAGGGGTTCGCATTGGCTATTGACCCTTCCTTGAGCCTGCAGTCTACGAGATCAATGCAGAAAGGGAAGATTCGTTCCATTAGAACGTTCGTAGTAAACGCAACTATCGAAGAGAATGGGCGGCGAGGTGTGTATGGTATTGGAGACGAAAAGGCTTGTTTTAAGGGAGTTTGCCAGGGACGATTGGCAGGCGGTCCACGTTTATGCGGCGGCTGCCGACGTCGTAGCGTTCATGGAGTGGGGACCTAACACCGAGGACGACACCAAGAGTTACGTACAAAACATGATAGTCACACAGAGACAGGAGCCTAGAAAAGTGTATGAGGTTGCGATCACTCTCAAACAGGACGGTTCCCTGATTGGGGGATGTGGACTGCATGTAGAAGCACATGCCAAAGCCGCGTTGGGATATTGCCTCAATAGAACGCTATGGGGGAATGGATATGCGACGGAAGCCGCCTATGCATTGTGCAAATATGGATTTCGCGAACTCCAACTTCACCGGATTTTTGCGACCTGTCGACCCGATAATACGGCCTCGGAAAGAGTCATGGAGAAACTTGGAATGACGAGAGAAGGCGTGCGGCGGGAACATTTCTATGCGAAAGGGCAGTGGCAGAGTTCCCTCTTATACTCTATCCTAGCCAATGAATTTGTTGAACTATAGGGGGCAATAGCGCAGCAATGGAGTTGGTGGCGTTACTGCCGGACCGCTCGCGAGCGACGTAGTTTTTCTCCGGCGGCGTTGCTGACGGGCCGCCATTCACCCTGTGCTAGACTAACCTCAGACAATGGTCAACGGAGGATCTCATGGTCGAACTCGAATTGGATCACTTGAAACACCAGCTTGGCGATCACCCCTTGTATCGGGCGATCAATTCCGTGGAGCGTCTTCGCGTCTTCATGGAGCATCATGTGTATGCCGTGTGGGACTTCATGAGTCTCGCCAAACGGTTGCAACAGGAGCTGACGTCCGTCGACGTCCCCTGGACGCCGCGGGCGGTGCCGGAGTTTGCGCGGCTTATCAATGAGATTGTCCTGGATGAGGAGTCCGATCAGGATAATCGCGGGGGCTTTGCGAGCCACTTTGAGCTGTATTTAACCGCGATGCGGGAAGTCGGGGCCGACACACGGCCGGTTGAACAAGTAGTCACCGCCGTGGCCCACGGCCAGCAGCCCGAGGAAGCGATGGAGACCGCCGGCGTGCCCGCAGCAGTTCAGGCGTTCGTGTCGAACACCCTGACCATAGCCCGCCGGGCACCCCTGCATGGGGTGGCCGCCGCGTTCTTTTATGGGCGCGAGGACTTAATCCCGATCCTCTTTAGCGCACTCATGACCCAATGGAAGGTCAAGGGGCGGCCCGTGGAGCGTTTCGTCTATTATCTGGAACGCCATATCGAGGTCGACGGGGACAAGCACGGCCCGATGATGCGGCAACTTATGGATGCGTTATGCGCAAACCGTCCCGATCGGCTGAAGGAAAGTCGGGGTATCGCCCAACGGGTGATGCATGCCCGGATCGCCTTGTGGGACGCCATCTACCAAGCACTGGTCTAAGGGGCAAACCCGCCGTCTTGCGAAGGCTGTCCGACCGGGCAGCTTCCCTCGCTAGCGTGGACGGCTCGAGGTCACAAAACGGTGTGGCGCTCGAAGACCGCAGCCGGCACAGACGCCCCGAATAATTGCCATCGCTACTACTTGGAGATGTTAATGCCTCAAGGAGCCTGTCCGCAAATCCAAATCCAGACCATCTGCAATACAACATATCGGGCCAGCGTTGACCATGTGCCATAAATATTGACACGCTACGGTTCCCGATCGAATACATGGACAAACTCCTAGTACACGACGACGTAAGTCCGTTGTCAGACGAAACAATTACGAATACCATATCGTAGTCAGACTATTGGGTCTAATCCCAGGGATAAATTGATAGGGAAATATCGATGGATG
>JAJZZH010000192.1 GCA_021797675.1 Bacillota bacterium | reverse complement strand
GGGTTTGGGCTCGCAAGCCTGCTGGGCTTGCCTTTGCCGATGCGTGCCATCGTGGCGATCCTCCCGGTGGCCGTCGGCGGATTCCTGGCCTTCCCGCCACCGACGGGCGAGCCCCTGTATGGGCAGGTGCGGGCGGCCTGGCACTATCTCAAAACTCCACGGGTCTACGTTTACGATTGGGCGGCCGGCGACGATTAACCGTTCCCTGGCCGTTCCCCCGCTCTCTTCGGAGAGCGGGTTTTTTTGTTCCGTCCAATCATCGGGATGGACGCTCAAGGAGGCGATGACCATGACCGAAACGACCGGCACGATCCTGGGCCCCTGCCCTGCCTGCGGGGAAGGCACACTCGTCGAAAGCGCCAAAGCCTGGGGTTGTTCACGATGGAAACCGGAAGATGGGGGCTGTCCGTACACGATCTGGAAGACCGTGGCGGGCAAGAAACTGACGGTGGCGCAGATCCAGCAGTTGCTGGCCGGAGAGACCACCGAGGAAATCCACGGCTTCCAAAATCCAAAGACTCGCAAGATTTTCAGTGCCCGCCTGCGGATCGACGATCCGAACACTGGGCATATCGCGTTCGTGTTTGAGCCGCGTAAAGAACTGGGCAGAAAGGAAGGTTAGCATGCCGATCTTCCCACGACCCAAACCCTCTACCGGAGTTCGAACGCTGGGCAAGGCGAAACCCACTCCGATCGAGCCAGCCGTCCTCTCGGCCCAGGCCTGGATGCCGATTCGGGACCTCCGGGACGGCCTGCTCATTCGGGCCGATGGGGCCGTGGTGGCCGGCCTGGCCATCGCGCCGCACTCGCTTGCGCTCAAAAGTCTTCGCGAACAAACCCAGGCCGTCCAGGTGCTCACGGAAGCATTGAACGGCATCGACTGCCCATGGCAGTGGCTGAGCGTTTACCGCCCCGTCGATTTGAATCAATATCTCGACCGCGTCGATGCGGTCCTCGACGCCACCCCGCAGGGCATGCGTCGCCAAGTGCTGGCGGACTATCTCCGCTGGGCAACCGGGCTGGTGCGCGCGGGGGAGACGGTCGAACGGAAGTATTACCTCCTCTTGACGCGCACCGGCAAGGAGGCGGCCACGGATCACCAGAGCACGTTGACCCAGCTGATCGGGGCCCTGCAAGCCATTCGCGGGTTCCAGGCTACCCCGCTGGATGACGCGAGGTGGCGGGAATTGCTGTTCTTGACGTTTCATGCCGAGCAGGCGGCCATGGAAGACATTCCCGATAGTTTGCCCCGGCAAGCGCCCGTCTATCACCGACAGAGAGAGGAGGAGGCCCATGCCTTCGCCGACTAAGCCTATCGTGGCCAACCCGGCGCTCGCGAATCTGTTCGCCCCGGAAGCCCTGACCTTCCAGCCCCAATCCATCCAGGTCGGGGCGGGCTGGGCGCGCGTGTACGCGATTCAAGCCTTCCCGTCGTCGGTGGAGATTGGCTGGCTGACGCGCCTCGCCAACTTACCGGGCGTGACCCTGAGCCTGCACGCGCTCCCCGAAGATCCGCTCACCATCGTGCACACGCTGAACCGCCGCATTGGCCAACTCGGCGGGCAACTGACGACCCACAAGGGCGGGCCCTTGATGGCGCAACGCCTCGAACGCCAAATGCAGGATGCCGAGACCCTGATCCGCCAGATCGACGCCGAACAGCAGCACGTCTTCCGCACGCTGGTCCTGTTCACCGTTTACGCGCTCGACGCCGCGGCGGGCCTGCAAGCCTGCCGGCGCTTGGAAGCGGTCTGTGCCACCCAGGGCATGCGCGCCCGTCCCCTCATTTATCGGCAAGAGCCCGGCCTCTTGGCTGGGGGGCCGTGGGGCTGGTGGCCTAAGGCGCTCCAGGGCGACACGCCGCACACGTGGCCGGTGGCCACGTTGGCCGCTGCTTGGCCGTTCGGCGGCGGCGGCATCAACCACGGCCAAGGGATTGTCCTCGGCCACGACCAGGACGGCGGGCTGGTGTTGCTCAACCGCTGGAACCCGCCGCCCGAGACGGGCCTGACGAACAAAAACTTCGCTATCCTGGCCCCGCCGGGCGGCGGCAAGTCGCATACGGTGAAAGTCGCCATGATCCGGGAATGGGCGCTCGGGGCCAAAGTGATCGTGATCGATCCCGAGCGCGAGTACCGCCGGCTGGCGCAGGCGCTCGGCGGCGCGTGGGTGAACTGCGCCGGCGGCGGTACCCGGATTAACCCGCTCCAGGCGCCCGCGCTCCCACCGGATACCGACGACGACGGGGAGCCGGTGGCCGCGACGCCCTTGGTGGCGCACATCCAACGCGTGCTCGATTTTCTGGCGACCTATCTCCCCGACCTGACGGCATTGCTACGCGCCCATCTGGAACAAGCGGTGGAAGAGAGCTATGCGGCCCAAGGCATTCCGCTGGAGGTTACCCCGGAGCAGATTGCGGCCATCCCGGCGGAGCGTTGGCCCCATGTGGGGGCGGTCTACGCCCGATGCCAGGCGCACGCCGCCGAATCCGCCGACTGGCAGACCCTGGCGGCGCTCCTCCGCACCGCCGGCGAAGGCGTGTTGGCCGCCTTGTGGGCGGGGCCCTCCACCGTGCCGCCCACGCAGGCCGCGGATTTCGTGGTCCTCGATATTCACGAGTTGGCCGACAGCCCGGAGCACGTGAAACGCGCCCAGTACGTGAACGTGCTCGGCTATGCGTGGGATCTTATTCGGGCCGACCGCTCCGAGAAGAAGCTGCTGGTGGTCGATGAGGCCTGGATGCTGATTAGCCAAGAGGCCCCGGAAGCGTTGAAATTCATGAAGGCCCTCTCCAAACGTATCCGCAAATACGAGGGGTCCATGAACGTGGTCACCCAAAACGTCATCGACTTCTTGGCCCCGTCGATTCGCGACGACGGCGAGCAGGTGCTGACCAACTCCGCGTTCGTCCTCCTGCTTCGCCAAGGCGGGAAGGACCTGCAAGCGCTCACGGAGCTTTTTAGCCTCTCGGACGCAGAGCAGGACAAGCTCCTGAATGCCCATGTCGGGGAAGGTCTCTTGATCGCTGGCAACCAACGGGCCTGGATCCGCATCGACACGGCGCCCCATGAGACGGCGCTGATGTATGGCCGCGGGCGGGGGTGACATCCCATGGAAGGGCTGGAACAGCGCCTCAAAGACGAAGCTCAGCGCCGCTGTTGGCTGTGGGTGCTCTTCGGGGGCGGGGTCGGCGTGCTCGGTGGCGTGTTGTGGATCATCGTGGTCATCGCGGTAGCCGCCCTCTTCCTGGCCGGCCTCGGGTATTGGGCCAAGGGGTATTTCCCTGGGGCCCCACCGCCGATGGGGACGGCCACCGCCCGGACCTTGGAGTGGCTGCCGGCGGTCGATCGCTACGGCGACGGCCTGCCCAACAATCTGGACCTCGCGATCATTGCGCAGGCCAGCGGCGGCCAAGTCTACGGCGACCGGTATTACTGCGTGGACGGGAGCGCGGAGCAATCCAGCGGAGAAGCCTGCGACACGGCCTACGGCAAACGCTGGCATACTCTGGGGACCGCATACGGTTTGACCGGCGTGAACGCGCAGGATGTGCGGATCACGAAAGGGACGAGCCGTCATGCGGTGGCCTGGAACCTGGCGACCGGCCTGACCCGGTTGACCCAAACCCTGCGCACCGACCCGACACTCAAGACCGCGCTCCCAGCGTTCCACCGCGCCACCCAGGCTCCGCCCGGGTGGAGGGTTTCGGGGTACGCGGACACTATTCGGACGGATTTGCAAACCTACGGTGGCCCGCAAATGGCCGCGTGGGCGATTGCACCGTGGAATCGCGCGACGGGCGCGTACGAGGATCCGAGCGGAGCAACAGACTGGGTGTTGGTGGCTGCCGGGGCTCCGGTCGGTCCGGGGTGGACCCTGGAATGGCGGGCGCCGACGGTGAAGGTGGTGACCCAAACCAAACCCCGGAAAGTCCAAGGACAGGTCCAGCACACGGTCAAGACCGCAACGAAGACGGTGATCGAAACGCAAGTCATTACCCATAACCTTACTGGACGGCAAGTTGAGGAGCCGGTGGCGGTGTACGCAACGCTCACGAATGGCCGCACGGTTCCGCTCCATCTGTCCACGGCGGATCCGAACGTCCCCGTCTGGCCGGGCGGCACCCTGTGGGGCGGACCGTTCAACCTCCACCAGATCCGGTCCATCACCGCCCTGTGGCCGGGGATTCCGCCGGTCACCGAAACCCTGCCCTGGCCCCCCGTTTCCGGGCACGCCGTGGGACGCGTGACGTCCATCCCCATCACGGCCGCCGTGCGGCACTGGTGGCCGGCGATTCAAGTGGCCAGCCACCAGACCGGTGTTCCGGCCGGGCTCATCGCGGCGATCATGCTGCATGAAAGCGGCGGCCAAGCCACCGCCTACAATGCTCAAGGCCCGGCGTACGGGCTGATGCAGCTATTGCCGTCCACCGCCGCCGGATTACCCGGCTATGCGGCGGACTGGCAGGTCAACGGCCCGCGGAACCTCTTGCTGGGAGCTCAACTCCTGGCGGCCGATTACCGCGACACCGGCCAGGACAGCTGGCGTGCGGCGGTGGCCGCCTATTACGGCGGATTGCACACCATGGAGGCGGATGGCTACCGTCCCGGCATGCCGTGGGCGGACGCCGCGCCGCTCCTCCATCGCGTGCCCGCGGCCTGGGCTGGCAACACCCAAACCCTGGCAGCGTATGCCGACCAGATGATGGCCGCCGCCCGCATCATGGCCCAGCGAGCCCATGAGCACCCGGCCGTCATGGCCCGGACCCGCAGGTCGCGGGTCGGAAAGGAGTAATACGTATGCGCATCGGATCATGGCTAGGCTTCCTTGTGGGAGGCCTGAGCGTTTTGGGGCTCCGGCCGGTGCCGCCGGCCGCGACGACGTGGGTGAGTGAGCCGGCCGCCGGGGTGCGCCCCTGGCTCCACGCGATCGCCGACGCCCGGCATGCGATCGACCTGAATGCCTATTTATTGACGGATGGCCCGCTGATTCACGCATTGAAAGCAGCCGCGAACCGAGGGGTCACCGTCCGCATCCTCCTGGAACCGCATCCCTATCGAGCCGCCTGGGCCCCGCCGTTCACCCGGGCACGATTGGCGGGCTCTAAGGTCGTCATCCATGCGGCGCCCGCCCGGTTTGCCCACCCCTACGCCTTCGATCATGCGAAGTACCTGGTGGTGGATCCCGGCGATGCCGACCAGGTGGCCCTGTTCGGATCGGCCAATGGCACGGCCAGCGCCTTCGAGGGGGGGAATCTGGACGATGCGCTCGAAACGACCCAGCCTGCGGTCGTGCAGGCGTTGACGCAGGTGTTTGATGCGGATTGGGCCGGGCATCGGGCGGGTCGAGCACCGCGTCGGGTCTTGACCCTGTCCCCCGGGGCTGCGCCGGCGCTGGCGCACCTGTTCAGCGCGCCGGGGCCGGTGGCGGTCATGACGGAAGAACTGGGGCCGGTGCCCCGCCTGGATGCGGGGTTAGCGCAGCATGGGGGCCAGGCACGGGTGTTAGTGCCGATGGGGCTCTCTCGATCCGATCGCCAGGAGGCGACCGCTTTGGTCTGCGCCGGGGTGCACGTCCGCCACTTGGCGACCCCCACCGTGCATGCCAAATTGATCGTGACCGCCACGGCCACCTGGGTTGGCTCGCAGAATTTGTCCCCCGTGTCCTTGGACGCGAATCGCGAGGTCGGGCTGATCACCACCTCGGCTCCGATTCATCAGCAGGTCTTGGGCTGGTTTAACCATTGGTGGGCGCAGGCTACGCCGCAACCTCGACCGGTCCGTTGTGTTCCAGGAGGTGCCTGATGCCCTCCTTGACCTTGTTCGCCATGCCCGAAGACTCCCCACGGATTGCGGAAGCCGAGCAGACCGGGTGGATGATCTCGACCATCGCGGGCCCGTTGGACCCCGCCGCCCAAGCCCAGGCCTGGCACTCACTGTACCGAAGTCCTGGTCAGGTGGTGTGGGTCTACTGGGCCGGCCTTGAGCCGCCGGATCTGGCGAGCCTCCGGCGATTCCGAGTCGGCTGTCCCACCACACGGGTGATCGTCGAAGTCCCTGAGGCGCTCGCGCCCCCCCACGACACGCTGGCCCAGGTCGTGGGCCTGGGCATTTGGGACATTGTCCGGAGCGGCGGGACGCCGATGCAGCACGTGCTCGACTATCCGGCGACGTACGCGGACGCGGCGATGTGGCAAGGGACCGTGCACCCGTTCGAGGAACCGGTCCCGGTGAACGAAACCATCATCCAAGAAGTGGTGACGGTCCCGCGGGAAACCATCGTGGAGAAACGGGTCCCGCTGACCAACCGTTCCGTCCTCATTGCCGTCTGGGGCGCCATCCCCGGTACCGGAGCCAGTACGCTCAGCGTGGCGATCGGGCGACTGCTCGCGGCATACGGTCCGACGGTGGTGCTCGATCATGCCCCGGTCGCTCGCCGCGGGGCGTGGGTGGCCGATGGTCCCACCGGATTGGCCACCTTGCAAACGGACCCGCACCTGCCCCGTGATCTCACCATCCGGCCCACGACCTGGGAGGTCAATGCCGCCGGGGATGGCCACCAGCTGCAAGTGCCGGACTGGCGGACCACCTTGCAGGAACGGGCCTTTAGCTACGTGGTGGTGGATGCCGGTCTACTGGGCGATGACGCCGCGTCCGAGAATCTGCTGCGCACGGCCGATCTGAATCTGCTGCTCTTGCCCCCGATCACCCGGATGCAGGGCTGTTGGGCCTGGGTGGATGCCCAGGTGCAGCAGGACCGCCGGTTGACTACCGCCGTGCTCGGGGCCTCGCAGGCCGAGGCAATCCGCCAGAGGCATCCGGAGTCCCACGTCCTGGCCTTGCCGTGGCCCCAGGAATCGGGCCATGAGGCCGCGTTGGAACAATGGTTGGCCGCGGTGCTGCCGGACCCCGGCGCATCGGCGTGGTGGGGATTTCGAGGGCGTCGAAGCCCGGCGGCCCGACGCAGGCTGCGTGTGGTCGGCGCGTTGCGCGTGGGAGGGCTGGGAATCGTCGCGATCGGCTTGCTGTGGTGGGGCATCGGCGCCTTCGTCGTTCCGCACCCGGTACCTCCCCATGGCCTTGCCGATTGGCTGTATCAGGCGAGTCAGTGGGAACGCCGCGTGGGTGCCGCGTGGTGGGCAAAAGGCCGAACGGCGCTGACCTTCCTGCGGAGGGGCAGGAACTAGGCGGCTGCGGAGACGGGAATGGGGTATAGCCTCGCCATCTGGCGGGGCTCTTTTCATTGGGGGAACCGACGCGCGTGCGAACGGGCCGCGGTCCCACGTCTAACCCGAAGGGATGGGTTGAGAGCAAAGGAGCGTGACGCACATGTCGACCATTTCGAGCACCGATCCGTACACCCCGATTCGCGCTGTTCCCCTGGAGGCGCTGATCGGGGCGATTGACGGAGTCCGCGATCCCCACCATCATGCTGCGGCATCGACGTATTATCGCACGGCCCTCGGCAAGCTCCAAGTCACCACCCAAGGTCCCGGCCTCCCCCAACTCTGGCGCTTTTGGAGTGGATCCCTTGCGGGAACGGGCGGACGAGGAGCCATCGATTTTGTTCTCCACACGGGCTTGGCCACGGACCTCCAAGCAGCCCGAGACTACCTGACGTCCTTGGTCGGGACGGTGATTCCGGCAGCTTCCGCCAGTCCGTCGGAAGCGACCTGGGACCAACCGTTTCGTCCGGTGCCCCGAGCCTTCGACCCTGCAGCGAACTGGCAGGCCGTGAAAGCCTATCTGGTGGGCGAGCGCAAGTTGCCGGAATCGCTGGTCCGAGCGATCGCCCACCAACCGCATCCCATCGTCTATGCGGGCTGGGGCACGAAGTTTGGCCACTACCTGATCTTTCCCATGCGCCATCCGAACGATCCGGAGACGCACACGGGGGCCATTCTGCGATGGCGCGACCCTGGGACGCCTCCCGAACGGTGGTTTGGGGGAGCCAAAGCCGCAAAAGCAGTCGGAAGCCGGGACACCAAGGGATGGTGGCAGGTCGGGCCCTATGGGGCGGCGACCTTGATTGTCACCGAATCGCCGATTGACGCCCTGTCACTGTGGGCCGGTCTTGCCTTGGAGGATCGGGAGACGACGCGCATTGTGGCCACCGGGGGCGCGAGTCGTCTGACGGCACCCGGCATTTTCGCGGGCGTCGAACGGGTATTCACGGCCCAAGATGCCGACGCCGCCGGCGAGACGCAGGCGCGGCACACCCTCGAAGATGTCGCTGCAGCCGGCCTGACCGTGCCCGTTGCGCGCTTGCAACCTCCCACGGGCGCCAAAGATTGGAATGACGCCTGGCAGGCAGCCCCCAGCGTCGTGCGGCGGTGTCTTGTTCAACAGTGGCATCCCGAGCAGGAAATGAGTCACGGCCGCTAACCAGGCGGCTACGGCGCAGTCCCGGTTGAGATCGCCAGTAGAGAGAAAGGCCGACCGTGGCTTTACCATTTCATCCCAAAGGAGAGGTTTTGTATGAACATCAAGATTGCCCGTCCGCCCCATCCCTGTATTCGCCGCCATCGATGGGCATGGAACATCCGGGGAACTTCCGTCTTGGCCGGACTCATTGCAGGGGATCATCCTGGGCGTTGGTCGATCCCCATCGATCCGGACTCCGCCCGAACCTCCCTGCTGCGACCCGCTCTGTCTAATCACCGAACCCCAGGCAAGGATCGCACCGCGACGGGCCGCCGTTGCGCATGCTCGGACTATGATTGGCCTGAATACGTATCTGCTAACGGGTCGGTCGCTGATCCAAGTAGCCAACGATTGGGTTGGCGATTGAAGTCCCGGGGTCTCACGGGCAGTCGATCCACGCACGGTCCCCTCGTGCGATTAGGTGCATTCCATCATACGTGAGATCCAGTGTTTGACGGATATGATCCGCTAAGCGATCTTTGGGCCGAACAAGGTCCTTGTCGACAGTCTCATTGTAGTACCGGTTCACCATGCCTCCAAAAAGGTCTGCGACTTGCAGCATATACTGTTGGTAGGATGCTTCACCTTGGATGGTGCCCAGGCTGACTTGGACCAACTCCTGGCGACGAATCTCATCACGTAGTGCTTCGACTAGCTGGTTTCGTAAAATCGCGTCTTTTAATTCATCTTCTTGATCAAAAATGACGGTAATGTATCCCCCATCAGGTTGTCTAGCCCGACCAGTAGACCACTCGTGGCGGAGCCCCCGAATAATGTGCATGGGATACATGGCGTGGTAGGTTTCCTGGATTGACCGATGGAGCGTGGTGGAATCGACCACCAACGCCTTAAAGCCCAAACTCGTAAATTCAGTCAACACCCAATCCCAATACGCAATATAGCTATCCACGGAGCCCGGGCCCGCTTTTGAAAAGTGGAACTCTCGTGGTCCACTGTGTTGTTTGACCCAGTCGTACGACTTTCTCTGAAGATTGAATACTTCCTGGCTGTCGGCGTTCCAGGCGGCCGTAATAATCTTCCATCGAGAACTTTTTCCGGATTCGTCGGCGTATACAGAGAATGTCGGCACTCCCGGTGCGTCAGCCCAAAGTCGGTCTCGCGTCGCGTCTTCAAGGGCACGCCTTCCACGACGAATAGGCTCGCTAGCCAAAAAGAGACCATATTCATTTTGGATTTTGGCACGGGCACGAGCGACCGAAGTCAAGCGAGTGGCCCTATAGAGGTTCTCAGGCTTGAATTCTTTGAGGATTTCAGGTTCGAAGTGCTCCCAATATTTGATCTGCAACGTCACATCTGAGTTTCGAGCAACTGGATAACGATTCAGAATGAACGCGACCCGAGTTCGCAGTGTTGAAAAATCCGACACCGCCAGGTCTTTCTCTAGTTTTTCTCGCTCTCCGTGTAACTTCTGCTGACGCGGACTCACGGCCGATGACTCCGGGGCATCGGGATCACGTAAAGGGGAACTCAATATGATTACTCACCTTTCTTGATAGCGAGTTGAGCCAATCGCGGCCACTGTGCCAGTTCTTGTTTCACCAAAAATACGTCAGAATCCTTCCGCAACTTGCTCGACCCCGAGACTCCACTGGCTAATCGACCTGCCTTCCTGTAAAAAGACTCTTCGGGAAGCACCAGTCGGTATCGCCCAGCAACATTTTTCGTTCCGGCTGTACCCCAAGGCGAGGCTCCGCCGGCGGCCACATCGTCCGCCGTGGGCCGGCTTGGCCATAGTCAATCACAAGGCAATCAACGGATCGTGGTACCCAAGCCACGATTTCGGAACGTTCCATATCACGAGCGGCTAGGAATGGGTATAGTATGGCACGATTCACCGGCTGCTCCAGCAGTGGATGCAGACACACCCGCTGGAGTCGAAGCTGACCCTCACTCTGCCAGATTCGCTGCAGCGGGCGATCGTGGCGTATCGGGATCAGGAGGTTGCAACGGCCACAGCCCGCTTGGAAGATGCGATCGCGGAAAGCCAGCAGATGATCGAAGCGTTGGCCACCGACAATGAACGGCAAGCGGCGGCGATCGCAGCCTTCCAGGACGAAATCCACCAACTCCATGCGACCGCAGCCGAGGGAGCCGGACGCGTGGCCCAATTGACGACCGATCTGGAGCACACGCGGACGGAATTGCACGCCGGGGAGGAATGGCGGGAAGCGGCGGAGCGGGCCCTAGCCGTCTGTCGTGCCGAACAACAAGCCATCCAAAAGACCGCAGCGGACTTGCGGGCGCAAATCACCGCTCTGAATCGCGAACTCCACGAGGCGCGCGAGCAAACGCAGGTCTTCGCGGTCCAGCTTGGCAAAATCGAGGGACAACTCGAAGCCGCCCAGCAGGAACTCGCACGATATCGTAACGTAACGCTTGAAGTCGCTGAGGGCGCATTTCGTTCCATATCGTATCAGTTTTACGAAGCGAAACACCAGAACAGCGGGGTCTTATGTCATATTGTCAGAAGGTGCTAGAATCTCCTCAAAAACGAGTTGAATGACTGAAGAGGTTTGGAGGTCGGGTTAGATCTCCACGATTGCCGAGCAATGGTCTAAAATAAGGGTGACATCGAACGATCGGGGAAGGAGACCCCATGCCACAACTTATATTCAAAGGTAAGTCTATCATCCAAGGCCATCATTTTTCCGTTCCATACCACGAATTGATTCCGTATCCCGGGAAGAGTCTGACGGAGGAAGTCCGACTCAACGATAACGTGATTATTCACGGCGATAACTTGGCCGCTTTGAAGGCGCTAATGCCCACTCACGCAGGTCGGGTGAAACTCATCTATATCGACCCACCATATAACACAGGACAAGAACGGTGGATTTATAACGATAACGTAAATTCGCCCATGATGCAGGAATGGTTAGGGAAAGTCGTGGATCGAGAAGATTTGACACGTCACGACAAGTGGCTTTGCATGATGTACCCGCGGTTGCAGTTGTTAAGAGACCTTCTGGACGACGACGGGTTCATCTTCATCTCAATTGACCAATTTGAAATCGCTCATTTGCGTCCTATCATGGATGAAATTTTTGGGAGCGACAATCACCGAAGCACCATTGCGGTACGCCGCGGCATAAAAAATGTACAAGCCCAATTCAAGGACTTGCAAGCGCTAGCAGTAGGGCACGAGTATGTCTTGATGTATTCGAAACGTCCCGAAACCCGTGTGCCGAAACTAACCTACCCCTTAGACGAAGCTAATGCCGGTAAGTGGGATACGTTTTGGCGCGGAACGGACCGACCGACGATGCGTTATCCCCTCTTTGGACAACACCCTGACAGCGGTCAGTGGCGATGGGAGCCGAACAGAGCAGCCAAAGCCAAGGAAAATTACGAGGAATTCCTTCGCGTTCATGACGAGACTGGCATATCGCTCGATGACTATTACGGGTACCACTTGCAATCGACCAATGAGAAGTTGGATTTCGTGCGGCTTAATGAAGAAGGGGTCGTACAATACTTTGTTCCTCCGACCGACGTCCGACTGATTAGCGACAACTGGATGGACCTCACGATTGGTGGGAATTTGACATCGTTCGACACGGAAAAAAGCGTGGGATTCGTGCAACGGATCATAAAATGGATGTGTCCAGAGGGCAATGAGATCGTTTTGGATTCGTTTGCCGGTTCGGGCACCACAGGACACGCCGTGTTGGATCTGAATCGACAGGATGGAAAGCAACGGCGCTTTATTTTGGTGGAACTCGAAGACTATGCCGACCGGGTCACCGCGCAGAGAATCCGGCATGTAGTACAGGGCAGTGGATTAAAGAGGAGCGTCGAACAGTGTCCCGGGACGTTCTCGTACTTCCAGCTCGGGCGACCGATTGATGAAATGGGATTGCTCACCGGCGACACTTTGCCACCGTACGAAGAACTCGCCCGCTATGTCTTCTACACGGCCACCGGGGAACACTTTAACCCCGACCAGTTGGACGAGTCCCGTTACTTCGTCGGGGAGAGTTCGGGCTACGAGGTCTATCTCATCTACCAGCCCGATCTCGAATTTCTTCAAAGGCACGCGCTCACGCTCGATTTTGCGGAAGCGCTGCCCGAATACCATGGAAAGAAGCGTCTGGTTTTCGCGCCGGCGAAGTTGCTACGAGATGAATATCTGGCACAGTACCACCTAGAGTATGCGAGGATGCCGTTCGATATCTTTCGGGAGCGGAGGTAGCCAATCGTGATACCCACTGAATATCAGCAGAGTGCGTTGGCCACGATTGATGCCTACCTTCGCGATCTCAAAACCTGGAAAGATCGTTATGATCAGGCTGACCCAGTGCTCCGATCCAGCGTAGACTTTCCTAAGGCGGCTTGGGGGCAACAACGACTGTCCTCCTCGTATGACTCCAAGCGAACGGGCCATGGAGAACCTCTACCGAACTTCTGTATTAAAGTGCCGACTGGTGGAGGTAAGACGTATCTGGCCGTACAGACGATCGATCGGGTCAACGTTCTCTATCGCGGAAGGCAAACCGGATTGGTGCTGTGGATCGTTCCGACGACCCAGATTTACGCGCAGACGCTCGGATACTTGAAAGACCGGGCCCATCCCTATCGGCAGTCTCTCGAGATCGCTTCGGGTGGTCGGGTCAAGGTCTTAGAGCGAAAAGAGCTTCTAACATTACGCGACACTGAGGAATCCCTCGTGGTCCTTATGCTGATGTTGCCCGCAGCGGGCCGACAGCAGAAGGAGACGCTCCGAATGTTTCGAGATGCAGGATACGTTTCGTTTTTTCCCGACGACGATGATCGGGCTGGCCATGAACGGTATCTGAAGCAATGGCCGAACCTCGACTACTTCGGAGAGGAAAGCGATCTCCTAGGAAGACAAGTCAAGACCTCGCTGGGCAACGCCTTGCGCATCGTAGAGCCCTTGGTTATTCTAGACGAAACCCAAAAGGCATACAGTGATACCGCCCAGTCAACGATTCGGGGGTTTAATCCTTGTATGGTCGTGGAGTTATCGGCCACACCTCCACGCAGAAGCAACGTTCTGGTGAACATTCGCGGACGCGAATTGGACCGTGAGGGCATGATCAAGCTCGACCTCAACGTCAAAAACAGTGGTCAGATGGACTGGAAAGAGACGCTCCAACAAAGCGTGGCGCGACGGGCGGAACTTGAACGCGATGCCGTGGCGTTCGAATCCAAAACGGGACGATATATTCGCCCTATTTGTCTCATTCAAGTAGAACGCACGGGCAAAGATCAGGTTGATGCGGGATACATTCATGTAACTCATGTGTTAGCGGAGCTGATGGGAACGCATCACATTCCGCGCGATCAAATTGCAGTAAAAACCGCCGATTCAGACGAGATTACCGGGACCGATCTGCTTGCGCCCGATTGTCAGATTCGGTTTATCATCACCAAAGACGCCTTGAAAGAGGGATGGGATTGTTCGTTCGCTTACGTGCTGGCAATCCTCGCCAATCCCTCCTCGCAGACCGGACTCACGCAACTGGTAGGCCGTATTCTCCGTCAACCCGAAGCCAAAAAGACTGGCGTGCGGGCCCTGGATGAAAGCTACGTGTTTTGCTTTCAGCGCAATGCGTCGGATATCCTTGACGAGATTAAACGAGGATTTGAAGACGAAGGGCTCGGTGATCTGTCGCGGAGCCATGTTGCGTTAGAACGCGAAGACGGGAGCAAGGAATCCGCCAGGCATGAGATATTAGTGCGCGACAAGTTTCGGAAATTTGCGGGCAGGGTGTACTTGCCACAGTTTGTCATCGCGGAAGGTGGCCATTTCCGAGAACTCTCCTACGATATGGACCTGCTGTCCCGCGTGGACTGGCGCCACATCTCGTATGACCGAATTATGAAGCTTACGTTGCAAAGTCGGGAGACCGTCGATGTCGTCGAACGCCTCGGCTACGACCAAGTCGGCGATGCTGTGATTGAGGTAGGCCAGGAAATGTTGGCGTCGAGCTCCGTCGTGAACCAGCTCTACCTGATCCAAACGCTAAGCTGCGTTGTGCCCAACCCCTGGGCCGCACGGCAGATTTTGGAGCAAGCATTAGCGATCTTGCGCTGGAGGTACGACGAGGCGACAATTGCCGCCAATCAGGCCTTGATTGGAGAAGAATTGGCCAAGATGGCGGAAGCCGAGTGTGACCATATGTGCGAGGACATTTTCCGGGCGCTAGTGGCTGAAGGCACCCTCCGTTTTCTGCTGATGGAAGGGACCACGTATCAGGTGCCCGCCACCATTACGGTGGAGACTCAGACTCAGACGCTCACCGTTCCAGGCACGGGCAAAGCAATCCAGATGAGCCTATTTGAGGAACAGCCAGAACAGTGGTTTAATCCAACCTTGGAGGCTCCGGTAGCGGTGTGTCTAGATAGCCATGAGAAGCTTCTGTTCTGGTATCGGAATCTCCAGCATCATCCATACTTTTACGTCCAAGGATGGCGGAAGAATCGGGTGTGGGCGGACTTTGTGGCCACAAAGAAGGCGGAGACCGACCCCGAGGATTACGACATGATTTATATGCTGGAAACCAAGGGTGACCAACTGGCCGGAAACCTGGATACCCAGTTCAAGGAACGGTTTTTCACGCTATGCAACGAACTCGCACGCAAGGTTTCATGGAAAGATATTACAAACCACTTTCCGGAACGACAAATTCGGTTTCAGGTGGTCCAGCAGGACGAATGGGAAACGGTCGTGAACGGGCTGTTTGCCTAATTCGGCCCACCATGCTCGAACGCGACCACATATTGTCAATATCCGGCTATTTGCAATCTACGGTTGGATGGTCTCCGACGTCATCACGAGGGACTCGGTCTGTTTTGTGCAAAACATGGTTGGACTAGCCGCCTGAGTTGGGGGCCGTTAATGCACATGCGGGCCGTTTAGCGACCTGGTATAATTGTCTGTTATATTTACCTTGGGTCGAAAAGGTTGTTCATGCGTCATAAACATTGCCCAGCTCCTTTTGCCAAGTCGGAACAAATTTAGTTGCCTAATACAGTTACATCCCGATGTGAACAAAGGAGTGAGTCGCGAGTGTCAATCCGGTCTACTAGCGAGAGAGACTTGGGGTTTCTCCGTGATAGATTTAACTTTGGTGTGAATGGCCGTTTGGTTACAAGCCAAGCACTTTATGCAGCAGCACGGCCAAAGGGACCTGCATGGACGGATAACTACGGCAGAGGGGCTGCTATTTTACAGGCATTCTTATATGACCAGTATCTCAGTTCGATTGAGGATCTGGCCGCGTTGTTATATGCGATTCGCCGAAGGCAGCCTAATGGGATCATGTTTGAATACGTCAATTATCATTCGTCAAACGTCGGTGATACCTATGCTTTAGCACAACAGTGGAAGACATTGCCGTCGTTGGCTTCTGTACTTGGGATTACGGAGTCGGAGTTGGAACAACTACGAGTAGCTGTTGCCAGCTCCGGAGACGATCCAGACGAAATGGTTAAGCACATCGACGAAATTCCACAGCATTTGCGCGGCATTGCCGACATGTATTTAGCAACGTACGATTCGTCTGTTATAGGGTCCGGAGTCGTTAACCCGTCCAATTCCCGCAGCGTTAAAGGCACGCATAACAAAATCAAACACGGTAGCGTTTTAATTGAGGATGCATCTGAAATTGTGACCGACGATGTAAACGTTGCGGCAGCGAGAGGGCCCAATTTCACTGGGAAAATGTTAGTTCTGATAGCGGTTCCGGAGTCAGGACAAGCGGAAGAACCGCTGACGGCGTCCCTCTCTGTTTCTTACGAAACGATGACCAACATTATGGAGAGCATACAAAGCGTTCGCAACATCCAACACGCCATAATTGGGACGGTCGCTACACTAATTAAAGAGAGCATTTGGTCCTACTGACCCTCACCGTCGGCGACAAGAGGAAAATGACACTCCAGTGCGCAACGACGAGGCACTGAAGGGTCGCTTGAAGGTCCGCTCAATACCCTTGTTAACGGTCGGCTTGACCGGAAGGGACCAGGCTCCGGGCGTCACTGTCGACCAGTCCCCGTGTTTTCCGAGGTACTGTGACCGAGCCTTAGTTGCAGTACTTCGCGGACTTAATGGTAGACTTTCGGGGGCGTTCGTATTAGCACCGGCCCTTACCCCTCGTTGTGATCCACGATTAGCAGGTGCTCCATCGCGGAGCCGTCCGTTTGAGTTTCCAACATCCAACCTCAGATTGCACATAGCCCAATATCCTCATTTCCACGGGGGTCCACTTGAAATTTGTGATCAGGCAGCAATTCGGCGTTTTTTCTGGGCCCAATCGGGCACAAGGCTGTTGCGCCCAAAAGGCGTCCCACTTGCCCGATCGATAGCAGGCGCGGAGGGTAGCGATAGCTTGGGTCCCCTGTTCGAGCCAGCGCATACCACTCGCACTTTCCCGAGGGTCTCCTCCACGATGTCGGCGACTTGCTCAAAGGGGACCTCGATGGCCAACCGCGTGAGCATTCGGCTGAGTAATGGGGGGGTTGAGCCGGGCCTAATCCGAGTTGCCGGTCGACCGGCACATCATACCGTGCCCTTGGGGACAGACTCCATACGCCCGTTGCAGCGAATAATCGCCAAAAATCCCGAGCACCACCCGCGCCCGATCAGCCCCGACCGTGCGCAGTGCAGTGCCGCACCGCTGGCACACCCCTATGGGTAGGGGCGCCGCCGTGATCAAGGGCTGTTCTCGTGGCTGTCTGGGACTAGTTCCAGACGATCCACAAAGGCGGACGTAAAGACCATGATTTGACAATCCCTATAAATCCGTTGACAATTGTGTCAATAATGCATTTGGTGGTGCCACAACATGAGCGGATTTCAGTGGTCTGCGGCCAGTGCGACGCTCGTTGGTGCGGGCATCGGGGCGCTAAGCGGGTTTCTCACCGCCGTCAGTTTGACGTGGTGGACTGAACGCAAGAAACGGGAGCAATTTCTCGTAGGGATTAGCCGCGATATCGAACGGTGTCAGGGGATTGCTCTAATTACGGCCGAGCTTCCGGAGTTGCTAAACCCAATCAGTTTTCCTTTCATCCGGGACGTGGCGAACGGGAGCTACGTTCACCTTTTTACTCCTGAAGAGCGTGGAGCGCTACTTAATATTCACTATCTTCTAGAAAACTTTCTGCGGTATCAAGAGCCCGAGATGCAAATTGTGTTGGATTGGATACGTGACCCTCAGAACGGGCAGACGCATCGCGATCGGTACGAAGCGCTGCAAAATGCGGCCATAGCGTCCTTAGAGACCGCTCTCCGCGACTATGCACGGCATGCTTATCGGTTGCTAAAAAAACAGGGCCATTATCGCGCCAAAATGCGCAGCAGCGGGGAGGTGCCATTACAAGGGGATGGACTCGACATGGAGCCGATTTCCCCAATTTTTAGGTCATTTAATGAGCAATTGGCTCACCGCATTGTCGAAACCGATATCGGACTGACCGGATACGAAGCGTTTTGGATCGCCAGCACGAGCGCGTTGGTCATTAGGGTGGCTCATGACGTCCTAACCATCCCCAATATTACGAAGGAGTTCTTAGAAACGGCGACACCTGATGCGGTAGAGCAGGTATTTCATAGTATCCAAGCGTGGGATCGCCAGGGGAGAGGAGTAAAAACGGTTGAAGAATATTCTGCTAATCTTCTTGACCCCGCACCTTCAATGGATCGGACAGGAGACCCTAAAGTTCGCTTCGTAGTTAACATTCTGGCATGGTTGTTCCAAAGACCCTGGATTATTAGGATGGCCGGCTTGTTATGGAATCAACCGTGGCTTGTCTTAGGAGGGACGTACATTTTATGGCGTATCCGGGATCACCTGCCGTTGATATCTCGGGCTTATGTACTTTCTGGCGTGGGAGGCGCGTTGCTCGTCGCTAGCGTCGGTGTGCCTTTGCTGAAGGTACTTCAACCAGCAGAGGCAATGCAGGCATTTTTTGAGTTGCCGATACTACGTGCCGCCGTTCTCCAAGCCCACGGTGTGCCGATGGATTATGTGCACCATCCGGAGGTAGTGCGGGCCAGCGAAGAGGCGATTCGTAACAATTCCGGGATCGTTCACGAATCCCTCATGAAGGCTCTGAGTCATACGCGATGGAGCATCGTGACTGGATTGGCCGCCTTTCTAACCCTACCGTGGGATTTCGCAAGGGACGCATTCGTGCAGTGGGTGTGTTTGTTCGTTCCGATTGCCTTTGCGGCGAAGGCCGTAGAAGAGCAATGGTGTATGTTGGTGGTAAAAACAGTCGCAGAGTTTTTCGGAACTATGCTACAGAATCGGCGAGCAGGAGGAGTTGATTCCCACGAATCGTAGTGTTTCCCGTAGCTAAAATGATGACACCCGTAGTGTACCCACTGAGGTGCCGAGAGCTCGACTGGTGTCATCATTTTAGCTACCCGAATCCCATTTACTGCGATCGCGACACACTCACATAGCCTTGGAGCAACTCCGTGCTGTCTCCCCAACGATTTAGCACGGTGTTCAGGGTATAACTCCCGGTGGGAGCGGGTTGGCCGTCGATGCGGGATGGGATGGTTTCGCGCACGCTGAATTCGCCGTTCTTGGCGATGGGGACTTGCCACTGCACCAACACGTTGGGTGCGCTCCAATTCAAGGTGAGCGTCTTCCCGGCCATTGCCGGAATGCAGCCGACGATCGTCAGTGGCTTGCCCAACCTGCCGACTTTGGGATCGATGACCCAATACGGTTCCGTCGATCGCGATGGGACTGGCCGGTAGTAGGGATGAGATCCCGGCACCAACACAAACGTAATGCCGGGCGTATTGCCGGTGACAAATCGCTGTACGCTGTGGAGGCTGACCACGTCGCCGGTGGTCACCACTTGAGACCAGACCCGGTGCCAAGCGTTGTTTCTCCACCAAACGAGGTTGACTTGATTATACAGCGGATCGGAGGTGACTAAAAACGCCGGCCGACCACTCACGTTTCCCAGTACCAGTCCCGGGTTTTCCGATGCCAGCGGGTTCGCGAGTATGGAGGAAGTCGGTTGGCTGACCACTCCGTGTCTGGTATAGGTGAGGAGCTGCTGGCGGGGATTCGATCCCTTGAGCTCGGTGACTACGATGACCGGTAGACTGTTGGGCCGATCAAAAGGGACCGCGGCGACTTGCGTCATCCAGATCGATTGCGGAATGGTGGGAAACCGCCGCCGCAAAAGCGGGATCAGTGTTCCAGACTGTGATGCCTGGGCGACTTCTGCGGCTTTCAACTGGTGCAAGGCTTGAATTGGCGTCGGCCCGGGGTTGACCGCTGGCGGAAAACGCTCTGCCATGATGCCGACGCTCATCCCGCACCCCGCCAGGATGAGGGCTGCCCTCCCCACAGAAATCCGCCCGCGCTTTGGTGTGCTGTTTCGCATGGCTCCTATTTCTCCCCCAACATTCTCGATACCGATGTAACGCCAGCGGCGTCAAAAAGATTACAAGGCGCATCCGAGAAAAGACCGAACTTGCCAGGATAAACGGACCTGAATCCCTCAGGGATACCATCGAAGCCAGGTGCCTGCCGGCGATCAGGATGCACATCAAAGCGGCGTGGACCGAATCGATGCAATACGTCCGCCGATTCTCGGACAAATCGGCGTCCGAGGAACCCATTCATTTATTCCGTTAATCATGTACTTTCGGGGGCGTATATGTCGCAAGGAAATCG
>JAJZZH010000236.1 GCA_021797675.1 Bacillota bacterium | reverse complement strand
GTACGCCAATATTACTGCAATATTGCGTTGCCGGCCCACATCGGAGCCACGACGGTACAGTTCGTTGACTTGGATTTGGATGGGATTTATCGGGATGGAGAGGCGGCCGTGGTTGATCGCGAAGCGTTTACCTCCAATGCCAGCACGATGGGTTATCCCGAAGACGTGATCGCCGCGGCCAACGCCGAGGTTGAGGATTTGCTCACCCGGATTGCCCAGCGCCAATTTCCTTTTGATGGCACCCTGGCATTGATGGCACCCTGGCACCCTACGTGGAGAGGTTGCTAAGGCAGTCGGAATTTTTGCTATAGACCACAAGGCAAAATCGGCGTCGGATGATCCACGCGGCTCACAACTAAGCCGCAAGGAATGCCCAGTGGGCTGAGCTATGACGATGTTCGCCCCAAATGCGGAGGTGTCCGGGGGCCGAGACGATTGTGGGACAAGATGCCTTTGAGTATACTGAAGTCATCTTGACGGATATGTGTCGCGAGCGATGAGTTGGCGGTCGGGAGCGTGAATAGCGGGATTGATGAGGTTTTTGACGGATCGGGAGAGGGGAACGGTCGCCAAGATGCTGGCCCAGATGCAGCGACCGGTGGAATGGCTGTTGGTTGGCCGGGAGGATGATCCGCGGTCGGTTCTTAGTCGGCAATTGGCTGAAGAAGTGCATGCCTTGATGCCCGAGCAGATTCGTCTTTCGATGTTGTGGACGTCGGGCCAAGAGACCGACCAGCACTCGCCGCTGGCCCGGGGTCCGGCCTGGGCATTGCTGAATCATCGCCGGCGGCCCAGCGGCTTTCGCTTCCTCGGTCTGCCGACCGGTTACCAGTTTGGCGTCCTGTTGAATGCGATGCTTGACGTATCTCGGCAAAGGCTGCTCGTTGAGCCGCAAACATACTTTTGGTGCCGGTCGGTTCGCCGGCGGATGAATCTGTGCCTGATGGTGACGCCGACGTGCCCGCACAGCCCGCGGATGGCTACTCTGGTTCAACGCTTGGCGTTTGCCAACGCGTCCAAGCTGACCGCGACCGCGGTGGACGCTACCGCCTTTGCGGACTGGGCTGAGGCGTGCCATGTGCAGGAGGTGCCTTGGTTGAAGGTCGCCTATGCCGGAAGTGACGCGCCGGCCTTAGCCGTGACGGGAACCGTTGGTGAGCGCGAATTGGTGAGTCGGCTCAAGCGCTGGCAGGAGGAAACGGAGGAAGCCGGGTTGGTGCTCACCGAGCAAGGACATTCATGCGGATAATTGAAACGATAGCGGAAATGCGTAAGCTTCGGCGGGAAAGCCGTCGGATTTCCTTGGTGCCGACCATGGGTTTCCTACATCAAGGGCACCAGCGATTGATTGCCGCGGCGGCCAACCGCGGCGGCTTGACGGTCGTCAGTATATTTGTTAATCCTCTGCAGTTCGGACCCGACGAGGACTATGACCGCTATCCGCGGGATCTCGCCCGCGACCTGGTGACCGCTCGCTCCGCCGGGGCAGATGTGGTGTTTGCGCCCGCGGTAAGCGAAATGTATCCCGCGGGAGTGAGCACTACACGGATTGAGTTGGGGCCGATCACTCAGGTCTTGTGTGGGCGGACGCGCCCTATTCATTTTTCCGGGGTGGCCACCGTGGTTGCCAAGCTGTTTCATATTGTTGGGCCGAGTTTTGCCTTTTTTGGTGCCAAAGACGCGCAGCAGGTGGCGGTGATCCGCAGGATGGTGCGAGATCTGAACTTTGACGTCGGCGTGGTCAGGGTTCCCACGGTGCGCGAGGCCAATGGCTTGGCCTGTTCCTCCCGCAATCGGTATTTGACCGACGAGGAGCGTGAACGAGCGGGCACCTTGTTTCGCGCCCTCACGGCAGCCGAAAGGCTGTATGCCGAGGGGGAACGACGGCAGGCGGCGCTCATCGATGCAGTGCTGACCATGGTCGAGTCGGCTGCAATTACTCCGGAATACGTGGAAATCCGGAGCTGGGACTGCCTCGACCCGGTGGGAGCAACGCTCGACGAGCGGCCAGTGCTTTTGGCTTTGGCGGCACGGATTGGGAGGGCACGGTTGATTGATAATGTGCTCTTGGGGACGGATCTAGCAGAGTAAGCCGGAGTGAGGGAAAATAGACGAAGGGAATCGTCTGCCTGCGATCCATCGGATCAAGGGCGGCAGGGGAGAGGATAGCCGTGGATTCCATTAGCGATCGAATTCAGGAAATGGGCCTAACGCTGCCTGAGGTGCCGAGGCCCGTTGCAAACTATGTGCCCGCCGTGGTCCACGGCGATCTATGTTTTACATCCGGCCAGTTGCCTTTGGTCGATGGACGTTTGGTGGCGACGGGGCGAGTAGGCGACCAGCTAGGATGGGAGGAGGCCAAACAAGCGGCGCGGGTTGCCGCCCTCAACGCGCTCAGCGCGGCGGCGGCGGTGGCGGGGGGCATTGATGCTCTCGCTGGCGTCCTCCGGGTGACCGGCTATGTTCAGACAGCGCCTGGGTTTTATCGCGAACCTCAGGTCATCGACGGGGCCTCGGAACTCTACCGTCAGGTGTTCGGGGATAGCGGCAACCACGTGCGGTCGGCGGTGGGGGTGGCTTCGTTGCCTCTGAATGCGCCGGTGGAAATCGCCTGTGTTTTTCGACTTGCGGCATATCGCGATGCATAACCAGGACCAACCACAGGGTCAGCGTCCCGATCCCGAGCAGGGAATTCGGGTACAACGCGTGCTCCAACAAGCCGGACTGGCTTCCCGGCGGACGGCCGAGGAGTGGGTGCTCAAGGGACGCGTTACCGTAAATGGAACTGCCGCTGTGGTGGGACAAAAGGTTTATCCCGCCCGCGACCGGATCCTGGTAGACGGACGTCCGCTGCCGACGTCGAATCCAAAGGCCTATTGGATGGTTTACAAGCCGGTGGGGTATACCTCCAGCTTGAAGGATCGCCATGCGGAACATCTGATCACCGAATTGCTGCCGAAAGCAGCCGGCCGTCTGTATCCGGTAGGGCGCCTCGATCGCGATAGCAGCGGCTTGGTGATTATGACCAATGACGGAGCGCTGGCCTACCGACTAAGCCACCCCAAGTTTCAGGTGCCTAAAGTGTACGAGGTGTGGGTGGAGGGGGTGCCTCGGCAGCACCGTCTGCACCGCATCGAACGGGGAATTCAGCTGGATGATGGGCTGGCCAGGCCGGCCCGCGTCGAATTGCTGCGTGCGGAAGGCCATCACGCCCAGTTGCGCGTGGTGCTAACCGAAGGAAGAAAACGCGAAATACGGCGCCTGCTGCAAGCGGTGGGGCATCCCGTACTGGAGTTGACGCGAGTGCAGTACGCCGGCTTGACGTTGGGGTCGATGAAGCCGGGCGAGGCCAGGGCCCTGGCTCCGGGCGAGATCCGGGATCTGCAGCAAGCGGTCCACCGTCCCGGAACCGCTCAGGCGAGCCGGAGCGGCGTTGGTGGCCCTCCGGATGGGCGCTCAGATCAGCGGCGTCGACCGCGCTCTGCCTCAGGTCCAGGTACCGGGCGGTCCACGAGCCGACGGGGTTAACGGAACGGCAACAACCCGCGCGGTCGCGCGCGTAAAAGAAGGAGGGAGCCGGGGCCAGCCCCAAACTGGCCGGTAGCTTGCCCGGGTGAGAATACCGGGCAAGCTACCGGCGCCTGGGAGCTGCCGGCGGGTCACAGGTGGCCAACCATTTTATCGACAGTATCGAGGCGGTATGGGCATATGAGCCGCCGGAGCGCGGTATCCGCTCCGCGACTCCGGACGAAATTGCCTCCGGATTGACGGCGGACTCCTATTTCGTTGGGACCCGACAAATATTGGACGACTTGGGACTCACCGAAACGCCGGTGACGGCAGAAGTATTTGCCAACCGCGACGGTGTGGTCGCCGGGGTCGACGAAGCTGTGAGCCTTTTGGCGGGCGAGGGCGTTGAGGTGGAGGCGGCCGAGGATGGCGGCGAAGTGACGGCGAAAACCGTCGTGATGAGAATTCGGGGTCCCTACCGGGCGTTCGGCCTGTACGAGACCGCTTTGCTGGGGACGTTGGCATCGGCTTCGGGGTGGGCCACGGCCGCGCGTGCCGTGGTGCGGGCGGCGGGCAGCGTTCCGGTGTATTCGTTTGGCGCGCGTCACGTTCACCCGGCGGTCGCTCCGGTCTTGGATCGTGCGGCGCTCCTAGGCGGATGCCAGGGAGCGAGTTCGATCTTAGGGGCTCGGCAAGTCGGGCAGTTGCCGTCGGGCACGATGCCGCATGCCCTGCTATTGATCCTGGGCGACACCGTGAAAGCGGCTGAGGCCTATGACCGCGTGATGCCTAAGGCGGCACCGCGAGTGGTTTTAGTAGATACCTTCCATGATGAGATCGAAGAGGCTCTGCGCGTGGCCGGTGAATTGGGCGCCCGGCTGCAGGCAGTGCGCCTGGATACCCCCAAAGAACGGGGCGGGGTGACGGCGGATCTGGTACGCGAGTTAAGGTTTCGCTTGGATCAAGCAGGCTATGGCCACGTCGGGATCTTTGTGTCCGGCGGGCTGACGCCGGACCGGATTGCAGAACTCCGTGAGGCGGGCGCAACCGGATTTGGGGTGGGGAGTTATATTGCGGCCGCGCCGCCCTTGGACATGACCATGGATCTCAAGGAGGTCAACGGACGGCCGGTGGCCAAGCGAGGCCGTTTGCCGGGGATTACTCCGACGGCGAATCTGGTGCGTCGGATTTAAGCCCAGGGAATTGACGCAGCAATTCGTCCGCCGCGAGGGGCGAAAGAGATTGCAAGAGCGCTTGTCGCTTGGCGCGGCTTGGGTTTTCCAGGATGTCCGCCACCTGGTGGGCCAAGCGTTCGGAGCCCTCGGTCCAGGCGATCAAGAGCGAGCGGTAGGGCGATCGCAACGATCGTTCGGCGGGTAGATAACGCTCAAGGAGGCGGACGGCGTCGCGGGTTTGGCCCGTGCGCTGGAGAAACTTCGCTCGCTCTATACCACCGGGGTCCGCCCAGGCAAAGCCTTCGCGGAGGTCCTGCAACTTTGCGTGCTGAGCGGCTTGATCGAACCCGATTTCCAGGAGATTGAGCATGGTGAGGACCCTGAGGCGGGTCAGGGGAGAGTCGTCAGCCGGATCCGACTGCCAGAGCCGTTGTTGAATCGTGTGCGTCGACTGGCGGATTTGGGCGGGCGCCTTTTCCCACAGGGGGGAAAGGGGAATTTCGGGACCGCGCCAAGCAAGGTCAATCCAGGCCGGAAAATGTTTGAGCGCTCGCGTGACGAGCCCGGATTGCTGCCAGATAGCGTGATAATGGCTTAGAAACTCTGCACAGGCCCACCACGAAGGGTGGACCAGAGCAAGTTGATTCAGCAAGTCTTCATGTTGCTGGGCGGGGGCCTGTGCAGCCCAGGGCTCGTCGCCCACTTGGGCCGGAGGGCGTGCAGAGCGCGGCCGCATGTATCCGGTGGCCCGATCCGGGACGGTTTTCCAGTTAAAGGCGTCGCCAGCCATCCAGGGCCACCAGGCAGGGGTCCTCACCGGTACCCTGACCCGGGTTACGTCGAAAAATGCGTCCGGGTCCTCCTGGCGGACCAGCAGCAGGGCGACGGCGTGCGCACATAGGCGGGGCGCCATACACGAGCACGTGATGATCAGGCCGGCATCGGTGTCGCGGGCGGTCGCCACATAGGTGTCCTGATACCCCTTGATGCGGGCCGCCGCGGCGTTGCGTGCGGTATCGACCAACAGCGGTCCCACACGATCCTGGTAGAGATAATCGCGGGCATGCGTCAGGAGGCGGATGGAGACGGGCAGGTCTTGGCGGACCATGTCTGCCCAGTGGAATTCTGCCAAGATTGGCCAATCCCCATATATTCGTAGGGATCGGGATTCGGGGAAAGCCCCCGGATTTGTGCGAGGCAAGAGTGGGTTGGACGTCAATCGCGCCACCTCGTTTTCGGTCGACCAAGCTCGGGCCGCTTACGGACGATGAGATCTCGGCTGCCGCCGGCCAATTCAGAGCGTCGAGGGGAAGCGGCCAGCCGGGTACGTCAAAGATTCGGACTATCATTGACGGCGCTGAAGGATCTTTGATAATTGTATTATAATGCAATAGAACTCTCATTGGGACCGAGTGTGAGGCACGAGGAGCCGGCAGCCGCGAGGCCGTTCACGGTGGAAAATTCAGCTAAGGAGACCAAACCACATGATTCGGGGAATTCGTGGTGCTACGACGGTCGAGCGCGACGATGCGGAAGCGATTATCTCTGCGACCATGGAGTTGTTGCAGCAGATGGCCGAGGAAAACGGGATTGACCCTGAGGCCATGGCGAGCATATTCTTCAGCTTGACGCCCGACCTCAGCGCCGCATTTCCGGCCGAAGCCGCTCGAAAACTGGGTTGGAAGTGGGTGCCGGTGATCTGTATGCGGGAGCTGTCGGTGCCCGATGCTTTGCCCAAGGCCATTCGAGTGATTATGATGGCGGAAACTTCGGCGTCTCAGCGTGCCGTCCGTCACATATATCTCGGCAGAGCTGAAAGCTTGCGAACCGACCTTGACGACGATACGGGTGAGGGCGACCAGAATGTCATTTAAGCGGCGCCCCATTATCGCCTTCGATGGGCCCGCGGGAGCGGGGAAGAGCACCGTGGCCCGCCGCGTTGCGGTTGAACTGGGCTACCGCTATTTGGACACCGGGGCGATGTACCGGGCATTGGCCCTGGAGGCCTTGCGCACGGGTGTGGATCTGCGCGACGAACAAGACGTGCTGGCGCTATTGAAAACGATGGAAATCGACGTGAGCGGAGATCCCAGGGTTCCGACACGCGTATTCCTCGGCGGCGAAGAGGTGACGGGCTTGCTGCGGACGCCGGAAGTGAACGCCAGCGTTTCGTTGGTGGCGGAATTTTTGTCTGTGCGCAATGAGATGGTAGAGCGCCAGCGAGAAATCGTCAGGGAGGGCGGCGTGGTGATTGACGGCCGCGATGTGGGGACGGTGGTCGTCCCCGGTGCGGAATTTAAGTTCTTCTTAACCGCGTCGCTGACCGCGCGTGCTCTGCGCCGTCAGCGTGATCTGGCGCGCATCGGCTACCAAATGGATCTCGCCGCATTGGTCGAAGACATTTCCCGCCGGGACAATTTGGATTCGACCCGGGTCCATGCGCCGCTGCGCAAAGCGGCGGATGCGGTGCTGATTGACACCAGCAATCAAGACGTGGAGGCGGTGGTGGCCGAGGTCATGGCACATTGTCGAGAACATGTTCGCTGATTGGTTGTATCGCGGACTGCAGATCGTGCTGCGTCCGTTATTCATTGGATTTTTTGGGATTAAGTCTACCGGGTTTGAGTCGATTCCGACCGAAGGCCCGCTCATCATCATTTGCAATCATGTCAGCGGATTCGACCCGCCGGTGGTGGGAACGTTGGTGCGGCGGCCCCTATATTACATGACCAAAGCGGAACTCTTTCGGTTTCGGCCGTTGGGTTTTCTGATCCGCCTTGTTCACGCGTATCCGGTCAAACGGGGAAAACCCGACCGCCAGGCGTTGCGTACCTCGCTCAGTTTGCTGACGGCCGGTCGTGCACTGTTGATCTTTCCGGAAGGACATCGGACCGCAACCGGGGATTTGCAGCCGGCGCGGTCGGGGAGCATTTTCTTGAGCAAGCGAACCGGAGCGAAAATCGTGCCGATTGGGATTGCCGGCGCGTATGGATTTCGGCGGGGAACTCGATACTCCGTGGGCGAAGCCTTCGCAATTCCGGAAGAAATGCCGACTGGCGATGCCCAATACCTGTTGGTGGAAAAAATTCGCGAGCAAATCGAGCGGGGACGAAAACTCGACCAGGCGGAAAAGTCCTAGCTTGCACTAGGATTACGGTGTAATATGTAAAAGAAATTCCCTTCTTTGCGCAGCTCTTTATCCCGAGGATGGACGAGAGGAAGGCTCGAGAAGGCAACTTTTGAGGGGGTCGGCGGTATGGATGATCGGCACGACGAAGAACGGGACCCAATGACACAGCAAGATCCACACCAGGGCGATGCGGACCATGAAATGGGAATGGAAGAGTCCATGTCGTACGCGATGTTGGAAGAAGTGCACCCCGGGGAGATTGTGGAAGGGAAGGTGGTCCACATTTCCAACGATGGGGTCTTGGTGGATGTTGGGGCCAAATCGGAAGGCATCATTCATCTGCAAGATCTAAGTCACCGCCGGGTTGAGCGTCCCGAAGACGTGGTGAGTCTGGGAGACACGATTCGAGTCTATGTGGTGAGCTACGAGGGTGAGGAAGGAACCCTGCGCTTGTCAAAGCGGCGGGCGGACGAGCAGGAAGCGTGGACACGGCTAGAAGCGTTGATGAACGAGGGTGAAGTCGTTGAAGCTCCGGTAACCGAGGTGGTCAAAGGCGGGCTGGTGGTCGACGTGGGACTGCGGGGATTTGTCCCGGCGTCGCACGTGGCTAAGGGCTTCGTCAACGACTTAAATCCATTCTTGGGACAGACGGTTAAGGTGAAGGTCATTGAAATCGACCGCAACAAGCGCCGCGCTATCTTGTCGCGTAAACGGGTTTTGGAAGAAGAATCGCGCGCTTCCCATGACGCGCTGTGGTCAAATATCGAAGAGGGGCAGATTCGGCAGGGCACGGTGAAAAGCCTGACCGACTTCGGGGCCTTTATTGACTTGGGCGGCGTTGATGGGCTGTTGCATATCAGCGAAATGTCGTGGGGAAGGATCAAGCACCCGTCCGAAGTTCTTAAGGTGGGCGAAGTTATCTCAGTCAAGGTGTTGCGGCTGGACCGTGATAAAGAAAAGATTTCGTTGGGATTGCGTCAAGTGCGTCCCAATCCGTGGGATACGGTGGACGAGCGATATACTCCGGGGCAAATCTGCCGGGGCAAGGTAGTCCGGTTGGCGGCCTTCGGTGCTTTCATCGAGCTCGAGCCGGGAATTGACGGATTGGTGCATATTTCGCAATTGGCCGATCGAAGAATTCAGGTTCCGGCCGAAGAAGTCACCGTGGGCGACATTATCTATGTCAAGGTTCTCTATGTGGACCCGGATCAGCGACGCATTTCGCTCTCCAAGCATCAGGCCGATGTGGATATCGCAGCGGGCGATTTTGTTCCTGAGGAGGAAGAGGCGCCCGACTCGGGGGAAGAGACTGAGGAACAAAGACTGAACGCCTACCACGCCGGAGACTGGGAAGACGAGCAACCGGAACTCGCGGGCGATACGGAGGAGGAGGAGCAGCAGCAGGAAGAGGAAAATACCTAACGCTCCTGACCGCCAGGACCGGATTCACGGGGACGCTCGGTCAACGACCAGCTTTTTGAGGGCGTATAACCTGCCATGGCTTGGGTGAGCCTCCAAACGGAGGGGTGGCCATGGACCGGGTATGGGTGTTCAGTGCGTGTCTCGGAATTTCCGCGCTCTGGTGGGGTGGGATTGGTGAACAATGGTGGTGGAGCCACCGCATATCCCGGCGCCTCGCGGCAGGCGTGGCGTTCTTGGTGGGGGCGAGCGGGTGGTGGCCCAGCCGTCACGGCTGGGCCTTGGGCGGTGGCGTCATCACCTTGGCGGGCCTTGCGATCTTGATCCGTGATCGCAGCGCGCGCGGCATGCTGGCATGGGTCGGGTGCGGGGCACTGTGGTGGATGATTCAGGCTCGGCCGAATCCCGTCTGGGGATCAGGCTCAGGATTTTGGCTTACGGCGGCCGGGGTGGGGCTGGCTGGAAAGTTGCTGGCGGCGGACCCAGTCGCCGCCTTGGCGGCCGTTAGCGGCGCCGGCACGTTGGCTGCCTGGGTCCGTTGGCTGTGGTTGGGCGGCCAGGCAGCAACTCTTGGGCGCTCGGCGCTGGCCTTGATTGCGGCCAGCGGCATCATAGCCTGGGCGATGATGGCACTGGGATCCCGGGCCACACGCAAGCGGCGGTACCGAAGGCGCCAGCTATCGTAAGGTTGTAAGAAGGTTGTAAGAAGGTTGTAAGAAGGTTGTAAGAAGGTTGTAAGGAGGAATGGCGGTGGGATTGGTGGCAGTGGTGGGACGGCCGAACGTGGGCAAGTCGGCCTTGTTTAACCGGATCACCGAAAGCCGCCGGGCCATCGTGGAGCCGGTTGCCGGAGTGACCCGGGATCGGCTGTATGAGTCGACGGAATGGAATGGCGTGGAATTCACCGTGGTGGATACGGGTGGCATTTGGATGGACTCGGAGGCCTCCCTGATGACGATGACCCGCGGTCAGACGGAACTTGCCGTTGAAGAGGCCGACGTCTTGGTGTTGGTGATCGACGGATTGTCGGGACCGACCGCCGCCGACGAGGTGGTGGTGGATTTATTGCGCAAGGCCAATAAACCGGTGATCCTAGCGGTGAACAAGGCCGAAAGTCCTCGGGTTAACGGGTTGGAATATTACGCGTATGGTTTTGGCGAACCAGTGCTGGTTTCGGCGTTGCACGGCGAGGGCGTGGGTGACTTGCTGGATCGTATCGTCGAGTGTCTGCCCAAGGTGAGCCCACCGATAGCGGACGCAGAATTGGGCGAGCCAATTCGGATCGCGCTGGCAGGGCGCCCAAATGTGGGCAAGTCGTCGCTGCTGAACCGCCTGGCAGGCGAAGAGCGGGCCTTGGTCACTCCGATTCCGGGAACGACGCGGGACGTGGTAGACACCCGCATCGACGTCGGGGATCGCCACTTCGTCGTGCTCGACACGGCTGGCCTACGGCGGCCTAGCCGCATCGAAGACGGATTGGAACAAAAAACGGTAGATCGAACGTTCGACGCTATCCGCCGGAGCGATATCGTGTTGCTGGTGACGGCGGGCAACGAGGAGATGGCTGCTCAGGACCTGCGAATCGCCGGTCAGGTGATCAAAGCTCATCGAGGTTGTGTGATCGTGGTCAATAAGTCAGATTTGATCAAGGGCAGCACCGTTGCGACGGTGGCCGCCGTAAAAGAGGTCACCGAGTTCATGTCGTGGGCCACCGTGGTCACGGTGTCGGCATTGAACGGATGGCGCATCGACACCATCTGGCCCGCCGTGGAGGAAGCCTATCAGTCGTATACTCGGCGACTGTCTACCCATCGCTTGAATCAATTGCTGCAAGAAGCCGTGCATGTGAATCCTCCGCCCACGGACCGCGGCAAAGGGTTGAAGTTTTACTACGCTACGCAAGTGGCCAGCCGTCCGCCGCATTTCGTGTTTTTTGTGAATGATCCCGATCGTTTGCATTTCAGCTATCGCCGCTACCTGGAAAACCGCCTGCGGGAGAAGTTTGGATTCGGGGGCAGTCCGCTGTTGCTGTCCTTTCGGCCGCGTCGCCGCGGAGGCGACGAAGCGAGTGCGCACTAGACACGCTACGCTGCACCTAGACCGTTACCAAATTCGGGCGCAGAGCCCCCGCCTTCAGGCGCGGGAATAATCCCGACTTTGAGCTTATCCTGCGGATTTCCAATCCGTGCTCTGGGGTTATTGTGGATACCGCTCCTCCCCGTGTTTTGGGGGGTGTTTGGAGATTCCCTCCTACCGTCGGTTGTACCGTCGCATGTCCTACCGTCGGGCATCAGCCCGTTGGCCGGTTAGGGCTAAGAGTTTCTCAAGGGTCTTGCACTAGACAACTCCTGCGCACGGCTTGGTGGCATGGTGGCAGACAACGCAAAACCAACCCGCGAGTCGAGGGCCTAGGCCCTCGACCTTTGTCCGCTTTCCCGGCGGTCCGAGTCAGAACGGGTCGCCCGAGAAAGCATTGCTGCTCGAACCTAAGACTGCGGATGCTGAGCGCAAGCACGCGTGGAAGGCGGTGAGAGGGTGACGGTTTAGGTTTTTAGAACCCCCCGGCTTTAGCCGCTTTAGCCATGGCGAGTGGTTCAGAATTTCTGGGGGGGAATGTTCTCCTGCTCGGATCCCCCTGCACTCATGCACAATTCCCGACTGCGCAAAAAGCTCGCAGTAATGGCAACGAGTTCATGGAGGCGTGCGATCCGGGCTGGGCCCAGCCTGATACCCGGTGAACGCCCGAATGAATTTGTGCAATGCGGTGCTCTGGCTCCAAAAAACCCCCGGGGTCGCCTTGGCGCCCCGGGGGTGATCGGGGGTCGCGATTACCAGGCGTAGCCTTCGGGAGCCTGCCGGTAACCAGGAAAAATCTCATCAATGCGCTGCAAGACCTCCGGCGAGAAGGTGACCTCCAGCGCCCGCAGGCTTTCATCCAGTTGGCTGACTGTACGTGGACCGATGATGGGCGCAGTTACCACCGGATTTTGGAGGAGCCAAGCCAACGCGGTATCGGCTGGGCGCTCCCCGATTTCACGACACAGCGCCTCCCAAGCCTCGATCTTTGGCCGCGCTTTTTCCAGTTGCCGCTGCACGTTTTCGCTTGCCCGGCGCCCGGCTTCCACCTTGGCGAGAATGCCGCCCAATAAGCCGCCGCCGAGCGGACTCCAGGGAATGAGGCCCAAGCCATAATGACGACAACTCGGGATGACCTCCAGTTCGACGGTGCGCGCATTGAGGTTGTACAGACTTTGCTCCGAGACAAGGCCCATGAAGTGACGCTGACGGGCCAACTCCTGGGCTTCCGCGAGGTTCCAGCCGGCGAAATTGCTGCTGCCGACGTACAGAATCTTGCCTTCACGATATAGCTGTTCCATCGCCTGCCAGATTTCTTCCCACGGGGTGTCACGATCGATGTGATGCATCTGATACAGGTCGATATGGTCGGTTTGCAGCCTTCTGAGGCTGTCTTCACAAGCCTTTCGAATATGTAACGCCGAAAGCCGCGATTGGTTGGGCCAAGACCCCATGTCCCCATACACCTTGGTGGCGATGACCACTTTGTCCCGTCGCCCACCTTGGGCAAACCAGCGGCCCACAATCTGTTCGGTAACGCCCTCACCTTGCTTCCAGCCATAGACGTTGGCGGTGTCGAAAAAATTGATACCATGCTCCAACGCCTGATCCATGATATGAAAACTGTCGGCTTCCGAGGTGAGCGGCCCGAAATTCATCGTTCCTAGGCAAAGTCGGCTGACCTTCAAACCGCTTCGACCGAGATGGGTATATTGCATAGTTGACCTGGTTCAAGCTTGGCAACGACGCACGGCTCAAAGCGGGCCGGTGTTCGTTCATCAAGCATCCTCCCCTTAACCAGGATTTCGCTCCTTTCGGATCGGATGGGATTTCTCCTCACGGAGAGTACGAAGGGGAGAACTGGGAAACGGTCCGCAGTGCAACGGCTCCTTGAGGGGAGCCCCTCTCTGTCCGATCTGCGGACCCGAACGATATGGTAGTCACCGCCTCTACGATGGGACCCAAAAGCGTCACGGTGCCGGCGCGTTTTCGCGTCCCCACGCCACCGGCGGTTAATAGCCCTTACGTCGGCTGGATGCCGCCTCAGATCGTCATTGGCCTGCGATTCGCTGCCGGGACACTCAGCCGTTGGTCTTGATAGCACCCCCGACACGTCCTCGACCTGCTAACCAACCGCCTCGCGTGTTCTTGCGATCGGCAGGCATTCGGGCAAATGGCAAAGGACGTTGGAAAATGTCTTCGCGTACGCGTTGGCATACACTCACCGCCGAAAAACACGCAAGCTTACCGACCCGATTCTATCATACACCATCGGCGCGGGGAACGGACGGCTGACCTGCAACCCCTTAATCCTTCAGGTTTCTTGGCTTGGGCAATGCGGACGCGGGCTGATGACGAAACGATTCCTGTTTCAGACCTACCCGATTGGCGGCCAGTAGCTTATCTTATAGAGTAAAGCGACGCATTCTGCGGGCGAGAAGCGAGGGAATGGTTTGAAGATTATCGGAAGTTCAGTGGAAAGCGTCCACTTGCCGTTGACGACGCCGTTTCGCACCGCTCTTCGGCAGATTTCGGCGGTGGAAGAGATTCGGGTGACGATTCGCACCGATACCGGCGTGGAGGGCGTCGGCTCGGCGGCTCCGACCGGGAAAGTGACTGGAGACACGCAGGGCGCCATTCAGTGTGCGCTGACCGAGTATATCCTGCCGAGCTTGGAGGATGGTGTGGATCTCCGCCGGCAGCATCGTGCTTTTGCCGTGATCGAAACTGCCCTGATACATAACACGGCAGCCAAGGCGGCGGTGGACATCGCGGTGCACGATGTCTTGGCGCAATCGACGGGGCAGCCTCTGGTAGAGTGGCTCGGGGGCGTTCGATGCCCCTTGACGACGGATGCCACGGTGAGTTTGGCGGGTCCAGATGTGATGGCGCGCCAGGCGCGTGAGCTGCAGGACGAGGGATTTTCAACCTTGAAGGTGAAGTTGGGGGGACGAGACGGACGGGATCCGGAACGGATTGAGGCTGTCCACGAGATGGTGAGCGGGCAGGCGCGACTCCTGGTCGATGCCAATCAAGCGTGGACGGTCCGGGAGGCGCTAAACTATGAACCCACCCTAGTTGCCTGCCACGTCGAATGGTTGGAACAGCCCGTCGTGGCCCGCGATATCGATGGTCTAGCGGAGATCCGCCGTCGGGGGCGGCTTCCGGTGATTGCCGATGAGTCGGTCTATGGAATCGATGATCTCTTGGCGGTGATTCAGCGGCGGGCAGCCGACATGGTCAACATCAAACTGATGAAAACGGGGGGGCTTTATGTGGCGAGGACCTTGGCCGCGCTCGCCCGGGCGCGCGGAATCCAAATCATGGTGGGCAGCATGATGGAGGGAATCGCTTCCGTGACCGCGGCTGCCGCGCTGGCGGCGGCGGTCGACGCCGACAGTCTAGACCTGGATGCCGGGTATTTCTTGCAATCGGGCTTGGTGAGGGGCGGCATTCGTTACCACGGTTCACGGATTGAGCTCCCCGAGGGACCCGGTTTAGGCACCAAGTTTGCGGGGCGCGAGAGGGGAACGGTATGAAGGGACTTCCACAGGTGCATCCGGACATGCGGCGAGCGAAGTTCTGGGTAGGCTTGGATGATCGGGTGGCCGCGCCACAGGATCCGAAGGCCGCGCAACGCTCCGTGGCGACCGGCGTGCTTGACCTGCGCCAGGAGATCCCGTTCAACCCGGAGCAGCCGTCAACGGAACCGCCGGTGGGATTCAACCAAGATGGCCGGCCTTGGTCAGCCGAGGCGTGGGCGGAGGTGGTGAGAAATATTGACCGGGCCCGTCCCCTGTCGGCTCGCGGGGTGACCGTCAAGCGAGCCAACGTACGCCGCTGGCCGACCGCCAGCGCCTGCTTCCGTACGGCGGATGACCGCGAATTTGATCAGTTCCAAGAAACGCGTCTGCACATCTTTGAGCCGGTGTCCGTCCTCGGCGAAAGTCAAGATCAAGCGTGGTGGTGGATACGTTCCCAAATCGTGAGCGGCTGGGTCCGCCGTCAACATGTCGCCCTGGACGACGAGGAAGCCTGGACGGCTATGAAGGACGAGGCGCGGCCTCGATTGCTGATTGTCGGCAACGACGTGGCCACCGAGCCGCAGCCGTATGATTGGGCCGTGTCCGCAAAACCGCTGGAGTTCGGCGCCTATCTGCCTTTGTGGCCAGTGTCCGACCCTTTGGAGCCCAATGGGATTCCGGTGGGCGGGCAGACACCGGTCGGACATCACGTAGTGGGGTATCCTGTCCGTACCACCGACGGCAGGCTTGCTGTGCATGCGGCGTTGGTAAAGGATACAGACCGGGTTCATCTCGGACCTCTGCCTTGCACCCGGGCCGAGGTGATAGCGTCGGCCTTTCGATTGCTGGGCGACCGCTATTCCTGGGGCGACAAACTGGGCACGCACGACTGTTCGAGCCTGACTATGGATGCCTACCGGACGGTAGGCATCCAGGTGCCGCGCAACAGTGCCGCCCAGGCGCGAGCCCTCACGCCGGTGGCCATCTGGGCGGAGGGCACGACCTATACCCGTCGGCTGTCTGACCTCAGGACCTTGGCCCAGCCAGGCGACCTCTTAATGATGCCGGGACACGTCATGATGTATCTGGGATTATGGAATGACACCGCCTACGCCATCCACGCCTTTGTCGGCTATGCTGAGCGCACCGGCGGGCGTCTGCGTGCCTTTGCGGTGAATTCGGTGGAGGTCTCCAGCCTGGCTACGTTGACGCGTGACGGGACGGTCTACCTGGAAGCATGCACACGGGTGGTTCGGGTCCTCTGACGGGGAGGGTATTGCGATGGATCATGTGGTACAGTACGATGCCGGTGTTTAAGGATTTGGAGGACCTTCGCCAGTTTGTGAGCGGCTGTCGCCTGTGCGGCCTGCGTGAACAAGCGAACACGGTTGTGTTTGGGGAAGGAGCCGCCCACAGCCGAATTGTTTTTTGCGGAGAGGGGCCGGGAGCCGACGAGGACCGTCTGGGACGCCCGTTTGTCGGCCGGGCGGGTAAGCTATTGGATCAGATGTTGCAGGCAATGGGATTCGACCGACGGGAAAACGCGTATATCGTAAACGTGGTCAAATGCCGGCCGCCCGATAACCGTACGCCCACTGTCGATGAGCGGACGACGTGTTATCCGCACTTGGAGGCTCAGCTAGCCCTAATCCAACCTCGGATCTTGGTGCTTTTGGGAGCTTCGGCGGCGAAAACGTTGGTTGGCGAGCAGGCCCAGGTTAGCAAATTGCGTGGGGAATGGCAACGCTTGGAGGGAGGGCTATGGGCCATGACGACCTACCACCCCGCGGCGCTGTTGCGCAATCCGGCGTGGAAAACCGCAGCCTGGGAGGATTTGAAAAAAGTCATCGATAAATATCGTGAACTGGTGGACCCCGAGCATCAGGCTCCGGCGTACCCTCGTTGAGTCGTTTGGCCCGATGAGCCGCTATCTGCGGAGCAGTCAGGCCGAGGGGAGGGTGATCGGTTATGAAAGACCATGCAGTGTCCAGGAATCTGGCGGTTGTAGAGGCCTGGGACCGGCAAGACCCGGCTCATGATTTTCAGCACGTGCTGCGCATGATGGGCCGTTTGCAGGTATTATCGGGAGGTGTCACCGGCCTAATCCCGAATGCTTCGCCTCGCAAGAGGTTGACCTACTCTATCAATCACCGCATCAAACGCGCGGTGCACGGTTTTCTAATTACCGCATCGACATAATCCAGGATTGGCGGATCGGCGTGGCCTATTGAGACCACGCCTATTCGATGAAGTCTGCCATGATACGCAGCGGCAAACACCGCTGCATGTTCTTCGCCTCGGCTTGGTGGGATTTTACGGGCCTCGTTGTAGGCTTGAGACGGTTGATAACCGTGCATACGTCTGAGGGCCTCGGCCAGCAAGGCATTGGACAGCTGCCGTGCTACCTCAAAACGCTCTGCAAGATTTTCTCTGGTGGGGATGTCACCCGCAAGGGCCCTTCGCAGACAAACGATGGCGTGGTTTTCGACCGCGCTCAGACGGATTTTTGGTTTTCGATGTACTGTTTTATGATGGCATGCGGGGTACCCCCTACGGTCGAAACAAAATACGCGTTCGTCCACAAAGTCGGCAAACGACTCTTGAGTTTAGGAAACTCTTGACGCAATAGGCGCGACGACCGTCCCTTGACCTGTTTGACGAACTTATGAATGCCATACTGGGGATCGACCTCTACCAACAGATGGACATAATCCGGCATGACTTCCATCTTAATGACCTCGACCGCACGTTCTTCAGCCACCTGATGAATGATCTCCTTCAGCCGTTCATCCACGCCCTGAACCAAGACCCGACGCCGATACTTTGGGCACCAGACCACATGATACTTGCACGAATATACCACATTGTTGTTAGATTTGTAGATCATAGAGGTATTATACAACATAACACCGTATATGGTCAAGACGGACGGTCCTTAAAACTTTTGGTCCTAATGGGCCAATGCGCTTCCAAAACGCCGAGGCTTTACGCCAAAATTTGGTAACGGTTGAGGAGCGCACGGTGACGCCGACTATTGGGAACTGCTGGAGGCGTTCGGCATCGCCAAAGACTTTGCAAAAAGCGGTGCCGCGGGCCAATGTCACCACGCAACCTGCTTCGACCTCCACCTCACGGATGATCTCCTTGAGCCTTTCCACCGATAATCGTCCGCGATAGCGAGGGCAGAAAAGTGTTAAGTCTAAAGTTATTTGGCCAAGGCCAGGCTCCGTCTGGCGGCGGTCTGATGACGTAGATCAGGCCTATCGTCGCGCGTTCCGACGAGGCAGTCTTGTCCTGGCCATGGCGGCATTCGCGGTCGCGATCGCGTTCCTGGCCCTAGAGTTCTACGAGGAAAACGTGGCCAACAAATTTGAGAAAACACCTCGAATTTGCGGCCAAAAATCGTGGGACTCAACAGCAGAAGACGAAATGATAGTTGATGAGCGAAACTCAGGTGGCCGTTCGCCGATACGCTTGGCCCATAATCAAAGCAGTGATCTCGCCTTCAACCGTAACTGAAACGAAGCAGGACCCGAGTCCCTCGGGTCCTGCTAAGGGAATCGGGTGTCTGCCATTCAACGCCGGTTTAGCTAGTCGTTCGACCGAAAGTGCAAGCCGCCCCGATCTTAGGAAACCGCCGACCGCAGGGGTTTTAACGCTTTGCTCCACGCGATGACCTGATCGAGCATGTTGTTGAGTTCCGGTTCGTGCTGAGCGTCGGGCTTGAAGGTACTGAAGTTTTCGAAATCGGTAAAGAGTGACAGCCGAACTTGGGCCCGAACATCGGCCACCTGGAGCTCTCCCATGATCATCCGCAGTTGCTCGACTGCACGGGTGGCGCCGGCAGACCCATACCCTACAAATCCCGCCGCCTTGTTGTTCCATTCCGCATATAGGTAGTCGATGGCGTTCTTCAGGGCGCCGGTTACTCCGTGGTTGTATTCAGCCGTCACGAAAACGAAGCCGTCGGCGGCACCGATCTTCCGGGCCCAGGCCTGGGTATGTTCATGGGTATACTGATGCAGCGATGCGGGCACCGGCTCATCCAACAAAGGAAGATTGAACTCGGCGATATCGACCAGTTCAAAACGGGCATCGGTTCGCGCTTTTGCGATGTCGTAGACCCAGCGGGCCACCGCTTCACCGTTGCGACCGGGACGGGTACTGCCGAGAATGATGGCAATGTTCAGCAAAGGTGTGTTCCTCCTCCAAAGTTGCTGTAATGGGCACTCTTATGGTAAACGAAAGTTTTCTCGGTGCATCGTATCCATGGCATCCATGGCACCCCGATGCTAGACGCCACCGCGTTTGGCGTCGTGAGCGCAGAGGATACCGTCGCACCGCCCGCCAACGTCTGCCGCTGGACGGCCGCTCGCCTCCTCTTAGGGTATCCAGCGTATGGGTGCCACTTGCGCCAGGAGCAGCGCCATGGAATCAATCCGTGGTACGTAAATCAAAGTACCGAACAAAAAATTAGATGTCAAGTCAGGAGACGCCCATGTCCTCGGTTTGGGGTACCCCCATGAATAAGAATTGGGGACGCCCGACCCGGAACCTCCCGCGGTCGCAGATCTGGATATCGTGGTGGTCAGGATCAGGCCATCGAGATGTGGTAGTCGGCAAGGATGTTGCGTACAACGCCGTGTGGCCTCAACGGGGAGATGTCACGAGCGTTACACCATTCCGTGCCTTATGTTCCGAAGGTCTTGCCGTTTTTTACGTTCTCGGTTTCAAAAATGAACTTCATCCACTCTCACGGCGCAGCGTGGCAACCGTGGCAAGCATCGACGGCTGCCCGGGTTGATTTTTCGGCAATGTTGCCATCGCCTTTTTCAGCCCGCAGCACGGGACCACGGTGCCTTGCACTAGGACGCGCATCCAAGGTGGTGCCAACTCGCTCACGAGATCCCGGTTGGCAGAGGCTAGTCAATGTGAGCCTGCTCGTTCGAATAAACTCCGGCCTCCAGACCAGAGTCATTGACAATCGCGACAAACTCACCAGCTAGGTTATGAGCGCGTTGCCACACTCCGTTCGTTCCATGTTTCGCATGGAGGACAGACAATCTGCTTTTGCTTAGTTTCCTCAATCGGCCGTCTCCTCTATCCGCTCCTGAGCGGCCCGCGAGCGCACGAATCGATATGTTGCTTCGGGTCCACTGGCCCCCAGAGTTATCCGACCACTTTCCAACCAATACACCGTTTGGGCTCCCATGACCGTTTCCCCGCGATGGGTAATCACCAACAATACTACCTCGGGCAGCAATGCTTGGATTACTTTGGTCGCCGTCTGAGCCCGTTGATAATCCATCGCGTCGAGCGCTTCATCAAGAATCAAAACCTGCGGTCTTCTATAGATCGCTCTAGGAGCATGTCCATTAATTCGAATCATGCCAACCGTATCCACAATATATGGTACCGTTTCCAGAAACTGCGGAATATATTGTAGTTTTGCACGTGCTCATGGGGATTTATGGACAAGCTCCTAG
>JAJZZH010000072.1 GCA_021797675.1 Bacillota bacterium | reverse complement strand
GTGTTCGTGGGAGTCGCCACGGCCATCAGTGCAAATGAACCCCAACGCATCTGTATTAAATTGGCAGCATTGCCACTATCTCCCTGTTGTGTTTGTAATTCTTTATGACCGAATATATAGTAATGACCAATTTGGGGAATTTCTGATGACCAAACTGGGGAATTTAGTTGACCACACTGTCCACTTCTATTTGACCAAATACACTTGGCGGCCGCCGTGGGTTTAAGTCTGGTTTTCGTGCCGGTGGCATGGCCGATTGTTGCGGCTCAGGAGTTGCCTCATACGCCTATCATCGCGCTGAATTCGGTGGTGGGCGACTCCATCGGGTGGCCCAGGTACGTCCAGGAAATTGCGGCCGTGTATCATAACCTTTCGCCGTCCGTCCGGCGATCTACCATCGTCTTGGCTAGCAACTACGGTGAGGCGGGCGCGGTGAATCACTTTGGGCCCGCGGACGGCCTCCCGCCGGTGTATAGCGGCCACATGTCCTACTGGTACTGGGGACCCCCGCCTGGCACGGCCACCACAGTCATCGCGGTGGGCTTTACGCGGGCGCAATTGGTCTCCATCTTTGGCCAAGTGCGATTGGCCACGCACCTGAAAAATCACCTCCACGTGGTGAATGCGGAGGAGGACCAACCGGTATGGGTGTGCTCCGCCATGCGCGAACCGTGGAAACTGATCTGGCCTGACCTCAAGAACTTCGCCTGAAGGTGCTGCACAGCATGGCCGCCCGCAGCACGCCGCGACCGTGCGTCGCAATATGGGCTTCCAAGTCCGCGTGGGCACCGTCATCGCGGCGCTCCTCCCTTTCCCGGAAGCCAGCGCTCCGTCCGCCGGCCGTCCGTCAGGACGGCCCGAAAGTGCGGATCGAGGGCATACACCCACAGATCGCGCACGGCGTGGGGCGCGCGGTGGCTGGGGGCTAAGCGTCCCTGGCCTTGGGTCGGCCCCAGATCGACCCAGTTGGCGGCCTGGTAGGCGGTGCCCGCGTAGCGCCCGTGCTCGACGAACGTCTCGACCAGGACCGGGCGGTACGCGTAGCGCTCCTGCCAATCGGCCGCCAACCGGCGGGCGGTGAGCCCCAGCAGGTTCGAGGCCAATCCTTTCACCTGCACCCACGGCATCACCAGAAAGCGGCGCTTCTCCACCACTTGATGCAGATGCGCGGTGCGTTCCGCCGGGGTCCACCCGATGAACCGATCCCGGGCGGCCAGTTTGAGGGCGGCTGCGCCAAAGCCCAGCGCGCCCAACAGCCGGTCGCCGTCATAGGCGAGATAGCGCAGTTGAGCCCCGGCCATGCGGGCACTGTGCAGCGGATGGTAGCGCACCATCAGTGCGGTCCACAGCTTGGTCTGGGCACTGTCGGGCACCACCTGGACCAGCCGCAGATCCGCTAAATCCCCCCGGGATCCGGTGACGGGGGCTTGCGGGTCCGAAGCCGGGGGAAAGGTGGGCGCCGCGGCCGGCGCGGTCGTAGGCAGCGGCAACCCGATCACGCCGTCGGCTTCCATCTGCTGCAAGGCCTTGCGGCAGGTATCCACCTTGGGTGTTGGCCAGCTGGCGTGACCCACTGCAGGGCGGTACAGACGGCGCGGGCAATGGCCGTTTGGGTGGTGCACCAGGGGTCGTCGGGGATGGTGCGAATGGTTTCGATCTCGGCCTCCGAAAAGGATCGGCCCCCGTATCGCCAGGGCGTTCCTCCGAGGTTGCGACGAATGGTGGTCATACCGGTACCCTACGCCGAAAGGCGAGGACTGTTCATGTCCGTCAATAGGCTTGACAGCGCCTGGTAGGCCGTGACAGCCACTTATCGCGCTGTAGATTGTGTTTACGCAGGATATAACGCGATAACGACCATATCTACGGTTCAACTCGTCGCTCTAACGAGCCACACCCAACCATGACCACCAAGGCTGCCAGCATTCGGCGGATGGCGGCCGGATCCCCACCAGCGGCTGCGCAAACACCGCCTGCCAACGCAATCACGCGCTGACGCTCGCCATCGCCTTCCTCTTGGCGGCGAGCGAATTCCAAGCCTTTGCCGATTATTTTCTCAGCCCCAATTGAAGTCGCGGTCGCGTTGTTGGGTGCGGGCGCTGGTTGCGTGGTGATCGGTGATGATGTCATGGACGACCGCTCGGAGATCCATGGCGGCGAGGGTCTCTTCGGCAGGGCGGGTGGCGTATTCATTGCGCACGGCGGTGTTGTGGCTAACTTATTTTGTCATCGGTTTGACTAATTACGTGAAACGCACGAACCGCGACTGGGGGTTCTGAATCGCCTGCGCCTCACGCCGCACCCGTCGGAGACCGACGGCCTTGGCCTGGAAGGCACTGCCGGCGCGGAACCATTCCCTGCTCGTCGGTCCGTCATCGCACCGGAGTGTTCGGGATGTTCGAAGGGGAAAATCAAAATGGTGCGGTTGGCGTGTGCGTTAGGCGTGAGCGAACAGCACCGTAACGAAACCCACGAGAATAACGACCAACGTACCCCAATACCAATATTGGAGGCCGGTCAACTTCTGATCGAACTTGGCATCGAGCGTGTCGATTTTCTGCTCAAATTTGGCGTCGAGCGCATGAATCTCCTGCCGCACGCCACCGATCTCTTGCCGCAGAGCATTGGTGGTCTGTTCCTGATCGCGCCGTACAGCGTCAATCTTGTCATCCAGCCGGTTGATGGCCTGCAAGAGATAAAATCCCCAATGGTCGGGAAAATCCTGCGTGGTTGGCGGTGTGGGCGGTTGCTCGGACATGGGCCGTTCTCCTTCCATGAAACCCGCTCCTTGCCTTCAGTATAGCACGGGCGTAGGGAACCGGCGAAAAACGCAAAGCGACTGCGCGAAGACGATGGGTGCTCCAAAGGCAACGCGTCGCCCACCTGCGAAAGTCGAGTATTTATATCATCGTAGATTATCTATGTACAAAGAAGCGATGCCGATTCATCCTGACGGCAAGCCGTCAGGTTTGCTCGGAGGTTTTCCATAACAAGGCACCGGGTAGCGCTGCGGAGACACGGATAATGCGGACCACAATGGTCCGAAGTCACGCCTGGGGAGATGACCGCACACGGGAGGCCCACGGCCTCCCGTGCAGCGATCGATGGGCCAGGAATTGCTAGGTACCCATCCAGAAACCCCCGCCTCGGCCTAGCCCGGCGGGGGAGAAGTTCATCATGGTGCCCCACTGTGCCGCCAGGATTTCGCCGACCTTGGTCAGGGCAACCAAAGATGCTGCAATAGCCACGAAGCCGTTTTGGGGATAGCGATAAGCACGGTGGTGGCTCACAAAATCCAAACGTTTGGATTTCCTGGGTTATCCAAACCTTAATAAAATCCCAACCTTTGTTGAAGACGCCTCAACTTGGACGTTCCTGACGAGAAAAGGTTGGGATATTTTCTCTGAGGCTTTCCTTCATTTGGTGCCACCCCAGGTCAAGTGAGACGACGGACATCCAAAGGCACATGCGGGGGTCGGCGCCTTTTGGCTGGCCTCCTCTGAAAAATCCTTGCCGACCACCACATCTAGACGGCTCGATCCTGACCACCACAATATCCCGACCGCGACCACGCGACCTTCCGGAGTGGCCGTCCCCATTTTTCATTCCTGTGGGTGCCCCGAACCCGGGGCATGGGCGTCTCCTCTGAAAAATAACTGGATCCACCACATCTGGCATCGGCCAGCGGTCTAGCCCCACATACAGATCGTCGTGATATCGCCCCAGCGGCCCATTTTTCATTCCTGTGGGTGCCCGGCAAAGCGGGGCATGGGGGTCTCCTTTGGGTATAAGGAGGCATACGACCAAAGAAACAATCCAAACCTTTTCTTGCCTAAATTGCTGTGGTCACAGCGTTTTGTGCAAAAGGTTGGGATTTTATTAAGGTTTGGATAACCGCAATCGCGTACCGTTGGGTCGAGCGACGGGAGGCCGCACTGGGCAAGCATGGATTGAACGTTAGGGGTGGGGCAGCCGACCCGAGGCCACCGGTCCCAGCCGATGGTAGCCGCCAAAGCGCGGTCCGGCCTTCGTCGATCGCTAAGCTACCGGGAGTCGCACGGGTAAGTCAGGCACCGCGCTGGCCAAGGCTGACCGCGGATGGTTCGGTTACCCGGTTACCTCTCTGCCCACCGCGGGATTGAATCGTAGCAAGGTTAAGAGGTATACGGTGGCAGCAACGATCCCGGCGGTGGCGGCGGCAAAGATCCCAAACAATCCGACGGAGCCCACGAAAATCCCCACCAAGGCTGTGCCCACTGGCAGGGCAGCACCAAACACGGTGCCCAACGTGGAAAAGGTGCGACCTAGGACGGAATCGGGAATTCGACGTTGAATCAGGCCCAAGAAGAGGGTATTGATCATGCCCGTGCCTAAGCCAAAAGCTAACAAGGCGCCGAAATCCACCGGTAATGTGGGGATGACGGGAAAAAGGAACAATAACAGAGACAATCCCAGTCCCGCGTTCCAGGGCAGTGGTCCCCGCCATCGGCGATAAAGGACTCCAGCCAACAGACTTCCGCCCAACGAACCGACCGATTCGGCAAGGATTAAAAGGCTGTAGCCCAAGGGGCCGCGGTGGAGGACGTTGGCCGACCAGGCCGGGGACAGGGCCAGGAACGGGGCGTAGGCAAGATTCATCACGATAACGGGTGGCAGGACCCAGCGGATGACCCGCCAACGCCAAAGTCCGTCGAGACCTTCCCGGGTTTCCGCGAACCAGTCCCGAACGTGCCAGCGACGACGATCGCGGGTCGGCAGCACGCCGGGTCGTCGAGGAAGCCTTAAGGCGATCAGGGAAGCGACGGAAATTAGAAAGGTTGCGGCGTTAAAGGCAAACAAGATGATCGATCCCAGGGCGGCAATCATGAACGAGCCCAAGAGCCCGGCGACCGCATTGGAGAATTGTCCGGAGGCCTCCATGAAGCCCACCGCGCCGGTCCGGTCCTGAACCGGTACAACGTCCACCAACAACGTTTGCATGGCGGGCCAAAACAGGTTGCCGGCGACGTTGACCACCCAAAAGGCGGGCACGACGAGCCAGAAATAAAAGGCGTGCACCATCAACAGCACCGTCAACCCACCAACCAGCAGAAAGCGGACGACATCGGTGGCCCAGAGCAATTGCTGGCGGTTCACCCGATCAACAATCGCCCCCGTGAGAAATCCAGTTACGCTGGGAAGCGTCATTGCCAATCCTAACCAAGCCACATTTTGCGGATTCTTGGTGCTGGCCTGCACCTGCCAGAACAGCGCCAGCACGAAAAGGCTGGAGCCCAGATTGGACACCAATTGCCCGCTCAAGAGGAGCCTGAAATTGCGGTGTTGCAAGGGATTCATGAGAGCGTCTTCACCGCCTCCTATACGGGGCCCTTGCTGTCCAGGGCTTTGGGGTGCCGCAGGATTGCCCGGCGCGCGGAAGGTGGGCCGGGCGGAGGGCATGCCTTGGGCATCGTGTCCCTAAGAGTTACTTGGGTGATTCTGGCAAATGCTGCCCATACGCTGCGGCCCCAGCCGCCATCGATAGAAATTCGCGGGCCGTTAGACTGAGATAGCGGTCCCGCCGGTAGACGAAAGCCAGCGTGCGGGAAGGTCGTTCCGCCAATTCGTAGTAGCGAGGAGCCTTGGCACCTCTGGGGCGTTTCACCATGGCGGGGACCAACGTGACCCCTAATCCGTGGCCGACGAGCGATTGGGCCATTTCCACGCTGCTGGTTTCATAGGCGATGTGGGGCTGAAAGCCAGCGCCGGCACAGAGTTCGCGGACGGTCTGACGAAATCCATAACCGGCTTTGAGCAAGATAAAGGGAGCCCGGGACACCGTCGACAGTGGAACCGAGGAATGCGCAAGAGGATCCGGGACGTCCTCCTCGACCAGGAGGGCGCATTGCCATTCGGACATCCACGGCCCCCATTCGGCGGGGAGGGCCAACAAGATTGGCTCCGTCAAGATGGGCTGGGCAGAAAGATTCGCATCCTCAACGGGCAAGGGGAGGATGGCTAGGTCGGTGGAGCCTGTGACTGTCGCGCGTTCCAAAGCCAGCGGGGTGTCCTCGACAATCCGGACGCGGACCCGCGGATGACGCATTTGAAAGTTCTCCAACAAAGGCGGCAACACGTGCTCTCCGGTAATGGTGGGAGTTCCCACGGTGAGCTCGCCGCCAATTCCGGCCCGCCGTTCTTGCATTTCCCGAACCAAATCCTCTTGCAGGCCCACGATCCGCTCCCCTAATTCCAGAAATCGCAATCCGTCGGGCGTGGGGATTACCGCGTGATGGGTGCGATGAAAAAGGGGAAGGCCGAGCTCTTGTTCCAGTTTGGCAATTTGCTGGCTCAGTGATGGTTGAGCAATGTGCAGCCGCGCTGCGGCCTTGGTAAAACTTCGTTGGCGGCCCACTTCAATCGCATATCGCACCAGCCGGGTGTCCACGTGCCCACTTCCATAGTCGTGACCTATAGCCAGTCTACTATGAATGGTGCCGGTGGCCAACCGTTCCATAGCGCATGGCTCCGCGGTCGAAGACGCGCTGTTGATCAGTCGGCGACCGATGCCGCCGTCGCCTACCTTGGATGGGGACCGTCTTGGGGACAGGTAAACGCATGATAGCGGCCGAAGGACTTAAGGCGCGCATAGCCGTTGGGCCACCGCCTTCATCCCACGAAAGAAGGCTTGGAAGGCTTTATCCAACCGCTTCGCGACATCTTGCAACCCTTGCCAGTGGACGGAAGGGGAGCACGGGCATCGCAGCCTTCCGCACCGGAAAAGGGATCGCCTGCGCCACGGAGGACAGGCTTTGCCGGACTTCTGATCGGCGCTCGGCGAAGAGCCGATTGGACACCAAGCGACAATATGCCAGCGTGTTTTCGCTGACCAATTTCTGTGTCTTCTTGGGATACCAGCGATATTTGAACGACTTTCGCAAGGCTATCTGTCCTTCACGCCTTCGATCGAGCGCTTGACCTCATCGAGGTGCGCCGCTCCCCAGGTTTCGACCAAATGCGCTGGGGTCCAAAGGGACGGCATCCGGCGCTTCAGCGACGCGAACTCGTGACCTCGAACCTGGGACGTATAGCCTTTCAACGCCTTGACCACTCGATGAACCCCAACCTGCGGACCGCCCTGAGCGCGGAGACGCGCGTGATCGGGCATGAATTTTGGCTCGATGATGTCTGTCTGACGCTCACCGGCTTTTCGCGTACGCGTGATGTCGCTTAGGCGCCTTGCTGGTTCCCCTTCCCCGCTCGGTTCGCCGAGCTGCCGAACACGAAGGTCACCTTGTCGCCGTCCAGCTTCAGCTTGGCACTGAACGCCTTGCCCGCCTTGCTGGTAAAGCCTTTCAGTTGGCCGGTGGTCTTTCCGGCCAGCAGCGTCTTGACCTGAGCCTCGGTGATCGTCTTTCCCGCCAGGGTTTTCCAGATGGTAAACTTGCAGCCGTCTTTCCACCGACTGCAACCCCACGCCTTCCTGCCGGCGATAATGTGCCCTTGGTGACAACTCGGACACGGTCCGAGGTCGGATTCGATGGTCTGGCTCGCCTGTTGACGAGCGGCGTCAACCACTTCCCGGGCGTACGCGCGGATATCTGCCAAGAACGCGGGAGTTTGCTCTTTTCCCGCCGCGATCGCCTCCAAGCGGGCCTCCCACTGCCCAGTGAGATCTGGGGACTGGATGGCATCCGGCACAACGGTCAAGAGCGCGCGGCCCTTGTCGGTGCTGACCAGCGCCTTCTTCTTGCGAGCGACATATCCCCGTAAGCACAACACTTCCACGATGCGCGCGCGAGTCGCCGGGGTTCCCAAGCCGTGTTTTTCCATCAAGGCCAAGAGGCTGGCGTCGTTGAGCGCGGGCGGGGCCTTGGTGTGTTTCTGGTGCAGGCTGGCTTCGGTGACCGTAACGGATTCCCGGGACCGGAGGCCGGCGGGAATCGCCGGCGTGGGTTCGGCGTCCTCCTCCGCGTCCGGTTCGGCGATGGGCTTCAACGCCATCCGCCACCCGGGGACGAGGATGACCGTCCCTTGGGTCACGAAGCGTTCGTTCGCGGCCACGGTAATGACGGTCGTCCGCTCATCCTCCCCCGCGGGCAGCAGGCTCGCCAGAAACCGGCGGGCAATGAGGTCGTACAGCGGGCCTTCCTTGCCGGTGCATCCGGCGGCCGGTTGGCCGGTGGGGATGATGGCATGGTGACCGGCTTTCGCCACCTTGGCGTCGTTGACCAGGCGTTGCGCATCGATCGGGATGGGAATGGCCCTGATGAGGTCGGGATACGCACCGGTGAGACCTTTCAAGCGGTCGGGAAGGGTTGCGGCCAGCTCGACGGTGAGGTAGCGGGCATCGGTCCGCGGATACGAGGTCCAGTGCTTTTCATAGAGGGCTTGGGCCGTATCGAGGGTTTGTTGCGCGGTGAAGCCGAGCCGTCGGTGGGCCTCTTTCTGGAGGTCATTGAGACTAAAGGGGAGCGGGGGTGCAACGGCCACGCGCTTTCGTTCCGCGGACTGGATGATTCCCGGGGTGCCCGGGGGCACTTTCGCCGCCAGGACCCGAGCTTGGCCTTGGTCGGCCAGGCGGTCGGGATGTTCGCCCGAGGCCGCCGTCCAGATTCCCACATAGCTCCCCTCCGGCGCTTGAAACGTCACGGCCACTTGCCAGTACGGTACCGAGGTAAAGGCGGCGATGGCCGCGTCCCGGTCCGCAATGAGGCGGAGCGTGGGGGTTTGGACGCGTCCCACCGAGAGGGCGCCCTGGCCGGGCCGACCGTGGCGTAGGGTGAAGGCACGCGTGGCATTCAGGCCAACCAGCCAGTCTGCTTGGGCGCGAGCCTCCGCCGCCCGGCTCAAGGCGTCGGTGGCGCTCGCGGGTTTCATGGCCTTCAAGGCCGCGCGAATGGCGGCCGGCGTCGTTTCGGAAAGCCACAGCCGGCGGACAGGTTGGGTGGCAACGCAGTGCCGGTAAATCCAGCGGAAGATCAGTTCCCCTTCGCGGTCGGCGTCCGTCGCGCAAATCACGTCGGTGACGTCGGACCGGTGGAGCAGAAGGCCGATAATCTTGAGTTGCGCCGCGCCTTTGGCGATCGGTTCGAGTTGGAAAGGCTCCGGAAACATGGGCAGGGTGGCCCATTGCCATTTTTGCCAGGCCGGGTCGTACGCGTTGGGGGCGGCCAAGGTAAGGAGATGACCGAAGGCCCAGGTGATAATCCAGTCGCCCACGGTGACGTACCCGTCGGACTTGCGAGGACTGCCCAAGACCGTCGCAATCGCGCGCGCGACAGAGGGTTTTTCGGCAAGAATCAGGTGCATGGAAGCTCACGCTCCTTTAACGCTAAGGGTAAGCGAAAAAGCGGGGCAACGCATGCACAAGAGCGATCTTTCCGGGGGGAAGTTGTCCCGTCAGATCATGTACCGAATTTCCCCCGTGCAGGTCAGCGCGCCGCAATGGACCACCATGCGCGTTAAGCCGGAGAAAACACCCCCAGTGAGCCAAGGCAACGCTATACTGCTCGCGGTGACCTGGTTCTGTCCTCAAGCGTCAGGCGGCCTCAAGGGTGTAGAGTTTGATGCGCCGCGATCGGGACGGCCCCCCGGAATCCCGTGCGTGCATGATCGCCCATGGGCAGCTGACGAGTGTCCCGCAAAGTTCCTGCTTGCTCCTCTGAAAAATCCTTGCCGACCACCATATCTAGACGGCTCGATCCTGATCACCACAATATCCCGATCGCGACCACGCGACCTTCCGGGGTGGCCGTCCCCATTTTTCATTCCTGTGGGTGCCACGAACCCGGGGCATGGGCGTCTCCTTAGGATAACACGCTCGACCATCTCATAGGAGACGCCTATGCTCCGCAAGGCCCTCACCGCAAGGTCTACACCTGTCGGCACGCTGAGTGTCACGCTGAGCGGGAATATTGCCAATTCTGGTCGATGATGGCTTAACCTCGTCGTGTACCGGAACAAGATTCGCCACGGATTCCTGGCGTAGAATATACGTATTATTCACCATGGCGAGTCAACAACAGCGAGGATGGGCGAGAGGTTTTCCGGTAAGATCGCGGTAAACCTCGAGGGGAACAAACACCGGCGGGGAGTCGAGCCGCAACGCCCGACTCCCCGCCGGGCTGATCGATGCTTCAGCCCAAATTGACCACGGCTGGTGGCATCTCCTCGTCTTCGTGCGCAATCTGTTCCAACGTTTTTCCCGAGGGCTCCGGCAATAAGAGCGTGAGGAGGAATCCCGCCACCGAGAACAAGAAGGTAATGGTCAGGGTTCCTGCCAACCCTAGCGCGGTGCTCATGACGGGGAAGAGAAAGACGCCAATAAAGGCGCCGACTTTGGCAATGCCTGCGGAGAGACCATGGCCGGTGGTGCGGAGATTGACCGGAAAGAGCTCCGCGGAGAGCACAAAGGTCGTCGTGTTGGGGCCAAATTCAGCGAAGAAGTAGCTGAGGCCGTACAAGACAAGAAACGGGGCCAGACTGGTAGCCACGTGAGGGATGACGCCGATGGCCAAGAAGGCCAATCCCATGACGGCAAACCCAATCAATTGCAGTTTGCGGTGACCAATCCGGTCCATCTTGGAAAAGGCCAGGATGTAGCCGGGAACGGCGGCCAAGGCGAATATGATCAGGGTCCAGGCAATTCCGGTCGTCTCGGAGGCGTTAGGTGCCACCATTTTCATAATCAGCGGGGTAGAAATACTGTTGCCGTAATAGGCATAGTCAAACACAAACCAGGTGCCGGCGGTGCCCAGCAGGGTTATGATGTACCGACTCAGCGAAGCGCGGACCGGGCGGTCCGCGGCCTGGTCGACCACCACGACCTTTTGCGAAAACGATTCTAACGAGCGCGCAGCCTCGCCGGCTTGCCCGCGGACTTGGGCCAGATAGCGGGGGGATTCCGGCATCGTCCGGCGCAGATAAATCACCGCGAGGGCGGGGACGGCACCGAGACCTAACATTACCCGCCAGGCCAAATCTTGTGGCATGCCGACCGACAAAATCGTCAAGGCTACGATGGGACCCGCGATGAGACCCAACGCCTGCATGGAGAAGACCATGCCCACCAGGCGACCACGGTCCTTGGCATTGGCGTACTCGCTCATCAACACCGCGGAAACTGGGTAGTCGCCACCGATGCCCACGCCAAGAATGAAGCGGAAGACGATCAGCCACACGATGCTGGGCGAGAACGCCGACAAAATAGCGGCCAGGGCCATGATGGCGGCCTCGATACCGTAAACTTTTTTACGCCCGTACATGTCAGCCAGCCGGCCGAACACGAATGCACCCACGAACGCCGCGATGAGAGCCGTCGAGGTGACCAAACCCAACTCGAAGGCTGGTGGGTGCCATTGCTGCTTAATAAACACCAGGGCCACGCCGATGATAAACAGATCATAGGCGTCGGTGAAAAATCCCGCGCCCGCAGTTAGCATTGCGCGCAGATGAAAAACGCTGAGCGGGGCTTCGTTCAGTGCCTGGCTCACCGATCTGGGAGTGGTTTGCATGCTGTGGTAACCTCCTGTCCGCTTCGTGGTTGCCTAGGATGACGCCGAGTTGCATAATGCATCAGGATCAGATTCAGTATAGGTGGGCAATGTGCACTTGAGATTAAGGCTTGATCAACGTTCGGTTAAGGTTGGGTTAAGCTTGGGTTAATTAAACAGCGCCAATTTCTGCGGATGCGGTCGAGGCCGCCCGATATTATGGAAAGCGCGGAAGGAGCGATCAGGTGACAGCGCAATTTGAACGGGGAGGCCTTGTCGTCATGGCTGGCGACTCTATCACCGATGCCGGCCGGAGCCGGCCTGTGGGCAGGGCGCCATACGGGTTAGGGTGCGGATACGTGGCATTGGTGCAAGCCATATTGGCCGTGGGGGACCCGCCAACGAGGGTGCCGGTGGACATTGTCAACGCGGGAATCGGCGGCGATACCAGCAGAGACCTGGCTCGACGGTGGGTTGAGGATGTGCTGCAACTGGGACCGACGTGGATTACCGTCATGATTGGGGTGAATGATGTCTGGCGAAAGTTCGACCGCCCTCAAGTGCCGGAACTCTACGTCCCGCTTGAGGAATATCGCAGCCTTTTGCGCAAACTGGTGACGGATGCCCTGGCGGTGGTGCAAGGGGTCACCCTCATCGCACCTTTTTTGCTGGAGCCTGATCGGTCGGACCCGATGCGCGCGATGGTGGACACCTATCGCGAAGCCGTTGAGGAGCTCGCTCGCCATGTCGGCCAGCCGCTATTCGATCCGCAGGTGCTGTTTGACGACTGGTTGGCCGATGGTCGGCAGGCGTTGAGCCCTGACCGGGTGCATCCCAATCTGACCGGCCATTTCTTGCTGGCTCGGGGACTCATTGACGTGTGGAAAAAGCACGGCTGGCTGCCAGGTGGCGACTGAAGCACAGGACCGTCACACCAATTGTTGCCTGTGCGGGCATCGTAACCGGCCAAAAATCGAGCCTCATTGCGATACAGAGATCTTCCTTGGGGAGAGCTGCAAGAAACCCATGGCACGCTGGGAATGCGCTCCTTGCCGAAGATGGCCATGCGTCCGCCCGCGGGCCAAGCTGCTGGGGGCGGGTGGCCCACGGGCCCCACGTGTCAGCGGTCGCACCTTCTCGATCCCCAAAGGTGCAGTGCGTTGGCCCGCCCGGCCAACTCGCCAGGCGGTTCACACGGGGCTAATCCTTGCCGCGAGGCCGCTACCGAGGCCTCGCGGGCTGGCGGCGGCGACCGCCTGCCCGCGAGGGGATAGTCCGAAGGCGGTTAGGGCTCTTCGACAGCATTGACCAAAAGGCGCGCGTAATGTTGGGCTCCGGCCGGAACAAGGTGAACTCCGTCGGGGTAGAACCAACTGTTGTGGTTGGCGCTGTCCCGGTACCAGTTGACCAAGACGGTATGGGGAAACGTCTTGGCGACCTGAGCCAGGGTCTGGTTGACGACATCTTGCCACGGGCGCGGCACGCGGGTGTTGACCAAGACAATGCGCTTGACGGGTCCCAGCGAGCGCAGCAGGGACACTAACTGGCTCCGCGTAAACGAACCGTTGGTGCCTAATTCAATAATCACACGATTTCCCAGCGTGCCCGCTTGCTTGAGCTGAGCAATCAACTTCGGGGTTTGATACAGTTGACGGCCCACCTTGCCCTGTACGTTAATGCCGGGCAGCATCTGCTGCAGGTAGGGCTTGGCATCGAGCATGACCGAATCGCCGATGGCGGTGATGCCTCGGCCAGACGGAGCCGCGGTCGGCTTGGCAGCGGGCTGAGTGGTTTGGGTGGGCAAAGGCCTCTTAAGCGCGTTGACGAGCAATTGGGAGTAATGCTCGGCTCCCACCGGGTTAAGATGTACGCCGTCAGGATAGAACCAACCGCGATGATGGGCACTGGCTTGGTACCAATTGACCAAGACGGTGTGGGGAAACGTCTTGGCAACGTGGGCCAGGGTCTGATTCACGGCGTTCTGCCACGGGCGTGGCACCCGGGTATTGACCAAGACGATGCGTTTGACGGATCCCAGCGATTGCAGCAGGGACACTAACTGGCTCTGGGTGAACGCGCCGTTGGTGCCGAGTTCGATAATCACGCGATTGCCCAGCGCTCTCTGTTGCTTGAGCAGGGAGACCAGAGCTTGGGCTTGATATAGTTGGCGGTCAACCTGGCCATATACCCTGACTCCGGGCAAGAGCGCCTGCAGGTCCGGTTTGGCGTCGAGCAAGACGGAGTCTCCGATGGCGGTGACCTCGCTTCCCAAGACCGACGGCGTCACCGGGGTCTGGGAAGTCGGTTTGCCAGGTTGGTTGGGGGGCACGGGTTTGGCCGAGCTCTTGGTGGAGGTGGATCCCGTTTTGGTCGAGGACGGAGGGGCGATCGATGCGAAGGTAGCCGCCGCGGCCGGTACGAGTCCGGCCAGACCGCCGACGGATATCATCAGTGCCAACAACGTGGCTAGGCCTGTCGTCCACCCCTTGACCGACAAGTTGTTCCACCCCCGCCGTCGGGTGTCTTCCCACCAGCGCGACAATGCCCCCTGGCGGATGGGCTCTTCAACAAAGTGCCAGGACAAAGCAGCCAGAGCGATGCTTGCCGCCACTTGCGCGCCTGCGCGCAGCGCGTCAAAACTGGTGGACGTGTTGACCGTGGGGGTGGTGAGGACAATGATCGGATAGTGCCACAGGTACAAACCGTACGAACGCACTCCTAACCAACGGAGCGGGCCAACACCCAAGATTTTGGAAAAGTGGCTGGCAGGATGGGCAAGACTCGCGATCACGGCGGCCGTGGCGAGGGAAAGAATCACCATCCCCCCTCGGTAGAGAAACGTTTCGTACTGGTTGGTTTGCCAAAACATCCAAAACACCACGGCGAGTCCAGACACGCCTAGCAAATCGAGGGCCCAACGCGCTGTACGGGAAACGTGCGTCGACAGTCTTTGACTGGGCCAGACCAAAGCCAGCGCCGCGCCGATGAGCAGAGAAAACGCCCGGGTATCGGTGCCGTAATACACACGATTCGGATTGAAGCCCGGATGGTAGAGCAAGGCCATCGCGAACGCAGAAGCGGTAGCCAACAACAGGGTAAGGAGAAGGAGCCAGCCCTTGCGGCGGACAAAGCGCAATCCAATCACTAACAACAGGGGCCACACCAGGTAGAACTGTTCTTCCACGGCCAACGACCATAGGTGAACGAACGGCGAAGGAGGTCCATACCGTGCGAAATACGAGACATGGTGGAAAATATACCACCAGTTGCTGGCATACAGCAGGGCGGCCACCACGTCGCCTCGCAGGGAGGCCAGTTCCCCGGAATGGAACAAGGTGATCCAGGTCAATACCAGCAACAGCATGGTCCATAGCGCCGGTAGGAGCCGTCGGGCACGGCGATACCAAAAATCCCTGAGATCGATGTGCCCTCGCCGATCCCACTGGCTGACCAGCAAATCGGTGATGAGATAGCCTGAAAGCACAAAGAACACACCGACGCCCAACAGTCCGCCGGGAACCCACTGCAGGTTCAGGTGATAGGCAATGACCGCCAGGACAGCTAACGCGCGTAGGCCGTCCAATCCCGCCATGTAGCGGCCGGAACCTTTTACTGGTCTAGGCACGTACGTGGACCTCCTTCCTGCCGAGAGGGATCTGCATCGGCTGCCAACGCAATGCGAACACAGGGCGCCGGTCGGGAAAGTTCTTCTCGACAAGCGGCGATAGCCAAGCTTGCCGGAAGCCAGCGCATCCAGCCGAAAACATGCCCTGTGTATGAGATGCGGATTTCATTTGTGGATCCTCCTCGGAAACATCTACAAGTATAACGTCGACGAGCCGTGGAAAGTTACCGATTTGAAGATAAAAATTTCGGGAGATCGTTTGGGGGAATAGACTCCGCGAACGCGGGGGCGAAAGGCTTCGGCGATTCCGCCGGGCGGTCACGAGTCCGGGGCTGTAACAACCTGACCCGGCAAGACATCCAAGCACAAATATCTATAAAGATGTGAAAATATTTACAAACATGGTCACATCGTTGATGCAGAGGTCGCGCAGAAACTCAGCGCTCGGGATCACTGAAACCGCTCGACCCAGGGCGAACCGACACGGTGGCGCAACTGACTATACATCCGACATCGATGGGGACGACGTGCGGTGGGAATCGGGCAGATGGACTTCGGGAGAGATTCGCCCCGAGGGATGTTGATCCCGTACTCGCCGGCGGCAATGCTCCGGATCGAGGCGGAAGGCTTCGACTTGGAACTGGCCGACCTGGGCCGACAGCCGATCATGACCCTGGGTCGAATCGGTGTGCAGCGCCGCGTAATCCTCACCTCGCGGTCCTCGACCTTTGTCGAATCGATGTTCAGCATGTGCGGACGGGGTGGCCGGGCCAGACCGCGTTCGTCCCCGATCATCAGAGGAAATCCTGCCAAAGCTCTTAGGCCATGCGTGCAACATGTTCTGGGACCGAGACGGCATCGGTTCACTGTCCAGCAACCGCCCACGCGGGCAACAAAACCAGCGGCTATCGCATTGGCTATCCAAGATGCCTGGAGCTGGGGAATTGGGTCACTTTCCGGATCAGAAACCCCCTCGCCAACCCGAATCCCCAGAGGATGAGGCCAATCACCAAACACCAAACGCCCGCGAGAAGTCTCAGCCTCGGGTCTATACCGAAGGACCGGAGCCGCTCGCCCCCAAGGTCCCGGCGGCCAAGGCGGGTCATAGCTTGGGCTTACAAACTCCCGCCGTTAGCCGTGGGGTCTATGATCCTCTACAATCGGCACGCGCAAAAGGCTTTTTGGGAGTCGTGTTGACGAGGCGGGGCCGTCGTCAGGGCGCACCTCGCCGCGGCTTGGGTTGGTCCTGCTGCCCCGGCGATCGAAACCGCACGACAATGACCTTCGCCTTGGGGACGCCAAGATAGTAGTGCAAATTGGCGGCGAGGCGGGCTGAGGTGTGGGTAAGACGCAGCAAACGGTAAGGGCCGGATCCCACCATGTCGACAGGATCATTGAGATAGGGCGTTGTTAACAGCGTGTGCCGGGTGCTCTTGCGAAACAAGAACGCGGGCAGGATCCAACTTACGGGGCCGTGGCTGGCGAACTGGCGGAGAAAAAAGGGGTCGGGGCGCCTGAGGCGAACGGTTAGGGCAAGCAAGCCCCGCGGCTGAAAGGCCGGGTGCAGGGCAGCCAAGGGGGCAGTGCGAGGGAGGAAACGCTGTAATTTCACCTGATAGCTCCAGGACACGTCGCGAGCCGTCACCGGGCGGCCATCCCACCACTTTGCCCGCGGATTGAGCGTGATGTGCCATACCTGACCGTGGTGCAAACTCACCCAATGTTGGGATAGGTCGGGGACCAATCGACCGTGGCGAATGGAAACCAGGCTTTGAAAGATCAGGCTGTCCAGCCAAATCGCCGTGGAGTTTTCAGCTAGGAACGGATTGACGCTGTTCGGAGGGACAGAACGGACCAGGATAAGGGGCGGCTTGAGGAAATGCGGTCGCAGGCTGAGCGCCGGGACTCCCGCACTGCCAAGGCTGGTCGCGATCGCTCCCACCCCGATCACTGCCCGAACCAAGCGCCGCGCCCGAGTCTGCAACAATAACTCCCCCTCCAGCTATGATGATGCTTCCGGTAGCATTAAGATACCATGAGAGGGCTGTGGGTGCACTGCACGTGCAGAAAACCGCGATGTAGGCCCGCGGATTGGCTGCGATCTCAAGGGTGCGCGCCAGGTGCCGGGGGCAGGCGAGAAAGGCGGGGGGGATTCATGGATAGCGGCAGAGAATGCTTAAAAGCGGCGTGGGAGCGACTAACCGAGGAATTTTGGGATCGGGGGCGGGCGGCGTTTTACGAATCGCGGCCACGACGGGCGGGAGACCCGGTGTGGGCATATAATTGGGGGTTTGGCGCGGTGCTGTCGGCCGCGGGAGCGGTCTGGCAGGCGCTCGCTGAGCCCCCATGGCTGCTGCCTGATTTGATCGCACTGCGCACCGCCTTACGGGGATATAGCCGCCCCCGTCTCGGTTATGCCAGCACGAGTCAATGGGTCGCGCCGGGCGATACCTTTTATGACGACAACGCATGGATTGGTCTGGCGGCCATCGATTTGAGGACCGTGGCAGAATGGGAGCCCGTAGCCTGGGAAACCTACCAGTACTTGCTGGAGGGCTGGGACCCGGCGAGCGGCGGCGTGTTCTGGAAAGAGCATCCCAAAGCGTCTTGGCACGTTTGCTCGACCGGACCCGCGGCCCTGTTGGGGGCCTTGCTCTATCGCATCGATTCGTCGCGGGTGCAGCTTGGTCCGATACGCGGCATGCTGCAGTGGCTGGACCGCCTACGGGCGCCCGACGGACGGTACTGGGACCATCAGCGCGTGAGTGATGGACAGATCAACCCGGCGTTTCACACCTATAACGCCGGGACGCCTATTCACGCGATGGCTGTCTTGGAAGAGGCCAAACTCCCCGGATTCGACTTTCGGCCGCAGGTGGAGGCGACCATTGCTGCGCTACCCGCATTTTTGACGGCCGAGGGGGCGCTGCCGCCCACGCCATGGTTCAATGCGGTGCTGCTCCGAGCCTTGAAAACGGCTAAAATGGTCTATGGTATCGATTCCGAGCTCTTGCCGCTTTACCGTCGCGCGGCGGCCGACGCTTGGAGGGGAGGGGACGACCATCCCTTCATTCTACCTAGCCGGGACACCCGTGACGGGGTCATGTTACGCGACGCGGCGGCGTCGGTTGAAATCCTGGCCCTGCTGGAAGGCTTTCCCGCAGGGCAACCGGCGGCCTCGGGGGGCGACGATGGTTGCTAGGGGAGGTTGAGCCGTGGACGGCGTGCTTCTGTTGGATTTTGACGGTACCCTGTATCGTGGGGATGCCCCCTATCAACGCTATTCCGAAATCCTGGCCCGGTCGATGTCGGCCCCGGATGCCGCGGCCTACCGGGACTTGGTGGAGCGCCACCTGCGCGGTGAGGCGGGGGTGGTGGCGGGAGACAACTGGGAAGCGGTCGTCCTTCTGGCGCGGCGGTTCTTGCCGAATGATGATCGTTGGCAGGATGCTTTTTTGGAAACCCGTGCCTATATGCTAGGCCCGGAGTGCCACCTCGAGGTGCCCAATGCGCTGCCCGCCTTGCTCGCTGATGCGCGTGGCAAGGTCCACGTGGTGGTGGCTTCGAACAGTCCCGAGGCGGCGGTCCGGCCCTTGCTCGCCAAGCTGGGATTGTTGCCATATTGTGACTGCATTGTGCCTGAGGCAGGCAAGCCCGAAGGCTTGGTCGCATTGGCGGATGCGATTCTGCGGCCAGAGGATCCCACCAGGATTTTTACGGTGGGAGACAATTATGTCAACGACATTGCGCCCGGACTGAAGCGGGGGTGGAAAACGGGCCACATCAGTCCTCACGGGTATTTTCCCGGACCCGCTGACTTTCGCGGTCGTCGCTTGGAAGACGTTCTACCCGGCGTTCGACGATGGCTGAACGAGATCGGTACGGGATCGGGGTAGGCAAGCGGTCACCGCTAGGCCATCCGCATCCGGTCAGCGGCTAAGGAAAGAAGGTCGGAGATGGTCGAGGTCAGCTTTTGGGGTGGAGTCGGGGTGATCGGTTCCAGCAAGATCCTGATTGAGGACGGTGAATGGCGCGTACTCTTGGATTTCGGTCTCGACTATCACCCGGGACGCGGCCTGTTTCGGTTGGGAGTCGCCCCCCGACCAGAACGTGCGTTGGCGGATCGCCTGCGCACCGATGCGGCACCCTGGGTTCCCCATCTCTATAAAGCGTCAGCGCTAGCAGGCACCGGCCTTCCGGGAGGCAGCGACGGGAAAACGGCCGTTTTCATCACCCATGCGCACTTGGACCATATCGGTCTGACCGGATGGGTCGATCCCGACGTGCCGATGTTCGCTTCCCCGGAGACCATCCGCTTGATGGATGCGCTGCAGCAGGCGGGAGACGGCGTGGAAGGAGGGACGCCGCGGCTACAGCCTCTGGTTGAAGGATGGCCGTTCTCATTTGGCCCCTTCGAGGTCCGCCGCTATGCGGTGGACCATGACATCCTTGGGGCCTCCGGGTACGCCGTGGCCACCCGGGATGGGGTGGTCGCGTTTACCGGCGACATCCGCCTGCACGGTCGGCACCCAGAGCGAAGCCGCGCCTTTTGTCATTCCGTGGCGGGAGCCCGGGCACTCGTCATTGAAGGCACCACGTTATCTTTCGGATTTGCCGAGGTCGAGCGAACCGAGGCCGAAGTCGACCGGCTGTTTGCCGAAATCCTTGCCGCCACCCCGGGTCTGGTATTGCTCACCGTATACCCGAGCAATCTGGAACGGGTGGTGGCGTTCGTGGCTGCGGCCGGCGCCGCGGGCCGGACCATGGTCTGGCCGCGACGTCTCGCCCATTTTTTTCGATCCATAGGACTGGCGAGCATCCGGGCCTGGGGAGAGGATATATCGCTCGATGAGATTGCTCGGCGCCCCGCACAGTTTGTTGTTGACCTGGAAAGTGCCGACTGGCCAGTAATGCTGGATCTTCCGGTGGGACCCGCCAGTGTGTTCTTGCATGCCAACGGCGAGCCGCTGGGGCCGTTCGATCCCCGTTGGGAGGTTTTGCAGGAATGGCTAAAGTTCACTCACACGCCTTTTTGGCCGATCGGCACGGGTGGGCACGCTTCCCCGGATGATCTGCGGTGGATGGTGGAAAGCGTGCGCCCTGACATTGTGTTCCCCTTACATAGCCAGGCTCCCGAACGCCTAATGACGCCTCCCGGCACCTTGTGCTGGCTTCCTCAGCGAGGGGGGCGCCGGTATTCCCTGAGCAAAGAGACCCCATCCTGACCCAATGGTGTCAAGTTAAGCGATCCCGTCAATAGCGCGAATTAACTGATTTATGCGCACGAACAAAAACCTGGACTTTTCTAACATCATTTGGTATGGTGGTCTGCAATCCCAGTTTCTAGGAGGGTT
>JAJZZH010000069.1 GCA_021797675.1 Bacillota bacterium | reverse complement strand
GATGGTGTAGCCGTCTCGCAAGAGGCGGTGAGAGCCGGGAAAAGGTTGCCGGAATTCGCAAACAGAACCCCCCGGCTTTAGCCGTGGGGAGGTTCAGGATTCGTGCCACGGTGGGCGAGCGTCGGCATGGCGATGGATCCGTAAGAATGAACGCGTACGCCCAAGCCAAGGAGGCAATATCAGCGTGACCACTCCGACGCCGGAGCTTATGAATGAACTCGCGGAAATGGCCGGTCCGGTGCAGACCGCCCTCGGCCAAAGGCTGGCGGAGGAAGGCAAAGTCAGACGACTGGTTTCGAAGCCCGGGGGATCGTGGGAATGGATGGGGGAAGTCCAGCACGGGCTGCGCCAACACCGCGCCATGATTCGGATGGACGAAGCCGGGGTGGACAGTTCTTGCACATGTTTGGGAATCCAACAGGGCACGGTCTGCGCTCATATCGTTGCGGTGGGGTTGGCCGCCATCTGGCGAGAGTCCGCCGAAGGCGAGCCGGTCGGCGCTGGGTCCAAGGCCAGCCGGCCCGACCGTCAGCGTATGGCGGTGCTGCTGGACGCCTTCCGCGAGACCGGACATGCCATTCACCCGGCGACCTTTGGCACCGTGTCCTTAAAGACCCAGTTTAGCCTCAAGGTGGTGGCGCGTTACAACCAAGACAAATTCCTGGCGCTTGGGTTGAATGTCGGCCTCAAACGGTTGTATGCGGTCAGACGCATGGAAGAATTTCTGGACCGCGTCGACCGGCAACAAACCGTCTACTTCACCAAATTGTTCTCCTATGACCCAACCCAGCATGCCTTTGACGCAAAGACCTGGGAATTCCTGTGCGCTTGGCGGGACATCCGCCGCAAAATTGTTAAATCCAACATCCCAAGCTCGTACGAGCATTTCACCAATTTGCCTTACGGGCAGCAAGCGCGCTATCTAGAGATCCCTCCGCTGGCCTGGGAGCGACTGGAGCCACTCTTGCGGGAAGTTGACGTGGAATACCTAGGGAATCCGTGGCGCATCCAAGAACCCCCTTTGCCCATCGAAGCCAAAATGCATCGCCTTCATCCACGCGGAACGTACCACATTGCACTGGAGGGCCTTGCTGCGCTGACGTTGCTCCCGGCGTATGGCCTGGCCGTCGGTGGCGACGGGATCTGCTATCACGTCGAACCGGGTCTGGCCGAACGCCTTGAGCGGTTGACGAGGAAGCTCGAAGGGCACCCCCTTTCGATCGAACTGACGCCGAACGATGTGGAAACGGTGATGGCCGAAGTGATGCCCCAGCTTCGTGGCATTGCCACCGTGAAGATTGAGGAAGATGTCGCCCGCCGGATCGTTGAGGCACCCTTGAAAACGTGCGTGTATCTCGACTGGCACCAGGGTGATCTCATCGCTCGAGTTGAATATTGCTACGGAGAGATCGTCATCGACGCCATGACCGGCAGCACCGAGGCGCCAGCCGTGGCCGAGCGCATTGTCGTCCGCGATCCGGGCCGCGAACGGGCTATGATGGAATGGTTTGAGAACGCCGATTTTCGCTATAACGGGAAGGCATTGCACTTGGGCGACGAGGAAGCCATCTTCCACTTTATCTACGCGTTGCTGCCGGAACTGGAAGCCGATCCGGCGGTGACGGTGTACGCAACGGAGCGCATACAGCCGATGCTAACGCAGCGGACGCTGAGCCCCCGTGCCCGCTTTGAACTGAGTTCTGGCCTCGACTGGCTCGAAGTGTCCTTTGCGGTCGAGGATTTAGATCCCGAGGAAATCCGAAGCCTGTTGGCAGCGCTGGTGGAGCGCCGGCCGTATCACCGACTGGCCGACGGCCGATTTGTCGCCTTCGACGCCGATCAATTTCGCACCATTGAAGAGCTGTTTGCCGACGTCGAACTCACGCCCGCCGATTTCGCGGGGGGGACCGTCCGCTTACCGGCAGTCCGGGCCGCGGCCCTCATCGACCGCGAGGCAGACCGCGCCGTGGTCCAGTTCGGCAAAGGGCTTCGGCGGTGGCTCGATGACCTCAAACATCCGGATAACCTCGAGGCCTCGGTGCCGGAAACCCTGCGGGCCATTTTGCGCCCGTATCAGGTCTTCGGCTTTCAGTGGATGAAGATGATTGCCCAATACGGCTTTGGAGGCATTCTGGCCGATGACATGGGACTAGGTAAAACGCTCCAAAGCATCACGTTTTTGCTCTCTGAGCGGGAGGTGGCACCGTTCGCCGACCCGGCTTTGATACTCTGCCCAGCTTCGCTGATGTACAATTGGGCGCAAGAGTTCCGGCGCTTTGCTCCCACGCTGAAGGTGGCCGTGGTCAACGGCAGCCGTGCGGAACGTGAGGCGATCTGGGCAGAGGGCGGCCACGATGTGCTCATTACCTCATATCCGCTGCTCCGCCGCGATTTCGATGCCTACCGGAGCCGGCATTTTCACGCCTTGATCCTGGATGAGGCCCAGGCCGTGAAAAATCACGCCACTCAGATCGCCCAATATGCGGCCGACCTCAAGAGCCCACGGCGATTTGCGCTGACCGGCACGCCGGTAGAGAACTCGCTCGACGATCTGTGGTCGATTTTTCACGCCGTCTTTCCCGCCTTGTTTAAGCGCCGCACGGCATTTGCCGCCCTTCCTCCGGAGGCCGTAGCCCATCGTATCCGGCCCTTTGTGCTCCGGCGGTTAAAGCGCGACGTGCTGCGTGAACTGCCAGAGAAGATCGAGACCTTGGAAACCGTGGAACTGACGACGACCCAGCGTAAGCTGTACATCGGATATCTCGACCAACTGCGCCGGGATACGGCCGATGCCCTCGCCCAGGGGAAGTTTCAGTCGAGCCGGTTCAAGATTTTAGCGGGATTGACGCGGCTTCGGCAAATCTGTTGCCATCCCGGTATGTTCGTTGAAGACTATACGGGGGACTCCGGGAAACTGGACTTGCTCCTCGAGTTGGTGGAAGAGGCGCTCGGAGCGGATAAGCGGATCTTAATTTTCTCGCAGTTCACGAGCATGCTGGCGATTATTCGCCAGGCTTTCGGAGCCCGCGGATGGGAGTACTTTTACCTGGATGGAGCGACCCCGGCCCGCGATCGGGTGACCTTGAGTGAGGCTTTTAATCAAGGAGCCCAAGCTCTCTTTCTAATCTCGCTGAAGGCCGGCGGAACCGGACTCAACCTGACCGGGGCCGATACGGTGATTCTCTATGATTTGTGGTGGAATCCCGCGGTGGAGGAACAGGCGGCGGATCGGGCGCACCGGATCGGTCAAAAACACGTGGTGCAGGTAATTCGACTCATCACGCAAGGGACGATCGAGGAAAAAATGTATGCGTTGCAGCAGCAAAAGCGGGATCTCATTGACCAGGTCGTTCAAGCTAGTGACCAGGGCTTGGGGGCGTTGACCGAAACGGATGTGCGCGAACTCTTGATGTTATAAAATCCAGCCGAGAAAACCTGACGGCTGGCCGTCCGGATGAATGGGCATGACGGCGAGTGATTATTCGTGAAATACTATGAGTGGGAAAGATGGCACGACGATTCGTCGTGGCCGTAATGCAAGAGTTGCCGGCAGCGGGGGGTGATCATGGCGGAGACGTCAGAGTTGTTTGATGAGATCGCGGGCCATTATGATCGATGGAGTTCGCTGTTGTCCGCAGCGGGCATCCGCGCTTGGCATGGTTTGGCGTTGGAACGGTTAGAGCTTAAAGCCGGTTTGGCGGTGCTCGATGTGGGATGCGGCACCGGCACCGTCACCCGCAAAATCGCCGGCGCGGTCGGGCCTTCCGGCCGGGTAGTCGGGTTAGATCCGTCGCCGGGGATGCTGGAGGTTGCCCGGCACGATAGCGGGGCGGTCAACCAGGCGCCAATAACGTGGGTGCAAGGGCACGGAGAAGCGATGCCGTTTGCGGACGCCGAGTTCGACCGGGTGACGGCACAATTTTCGGTGCGCAACATGGAACAGTGGCGAAAGGGCATTTCGGACATGGCCCGCGTTTTGAGGCCCAGGGGTCTCCTGGTCATCTTGGACGTCGTGCAGCCGGTTACCACATTGGGCGCCCTGGCCATGCAAAGCCTGAAAACTGTCACCGACGCCTTGAAAAGCCCAGAACTGGAACCGTATCGGTGGCTAAGCCGTTCGATTCGCCATGCCCCGACCGGGGAAGAATTAACGCAGGCGCTGGATTCGGTGGGAATCGAACTGATCTCCCGGCACTACTGGCTGGGAGATTTGGTCATGGTGGTGGCGGGCCGCCGCAAGCTGCCCGCGCCGCGCAAGCCTGAGCCGCTAGACCCAGTAATCGTGTGGGCCACGGACGGATCAGTCAGCGCCGAGCGTGGCGCCCAGTGGTTAACCCGTCACATGGTACCCGGGACGGTGGTCCATGTGGTGACCGTGTGTCCGACGGTCCACGATGATGCCGCGGTGGCCGCGACGGATCGCGAAGCCTGGATCAGGGCGCGCGACGAGTCGGCGAAGTTGATTGCACCGGATCGGTTCACCGTGCGGTCGACCGTGCTCGATGGCGAACCCGGTCCCAGCTTGGTGGAATATGCCCGGGCGGTGGGGGCAAGCCTGATCGTGGTAGGGGAAAAGGGGCGAAGGGCCGCGGCGGAACGGATTATGGGAGGCGTGGCTGCCTATGTGACGCGTCATGCGGAGTGCCCGGTGGCGCTGATTCGCCTCGGCAACCAAGCCTGATGTGATCGTCGAAGCCGGCGGCCGTGTCCAATCCTGAGGTGCTAAGTCGGCCGCGGCATGTTGGCCGGTGGGTACCGGCTTTGCCCTAAGCGGGCACCGGCGAGCCAAGTTAGCGTGGGATCATCCCGAACCCGGGCAGCGCCGTAGCGCTCCGCGCAGCGTCTGCCGGGGGTCCTCTCATGTGGCATCGCCCCGCACTTCGACGGACCATTGCCCTCATTCAACCAATAGGACGCCGAGGCCAACCGCATCCGACCCCGGTCCGGCGTGCCCAACTGCGTGCGTCTAAATCGACCCGCCCGCGATCATTCCTACGTGCCAAGAATTCATACCTCTCGGGCGTGATGAAGTTTCCCAGCCCTTCCTTCCCCTCCCCTTCGACGGAGATCCGGTAAATAGATGGTTCGAGACCGGGCTACGCCGATGGTTCCAGGTCGTCCGCATTGCTTCGATAGCGTGCGTGCGGGCGTCGTCCAAGACGATGGGGATCGGCCACGTGCTCCTCGCGAGCCACTTACCGTGGCAGCTTGGGTTTCAACTGCCGCATGCTTTCCCACGTGTGATCAAAACTGACAATGCCCGCATCAGACCCCAGCCCGGTGGCTACCAGACCCGAAGCGGCCGTCGCGAAGCGCGCGGCCGCTTCCGGGTCGAACCCGTGATGCAGCGCCGCCAGAAATCCCGCGCTGTAGGCATCACCGCACCCGGTGGTATCCACCACCGCCACGTCGTAGGCGGGAACATGGAAGCTGGTGACCCCGTCGGCTACGAAGGAACCGGCCGCGCCCATGGTGAATACACACGTCTTGGCGCCGCGATCGAGAAAAAAGTGGGCCACATCCTCCAGAGCGAAAAGGCCTGAGAGCAGACGAGCCTCTTCGATGCTGGGAATGAAATAGTCGATATATGGCAGCAGGGGTTCTACCAAGGCGATGGTGCCTGGCCCGGGTGCGATGAGGTCGAAACTAGTCGTGCACTGGTGCGCCTTGGCCTTTTGCAATAGCGTCAGGGTGGGCTGGCCATCCATGGCGTCCAAAAGACCCGTGCCGCCCATATGCAGAAATTCGGCGTCAAAGATTTGGGGATAGGACGTCTCGGGGATGGAAAAATAGCCCGACGCGCCTCGCTGATGCAAGGCCGGACGATCGCCGTTGGGCCGGATGCATAGGATGGTCGAGGAAGTCGGCACGGCATCCAACCGCTGCATGAGGGAAGTGTCTACGCCGAATTTAGCCAACGTGTGGATCACAAAGTCGGCCTTTTCGTCGTTGCCGACCGCCCCGACAGCCAGGGTTTTCATCCCCAGTTTAGCGCAGTCGACGGCGCTGCCGCCCGCGGTGCCTGCCACCGTTAAGCGGATTTGATCGATGAATTCGACATTGCCAGCCTCGGGGATGTGGGCGATGGGCCGGCCCAGCACGTCCAGAATATAGAGTCCCACCACGCTTACGTCATACTTCACGTTGATCGCTCCCGTTTTTGGATTGACGACGTGACAGCGACGGGCCCCCCGCTTCGAAGGGATAGGGAACCGCCGCGGTCCGTCTTGAAAAAACTTTCTCAACAAAAACTAATGTGCAGCGCGATGACCTTACTGTAATAATAGTCGCGCTTTCCTGTCAACACCGCCTTGGTGGCCAGTCGAAAACGTGGAACCGTGAAACCCAGCCAAACTGGGATTAGGGGAAGTGGAATGCAAAATAATCAAAAATAACTAATTGACAATCAAAACCACAATATGATACATTGCGCCTGAGAAGCTTGGAAAGGTGTGCGAGCGGTGAAAATAATTGCAGAGCATACCGAGGACCTGCTAGTGCGGGTGGCCTGGGAATATTACATCAATAACCGGGATCAAGGCGAAATTGCCAAGTACTGGGGCGTCTCGCGGCCCACCGTGAGCCGTATGCTGAGCAAGGCCCGGGAGCTGGGCATCGTGCAGATTTCGATCACATCCCGATTGTTGTCCATATTGCCCGTGGAACACGCGTTACGGAAATCCTTCGGCTTGAAATGGGTGGGCGTGGTTCCCGAGACCGACCGCCGGGAGATTGCCATCGACGAGATGGCGAGGCTGGCGGCATCATATTTGGACGCGCACTTAGCCCAGTACACCATTATCGGTGTGGGTTGGGGTTCCACCATTTCCCACGTGAAGCAATTTATCTCCCCCGAGGTGAAGACGCGACCCGGCGCCCGATTTGTCGAAATGCTGGGCAGCTTCTCTTCGGAAGGCTCGCACCTCCAAGCGTATCGCGTGGCGTTGGCCTTGGGGGAGACGTACGGGGTGCCGGTCAGCCTCCTCAATGTGCCGGCGATGACGTCGGATGTGGAAGCGAAGAATCAATTTCTTCGCGAACCGCAAATCGCCGAGGTGCTGACGCTCGGTCGCCAGGCCGAGTTTGCCCTGGTCAGCGTGGGCTCTGCCGACCATGAGTCAACGATGTATCGGTTGGGCTATCTTCAGGAGAGCCATCTCGAGGAACTCGTCCGCAAGCACGCCGTGGGTGACATGCTGGCGCGCTACTTCGACATCAACGGCAACCCCGTCGAGAGTTCCCTGGATGACCATATCATCAGCTTGTCGCTCGACGACCTTCGCCGCATTCCCAACGTGATGACCATGGCCCTCGGAGAAAATAAGGTGGACGCGTTACTCGGGGGGATTCGGGGCAAGATCATCACCCATTTGGTAACCGATGAACCTACGGCGGTTCGGCTGTTGCGGCGCGCGGGCTTCAACCCTCCCCCGGCGTCCGCGGATTGAATGCCGCGTTGGTCGCGAACCCGACGCAGCGAAAGGAGATCGAACGTGAAAAAAGGCTCCGCCTCTAAGACAGCAGTTGCGGTATTGGCCGCTTCTAGCCTGCTTTCGATGGCGGCGGGAGTTGCTCCCCGGCCGGCTGCCCGCCAGCAACCGGTCCGGTCCTCCCGCCCCATCCAATTGTCCATCCTCGGGATTGGCGGATGGACGCCTAGTGAACTGGCTCTGCGCATGGCGCCCCAATTTGAGGCCTACGCCAGAAAGCGATGGCGGCTGAATGTTCATGTCACCGAAGCATCCGCCCCATTTACTGCATTATACCAAAAAGCGGCGACTTCGCTGGCCGCCCACTCGTCCCAGTACGACATTATCGTCAGCGACAGTCAGTGGCTGGGGGCGTTTGCCACCCCGCAGTGGATTGTCCGTCTCAACCGGGTGATTCAGACGACGCCGATGTTGAAAAAGGCCGAACAAAGCTGGATCGCCCCCATTATCAAGTGGTCGTATCAGACCTATCCCTACCAAAGCAACAATCTCTATGGCTTGCCCCAGGAAGGCGACACCCTGGTGCTGTATGTTCGCAAGGACTTGTTGGACAACCCCAAGAACCAAGCCGCCTTCAAGGCCAAGTACGGCTGGGCGCTGCCGACGCACTTTAGCCAATGGGCTCACCTGCGTTGGAGCAAGTTCCTGCAAATTGTCGCCTTCTTCAACGATCCCAAGAAGGGATTTTACGGTCTGGCGACCGAGTACTCGAAGACGTATGACTTTATGTCGGACCACGTGATGTCCATGGACTGGATGTGGGGGGGACAGATCTGGAACCACAAAACCCACCAGGTCTACGGAGTCTTGAACAGTCCCCAGAACAACGCCGCTCTCCAATACTACGTGCATCTGCTCAAGTATGAACCGCCAGGAGCGAATACCTGGGGAATCAGTCACGACATCAGTGCCATGACGCAAGGCAAGGTATTTGCCGCGTTGACCTGGTCGGCCGTGGGACCGGCCATGTTTACGCCCCAGATGAAGAACAAACTCATGGTGGTTCCTCCTCCGGGGCACATGGTCAACGGGCACTTTAATCAAATCTACTGCATCGGCGGACAGCCCTGGGTGATCAACCGTTTCTTGAATAAGCAGCAGATGCAGGTTTCCCTCGATTTCCTTAAGTGGTGGTATCTGCCTCGGACGCAACTCGAGTTTGCCAAACTGGGGGGCAATCCCGTGCTCAAGCAGGTGGTCGACGCCCCAGGATTTACCAAAATTCACCCTTGGTATCGCGCGTACAAGTACATGATGGTCGACGCGCATCAGCGTGATTTCTGGCATAATCCCGACTACGCCCAATTGTTGGAAGAGCAGCAGGCGGCCTGGACGGCCCTGGCCACGGGCGTCATTCACAGCGCGAAACAAGCTAACACCTACACCGCCTGTCAACAACAGAAGACGCTCTATGACACCGGGTTCACCAATAAACAGCCTCCGGCCTCCTGCCGCAACGTTCATCTCTAGCGCGCATTGAAACGGGTTGTGACCGGCAGGAGGTCTCCGGTCACAACCTTCGTTGAATTGCGCCCCGCGGCCTTAGTTCTTTCATGCCCGGCCACCCTGCTTGCACCATGCCCCCGTAAGCCTGTCGGCAATACGGGGAAGAAAGGACGCGATAGCTCATCATGCAGCCCTCAGTGATGCCGTGGTGGCGCCGAAGGCTACCCCAACCGCTATTTGCCTGGTTGCTGGTCGTGCCTGTGCTCGCCTTCTTCGTGATCTGGAACATCGTGCCGCTGCTGTGGATGATTGGCCTGAGTTTTTATCGGTATATTCTGACCTTCGGGGTCAATCCGGTATACGTGGGTCTGCAGAATTTTTCGCAGATCCTGCAGGATTACAATGTATGGGCCCATATCGGCCTGACCGTATTATTTGTCATCGGCGCGGTGGGGGTGGAAACCATTCTGGGGGTTCTCTTGGGATTCGCCTTTTGGGGACAAACCGCGCTCCCTGGACGCCGTCTCGCATTGACCTTGTTGTTCTCGCCGATGGTGTTGGCACCGGTGGCGGTGGGCACATTCTTCCGCTTGATTTACGACCCGATGTACGGCATTTTGCCGTACTACATCCATCAGCTCTTCGGCATTCCCGCGCCGAATTTGTTGGGCAACGGATCGACGGCATTGCTCTCCGTGCTCGCCACCGATGTCTGGATGTGGACGCCATTTATGATCCTGATGACCATCGCGGCCTTGGGCGCGGTGCCGCGGGCCATGTTGGAGGCCTCGGCGGTGGACCGCTTGTCCATCCCCCGCCGCCTGCGATATGTCATCTGGCCGCATGCCAAGTTCATTCTGATTTTGGGCGTATTGCTCCGCACGATTGATGCCTTCAAAACCTTTGGCTTGGTCTCGGCGATGACCGCCGGTGGGCCGGGCAACGCCACCCAGCTCATTTCCCTCACTTTATATCGTGAGGCCTTCGACAGCTTTTCCATGGGCAGCGCCTCGGCGCTGGCGCTCTTTGTCCTGTTTATTGCGATTGCCTTTACGAGCATCTATTTGTTCGTGCTGAACTATCAGAAGAGGGAGGTCACAGCGGAATGAAGCCGAAGGTGAAAGCCCGACTTCAGCAAGGATTTCTTTGGCTGGTGGCGGTGGCATTCTTTCTTCCCGTATTGTGGTTGTTTCTGGCGGCGTTTAAGACCGCTTCCCAGATTCTTGCCATTCCGCCGCGCTGGATATTCCGACCCACCTGGCAAGGATTGACCTACATGGCTTCGCACCAGGCATTTTGGTCGCATGCCGTCAACAGCGTGGTCATCTCCCTCAGTGCCGTGGTCATTGCCATCGTTGTCTCCTTTGTGGCCGCCTACAGCTTTTCCCGCTTTCGCCTGCGCGGCACCAACTTCATGATGTTCGTGTTGCTGTCGATTCGCATGGTTCCTGGGGCGGCCGTGGTGGTGCCGATGTATTTGATGTACACGGCGCTGGGGTGGATTAATTCCTATCCGGGCATCATCCTGTTTTACGCCATGTTCAGCATTCCGTTTTCGGTCTGGATCCTCAAGGGCTTTATTGACGGCGTCTCGCCTCGTTTTGACGAGGCGGCCCAATCGGATGGCGCCTCGCGACTGCACGTCATGTTTCGGATTGTGCTGCCGCAGGTCCTACCGGGCATCGTGGCCGCCTTTATCTTCAATACCATCTTTGTTTGGAACGAGTTTCTTTTTGACTTTATCATTGGCGGCAATCAGGTGGCGACCATTCCGGTCGCCTTGGCCAGCGGCCTGTACACGTCCCAAGGGATCGATTGGCAGTATATTGCCTCGTTGACCTTTGTCTACACCCTGCCCTTGATGGTCGTGATTTACTTCTTCCAAAAATATCTGCTGGTCGGCATGACATTCGGCACGGTACGAGGAGAGGTCTGAGATGCCTACGCGAAGAACCGTCGGCGGCCGTCTGCAATTCATGGTGATTGTTCTGCTGATTGCGGCGTTTATTCTCATTGCGCAGCCGTTCTCCTTTACCGTTTATCAATGGGGATTCCTCTTTCTGTTCGCGATGACGATCGTGCAGATCGCCGTCGGCAACGTGGGTCCCGACGCCGCTTGGGGCGCCGTCCTGAGGGCCCTGGGGATAACGCTGGCCATCTTGGCCGTGATGGTGGGCCTCGGTATCTACCTGACGCCGTATTTGATCCATATGGGGGGAGTCAGCCCGTGAGCACGCTCGTCGTCCGACAGCTTCAAAAGCGTTATGGAACCCGGCCGGTGCTCGACGGCGTCGACCTGGAGGTTCCCGACCAGGGTCTCACCGTGGTATTTGGAGGCCCCGGTAGCGGCAAATCGACGCTCTTGCGCGTGGTGGCCGGGTTGGAGGCCGCGGACGCGGGAACGGTGTGGCTCCGGGGCCAGGACGTGACCCGCACGGCACCCCAGGACCGCCAGTTGGCCTACGTACCGCAAAACTTCGCGCTGTACCCGCAAATGACAGCCTTTGAAAATATCGCGTACCCCTTGCGCCTTCGGCGCGAGCCGTCCTCGACGATTACCCAGCGGGTACGGGAAATTGCCGAGACGCTTCGGATCGAAGATGTCCTAAGTCAGCGTCCCGACCAACTGAGCGGCGGGCAAAAGCAACGGGTGGCGATTGCGCGCGGCCTGATCAAGCGCGCTGACATCTACTTGCTGGACGATCCGCTCATCGGATTGGACTACAAGGTGCGCGAACGCCTGGTCGAAGAACTGCGCGATCTGCAAGAACGCCTCGGTGCCCTATTTTTGTACGCCACCTCGGATCCGCTGGAGTCGCTCCTGCTGGGGGACTTTATCGCTGTCCTCGACCACGGCCGCATCGTCGACCACGGCACTCCGGATGCCTTGTACGAAGCGCCGCGCCATCTCTGGACCCGGCTGAATCTTGGTTTTCCGTTGACCAATGCGGTTAGCGGGAGGTTGCAAAAGACCGCCGACGGATGGCAGGTGGTGACGCCCTGGTTTCGAACCGCGGTGGAGCTTGACCCACCGGCCGACCACGACGAACGGCCGGTGTGGGCAACCTTTCGAGCTGAACGGATCACCTTAGAGCCGAGCGACGGCACCAATCCGCTGACGTTTGCGGCAGAAATCGTGCTTGAAGAAGACATTGGGGCGGAGACCGTGCTCTATCTGACGGCGGCCGACGGAGCGGAGCTCTACGCGCTGGTGCCCCACCGCGAGGGTGCGGCGCCCGGGCCGGGCAGCGTGACGGTGGGCTTCCGGCCGGACGATGTGATGCTTTACGATGCGAAGACCCAGATGGGCATTGGCAGGGGGGTGGCGACAGATGGCCGGGGTTAGGCTTGTGGGACTGACCAAGCGCTTCGGCACGATGGTGGCGGTGGACAACTTGAGTGTGGAGTTTCCCGATGCGCAAGTGACCTGCCTCTTAGGACCGTCGGGTTGCGGCAAGACCACCCTATTGCGCATGATTGCCGGGCTGGAGCAGCCGACCGCAGGACAGATTTTCTTCGATCGGGATGAGGTGGCCGAGTGGTCTTCCTCCCGTCGCAACGTCGGCATGGTGTTTCAATCCCCTGTGGTCTATCCCGGGCTCACGGTGTTCGACAACGTGGCCCTGCCGCTGCGGGGCACGCTGCCGGGGCCCGAACTGCGAAAGCGCGTGGGGGACGTGCTGGAACTGGTCGAACTGCAAGCGGTAGCGCAGCGTAAGGTCGACACCCTCGGGAATGCCGAGCGCCAAAAGGTCTCGGTCGCACGAGCGGTGGCCCGCCGGCCGCGGGTGCTCTTGTTTGATGAGCCGGTAACCAACATTGCGGCTGGCGAACGCATCACCCTCAAGCGCGCTTTCAAACGGCTGACGACCGAGGTCCATCTGACCCTCGTCTATGTCACCCATGATCAGACGGAAGCCATGACGCTGGCCGACCACATTGCCGTGATGCAGGACGGCAGGTTGGTGCAATATGGGCCGCCCCGCGCCGTGTATCGTGCGCCCAGGGACCGGTTCGTCGGGTGGTTTCTCGGCAATCCCGGCATGAACTTTGTGCAAACCCGGGCTGGCATCGAGGACGGAGCAGCGCTGTTCGCGGGCGTCCAGGGGGCTGCCGATCTGGCGCTCGTGGGATTCCGACCGGAATATGTGGCCGTATCGCCCGTCCCGGAGCCGGGATATGTGCCGGCCCGAGTCGTCCGGGCGCCCATTACGGTCGGCGGACAGCGCTTGTTGACCTTGCAGGCGGGGGAGACGACGTTCAAGGCCAAAACGCACTATCGGCAAGCCTACACCGCCGGACAGACGGTCTACGTCAACCTTCCCGCAGACCAGTTGCGGTGGTTTGATCCCGCGGGGGCAGCCTTATTGCGGGGCACGCCGGGTCGTCGCGGCACCGGGCCGGATGGGGAATGAACGGTGGGCAAAGTCGCAGAAGGGAGTGGACGAACGACATGATCGATAGGTGGGAGAAAGGGCCCCGCAAGGGAGAAGATGCGCTAGCGGACTTGGTCTACGGGTCGCGGTTAATCGGCGAAGAGGAATCCTTGGTTTTGTGGGGAGGCGGCAACACCTCGCTGAAGCTGACGGAGAGCGACCATTTGAACCGACCGCTGGAGGTCCTGCGGATCAAGGGGAGCGGGTCCGACTTAAAGACCTGTGAGCATAAGGATTTTGCCGGAGTTCGGCTCGCCGAAGCCCTGAGCGTCTATGCGAGGGAGACGATGACCGATGACGAAATGGTTGAGTTTCTCAGCCACTGCCTGATGGAACCCAGGGGGCCCCGTCCCTCAATTGAGACCTTACTGCACGCCTTTTTGCCGGCGCGCGCCATCGTGCATTCGCACGCGGACGCGATTTTGGCCCTGGTCGACACGCCTGACCCGCTGGCCCTGATTGCTCCCCTGTTAGGCGATCAGCTTGTCGTGGTACCGTATCTTCGGCCCGGATTTGATATGGCCAAGTCGGCGGCCGAAGTCGCCAAAGACCATCCCCCGGCGGAAGGCATGATTCTCTTGCATCATGGGTTGGTGACCTGGGGAGATACCGTCGAGCTGGCGTACCGGCGGCACATTGCCATCGTATCAACCGCCGCGTCCTTTCTTGCCGAGAAGGCGCGTACGCATTGGGTGGCGCCCCGGTCCAGGTGGGCGGCTGCCGAACGGGAACAGCTGCAGATAACGCTCGCCCCCATTGTCCGCCGAGCCCTTTCGGGCGACCGCCCTCAGGTGTTAGCCTTTACCGACGAAAAGGCCGTGCTCGAGTTCGTCGAACGCGAGGATGTCGTGGCACTATCCCAAGTCGGCGTGGCCACTCCCGACCATATTCTGCACACGAAGCGGGTTCCGGTAGTGATTCCCGCCGAGCCGGGGATGTCGGTCGACCAGCTGGAAACCCTGGTGGACGACCGGATAGCGCGTTATATGGCGGAGTACCAAACGTACTTCGAGCGTTATCAAAGTCCGGGACTGCCTATGCGCGATCCCCGCCCTATCATCGCCCTGGTGCCCCGGATGGGAGTCTGGGCGGTTGGCGCCGATGCCCGTCTGGCCCGTGTTCCCTTGGATATCTATCGGCACACCGCCGAGATTATTGCACTCGCCGAGGCCGCCGGCGGTTACCGATCGATATCGGAAGCCGAGGCCTTCAACGTGGAATATTGGCCCTTGGAATTGTATAAGTTGACGCTCCGCGCGCCCTCACGTGAACTGACCGGACGGGTTGCCTTCATTACCGGCGGGGCGCGGGGAATTGGCGCGGCGATTGCGCGCCGATTTGCCCAAGCAGGGGCCGTGGTGGTTATCGCCGACCGCCTCGGTGAGGCGGCGCAAGCCACCGCCAAGGAGTTAACGGACCGTCACGGCCCACATTCCGCGGTGGCCGTGCCATTGGACGTAACTCGCGAAAAGGACGTGATTGAGGCCGTGTCTGCGGTTGTGCGCCAGGTTGGGGGGATCGATATCCTGGTGTCCAATGCAGGGACGGCACCGACCGGGACCTTGGTCGACCTGACCACCGAGGCCTGGGAGGCGGCGGTAAAGGTGAACATTACCGGGCATTTTTTGGTCACGCGGGAAGTGCTGAAGGTGATGACGCGGCAGAAGCTGGGTGGCAGCGTGGTCTATATCGTCAGCAAGAATGCGCTGGTGCCGGGGCCGGAATTTGGGGCATATAGCGTAGCCAAGGCAGCCGAAGCGCAGTTGGGAAGGATTGTAGCCGTGGAATACGGACGCTACGGCATCCGTGCCAACATGATTAATCCCGATGCGATTTGGACCGATTTATGGAGCCCTAAAGTGCGCAGCGACCGCGCCCAGGCCTACCACGTCGCCGAATCGGAGCTGGAGGAATTCTATAAGAACCGCTCATTGTTAAAGCGCAAGGTGACGGTCGAGGACGTCGCGGAAACCGCCCTATTTTTTGCCAGCGACCGATCGAATAAGACGACGGGGGCCATTTTGCCGGTCGATGGGGGGATTCGGGAAGGCTTTCCACGCTGAACCCCAAGGCGGGAATCGGCGTGCTCAGCATGCCGCGCACCGCCTTGATGGAGACGGCCCCCCGGAATCGAGGTGGAGCGGAGGGCATCCACCAACTCGGGAATCCCGAGGTTTCTAGACGCGCCGGCGGCCCGCTCGCATTTTCCCGCTGGACGGTGTCTGGCATGCCCGGACCTTCTTGGGAGGATCCCTCCGTCCGTCCGTCTTTACCGATCCGCTACCTCGTGCTACCGTCTGAGTGGCTCCCTTTTCCTCGGTCGTTCGCAAACCCAATCGGAAGGAGAAATTGATGGCCCCCTTTTTTTGGCTCGGAACCACCGTTTCAGGTGGCTCCGGTTTGCTCGGCCAGTGCCTTCAAAGTGGTCCCCTTTTACTCAGCCGAATGCATAAGGCTAAAATGAATCAGGAAAAGTTTCACATCGTTCTGTTGCGAGGTTTGTCTTCGAGACGGTGCCAACGTTGTTTCGCCTTGCAGCTAGGAACGCCGAATAGGTGAGGAGGTTTGCTGATGAACCACGTCGTCATGATGATGTCTGATCAGCATTCGGCGCATGCGCTGGGGTGCTATGGAAATGCTGAAGTCAAGACGCCTGTTCTCGATGCCCTGGCGGCCCGCGGCGCACGCTTTGCCCATGCCTATACGACGAGTCCCGTCTGTGTTCCGGCGCGCTTTTCGGCACTGAGCGGGCTCTACCCGTCACACACCGGATGCGTGAATAATGCTACCCCGCTCCCCATCGACGTGATGACGGCGGCCCATTACTTTCGAGCGGCCGGTTACCTCACCGCCTTCATCGGCAAGATGCATCCGGTGGATGCCCAGACGCACGGCTTTGACTACTATATCGATTTTGGTCACTACTATGACTACTTAGGTCGAAAGCTCGAGATATTCACCAAGGGCATGCAGGCCGATGATTCTGGCAAGGGAGTGCCCTGGGTCGAAGTCTATCAAAACCCGGAGCACCACTGGAGCCTGAGCCCCCTACGCGACGGTCAGGCCGGCAACCTGCCGGAAGAGGACCACTTTGAATCATTTGTCGTCCGAGAAGCATTGCGCTTTTTCCGCCAATATGCGCATCGCCGGCCGATTTTCCTCTTTGTCTCGTTTTTGCGGCCACATACCCCTTTGATCGTCCCCGAGCGTTTTGCTCAGCGTTATCAAGCCGAACGGATGACTCTTCCCGCCACCTGGAACGCCCCCGCCAACGGGTTGAATCCGTATCTGCGCGCACGCCGGGTGGCCGGGCTGGAGACGGAAGCGAGGCAGGTTCAGGCGCGAGAACACTTGGCGCGTTATTATGCGGCGGTAAGCTTTGTGGATGCCAAGGTGGGTGAATTGCTAGCGGGCCTGGAGGCGATCAGTCCGCAGTCTCCGCCGGTAGTCGGATATACCAGCGATCACGGTGACATGCTTTTTGAACACGGTATGCTGAGCAAATTCACCTTCTATGAAGCCTCGGTCACGGTGCCCTGGATCCTTGCCGGGCCAGGGATTGTTCCCGGCCAAACGGTGGCGGAGCCCGTCGACCACACGTCTTGGTTGCCGACCTGGATGGACTATGCGGGAGTTGCGCCGACGGCGCTGGACGGCTTCAGCGTGCGAGCACATCTCGAAGAGTTGGGGCCTCCAGCCCACCCGGTGTTCAGTGAGTTTTTCATTGGGCAGGACAAGACGATGCACATGGTGCGCTTAGGGGCGTGGAAGCTGATCCGCCATCCCGACGGGTTGCGGCAGTTGTTTCAGGTTGATGACGACCCCGAAGAACGAATCAATCTGGCCGATCAGCAGCTGGCCGAGGCAAGGCGACTGGAGGCGTTGCTAGATGAGCACCTGGAGCAACTTCAAACCGCCGGCCTAAATCTCCGCGGTCCAAATCCCCGCGTATAGAATGCTTGGTGGGGCATTCCTCGGAAGCTTCGCGTTCGCATCGCGAGGACTGGTCAGGATGAGGGATGATGGCTGGGAACATCGTCCTGGGATCATCGCAAATACGAAGGGGGGATGTGCGTGATCCCTGGAGGATACGTTGATCGGGCTGAAGCGGGCCCGAAGTTTCTGCGGGCTTGCGCGGACAGAACCGATCAAGAGACGGAGCACCGCGTGAAGCAAAACAAGCCAACCGTTTTCCCGTCGTCGAGCGCGACGGTGACCGGGGCGAATCCAGGGTGTTCGACGAAATGGTGGAGTGGAATCACGAACGGCAGGCGCGAGATAATTCCTGCTTGGTAGCGTTGGAGCAATTGGCGCGCCCGGGCCGGATGTGCGGCGATAACGGTTGGCCATCAGCATTGAGAAAGACTCTGTTCCAGCAGGACCTCCCCCGAAGGGTGATGACGGAAGCGGTGCGGCTCGGTCAAGGCGCGGGCCCGACAAGGTGGGAAAGCCTTGGCGCACAAGCATTCGATCCGTATGCGAACCGGCAAGGATCAGCCCCCCCTTGGAGTTCCGATCGGAGCCTTGACGTCCTCGGGGAGCGTGTGCCACCCATCCGGTGGTCAGGTCAGAACGCGAGGGCCGTAGTCCTCAACTGCCGGCCTTGAGGCCGGGGTGGGTGACGGCTTGGTTCTTGCGCGAACGGCTGCCATGGAGTCGCGCACGGAATACGCTGATCATCTCCAGGACATCTTGGGCGGACTCTTCTTCGAAGGTCATATCCTCGCCTTGATTGAGAATCACGACTTCCACCTGCTTCGCTTCACAAATGGCAAAGACCAACTCTGCCCCAAACCGCAATAACCGATCTTTGTGGGCAATGACGAGCCGGTCGATCCGGTCGGCGAGGATGTCGTTGAGCAATCGTTTCAGGCCACTCTTGAGGGAGTGCATGGCTGACCCGCGGTCAGCCACGATCTCGAACGTCCAGCCTTGACGGGCACAATAGAGCTCCAAGCCCCGTTTTTGCCGTTCTAGGTCGTCCTTCTGATCATGGCTCGACACCCGCGCATACCCGACGGTCCTGCGACCCGAGTCGGCGTCATGAAACTCCTCCGGCCGTAATCGCGCTAGATCATAGCGCCGATAGCCCCCGGTGGTCCGTTCATCGGGCAACAGTTTGCCCTCGTGTTCCCATCGCCGCAATGTAGACGAGGAGACCCCCAAAAACTCGGCGGCTTCACGAATCCCCACAAGTTTTTTGCTCATGTTTTAATGATACAATGATGGATAATTGAAGGCAACATTTTACGAAGCGGTTAAAACCCTTTATCCAATGCGTCGTAAAACCCCCTGCTTAGCTATGGGGATATAAGGCGCTCGCCATCAGGCGAAAGCTTTTCCGAACCATGCTCCGACCTGCGAAATCTGTCATATCAGACAGAACGGTTCGCTCTTTGAAAACGGGATATGTTGGCGGTTGTCTCTCGCAATCGTGGGGCCCGCAAATGGATCGCGTCGTCAAGACCAGACGTAAACCGGTCGGCGAACTGCGCCCTGCGTGGACCTAACCCGTGACCATCGACTCGATCTTGAGTGAGTGGCTAGGGGGGCTTTTCAAACCCCTCACGAGGAAAGCTCACGTGAGGGGGTTTCTCGTAAGAATTCTCTCACCTTTAGGCGTGGGGAGTGTCAAACCTAGGAGCATGTCCATTAATTCGAATCATGCCAACCGTATCCACAATATATGGTACCTTTTCCAGAAACTGTGGAATATATTGTAGTTTTGCACGTGCTTATGGGGATTTATGGACAAGCTCCTAGTGCGTTGTCCGGAGCCGAGTTTGTGGCGCGTTGGCCTACGTCAGGGCTGGGTATGTGCGGACCGGTACGGGCGCCCTTAGTCTCGCTGAGACGGAACATGCATCCATCGGCTGGGTCATGCTATCTTTAAGCTAAATGGTGAGGAGGAAGCATATTGCCAGATTATCATACGCCGTTTTGGGTGGGAGACCGTGAATTTTCGGCCGAGGATTTGGCAACCATCCAGAACATGGCATATCGTTGCCGACGGTTCAGCCGAAGCGAGATTGCCGCGACGATCTGTGAAACCTTGGCGTGGAAATCGCCCAACGGTCGGCTCAAAATCACGGCGTGCTATGAGTTGTTGACGAAATTGGAACGCGAGGGTCTCGTGCAATTGCCGGCCGTGCAGGGGTCCGCGCGGCGAGTCAACAGTGATACGGAAGCTGAGCCGCTGTCCGCGCTGTCGCTGGAGGCCCCCTTGGCCGGTTTGCGGCCGGTTACGCTGGAACCTGTGCCTTCCGACCAACTCCGGATCTGGAATGCCACGATGGCCGCCTATCATCCCCTAGGATACCGGCGTCCGGTGGGCGCCCATCAACGGTATTGGATCCAGGCCCAGCAGGGAGCACAGCGGGTGACGGTAGGGGCGCTTTTGTTCGGAGCAGCGGCCAAAGCCGTTGAAGACCGCGATAGTTGGATTGGCTGGACGGCGCGAGATCGGTCGCGGTACCGTTGGCGCATCGTCAACAATAATCGATTTCTTATTCTCCCTGGCGTACACGTTCCGCATTTAGCAAGTCACGTGTTGGGCCGGGTGTTGCGCCGAATGCCGCAAGATTGGCTGCGCCGCTACGGATATCGTCCGGTGCTCCTGGAAACCTTTGTCGAGGCTCCGTGGGAGGGGACGTGCTATCGGGCCGCCAATTGGATACCGGTCGGGGTGACGGCCGGTCGCGGCCGTCAGGACCGGTATAATAAGGCGGAGCTGCCCAAAAAAGTTATTTGGATGTATCCTTTGCACCGTCAATGGCGTCGGCTATTGCTGGAACCTGCTCCCGAGCCGATTAGCGACGAGGACGACGAAGAAGGGTTCTGGTCATAGGACATCCGTTTTCAGTCCGGCCTTGGCGTGATCGATGAGAAGCCTCGACCCGCAACGTCCTCTATCGCCCACGGCTCGTGGGCGATAGAGGTTGTAACTGCTTCAATAATTGCTGAGAAAATATCAGCTTCTATGATATAATGCTGGCAGGTGAAGGGCATATGGACGAACAGTTTGTCAGTATTGGCAAAGCCGCCAAGATGCTTGGCATGCATATCGACGGATTACGCAAATGGGAAGTTTAATTCCTGTGCGGACTTTGACAAATCCGCGGCGTTATCGTATCGCAGACTTACACGCTCTGATGCACGAGGATGTGACGGGCATTGCACGGGATACACGGTGAATCCCCAACCCTACCCCACAGCATGGGGACAAGTGACGGTAGGAATGAATCCCCAACCCTACCCCACAGCATGGGGACAAGTGACGGTAGGAATGAATCCCCAACCCTACCCCACAGCATG
>JAJZZH010000200.1 GCA_021797675.1 Bacillota bacterium | reverse complement strand
GGTCGGGCGGTCATTCCCACCTGGGCTCCGTTTACGATTCGCCTGCAGGACCGCGCGGCGAAGGACTCGGCCTTCCAGCCCTTGCGGATCCAGTTCGACCCCGGAAGCCAGACGACCGGGGCGGTGATCATCCTAGAGGGGGCCAAAGGTCCGAAGGGGCTCTGCTTCGGGAAAGCCACCATCAAGGCTCGCTTGGATGCCCGGCGTGCTCTGCGCCGAGGGTGGCGGCATCGGAAGATGCGCTACCGTCCGCCCCGGTTTCCAAACCGCAAGCGGAAAGCGGGATGGTTGCCACCCTCGTTGGAAGCCCGGGTGGATCAGACGCTGCATACGTGGGTCCAGATCCCAAAGCGCACCCTGCTGGGCTACGAAGTGCGAACATGCCTGCTGGAACCGTGGGGGCGACGCTGTGTCCACTGTCGTAAAACCGATGTGCCCCTACCAGGGAAGCACATCGTCCCCAAGGCGCGGGGGGGGAGCAACCGGCTCAGCAATCTCACGATCGCCTGTGCCCCCTGCAACCTCCACAAGGGCCCGCGGACCGCTACGGAATTCGGGTATCCTGACATCCAAGCCCAAGCCCAAAAGCCTCTCCGCGACGCGGCCATGATGAACGCCACCCGCTGGCGGTTATACGAACAACTCAAGGCGATCGGACTGCCCATCGAGAGCGGGTCGGGTGGACGTACCAAGCCGCAACGCATTGAGCACAGTTTTCCCCAGGAACACTACTTCGCCGCGCTATGCGTCGGGGAAAGCACGCCGGCGCACTTCACCCATCTCCCGGCTCAGGTGCAGAGGTGGACCGCGAAGGGACGGGGTACCCGACAGCTGGGCGGCCCGGATGCGTATGGGTTTCCGATCCGACATCGCGCACGCCAGCAGGGTTACTTTGGGTTTCAAACGGGGGATCTGGTCCGAGCCGTGGTGCCCACAGGGAAGTACGCGGGAAGCCATACCGGTCGTGTCTTGGTGCGATCGAGTGGCCGCGTCGACATCACGACCGATGGACGGCGGGTGGCCCAGGGCATTGCGTACAAACCCTGTCGGATCCTGCAACGCAACGGAGGATGGGTCTATGAGCAAAAACCCGTTTCCGCCTGACGGCGGAAGCCCGCTTTCCTCCCCAGGGCTACAGCCCGGGGCTTCTCGCGGGCATTTGGTGATGGCCGAGAAACCCAGGGAGGGCGGATAAATGGCCACAGTTTCGGTCGTAATTCCGACCTATAACCAGGCGCAATGGATTGGGCGAACCTTAGAGGCGCTCATTGCGCAAAGGCGCCGACCGGACCAGGCGGTGGTCGTTGATGACGGGTCGACGGACGATACCCTCAAGATTCTGGAAGGTTATCGGGGCAAGGTGCCTTTTCCCTTCGATATCGTTGAGCAAGCCAACGGAGGACCAGGCGCGGCCCGCAACCGAGGGATTCAGGCGGCGACGGGAGAAGTCATCGCGTTTACCGACTCCGACGCCGTAGCGCGTCCGGATTGGCTGGAAAATGCCCTGCAGCGTCTAGAGAAGGAAGGGCCCGATTGCGCCGGGGTCGAAGGGCGGGTAGAAGATGATTTGTTCCATGCTCCTTCAATTCGCACCCATCAACTCCATAACTTGCACGGGGGACATTTCTTGACCTGCAATATGCTCTATCGCCGACAGGCATTGCAAGCCGTCGGCGGATTTCGCACGCGGTACCGAGAAGATTCGGATTTGGCCTTTTCCCTGTTAGAAAAGGGGTATCGGATTGTGTTCGAGCCATCGGCCGTCGTCGATCACCCGCCTCGTGAAGGCACCGCCTGGGAGGTGTTTCACCTGGCGAAGAAGCGCAAAAATGACGCCTTGTTGTGGTCGCGCCATCCCGACACCTGTCGACAATTTTTGGGCAGCCTCTACCCTCCCAGCGAGAGCTCGGTGCTGATCGGGGAAGTCGCCGTGGTGATCGGTGGCCTGGCCGGCGTCAACGCTGCCGTCATCGTTGGTCTAGCGGTAATCCTGTTCGGCTTGCCGCGCGTGGTCCTGGCCAGTCTGGAGGGCCGACAGTTCAACAACCGCGACTATGTTACCGTGTTAGCGATAGCCCTCATGCTGCCAGCGGTGAATTTTTTCTATCGGACCTGGGGACTTTGGTTTCGACCGCCGGTGCTGCCGGTAGAGAGTATTCGCCAAACGGATGCCGGTGGATAAATGGCGCTATCGGCGATTTTTCGGCCAACGGTAGAGAATCTTGGCGGAATCTGTTATGCTTTGCGTGAACCCCTGTCTTAGAGTTTGGCACCATCAAGGCAATTACTCGTGTAGGAGGTCGACGGGTGAAAGTTTTAGTATTAGGTGGAGATGGATATTTGGGCTGGCCGACGGCGATGTATCTTTCGGACCAGGGCATGGACGTGGCGGTCTGCGATAATTTTGTTCGGCGTCAGTATGATTTTGAGATTGGCGCGGAAAGTTTGGTGCCCATTGCTTCGCTTCAGGAACGCATCAAGACTTGGCACGAAGTTTCAGGAAAGTCGATTAAACTTTACGTCGGGGACTTAGTGCAGGCCGATTTTGTCTATGCGATGATGGCCGACTTTCGGCCCGATGCCATCGTCCATTTTGGAGAGCAGCGGTCGGCGCCGTATTCGATGATTGACCGCGGGCATGCGGTCTACACCCAGTATAATAATGTGATAGGCAACCTTAATGTGATTTATGCGATGGCGGACGTCGACCCCGCGATGCATTTGGTGAAATTGGGCTCGATGGGGGAGTACGGTACGCCGAATATTGATATCGAAGAAGGGTTCATCGCGATTGAGCATAAGGGACGGCGGGATGTGTTGCCGTACCCCAAGCAACCCGGGTCATTCTATCACCTGTCCAAAGTGCATGACAGCCACAACATTATGTTTGCCTGTAAAAATTTTGGCCTGCGCTCAACCGACCTGAATCAGGGCATCGTGTACGGGACAGAGACCGAACAAACCGTGCGCCACCCCCGTTTGGCAACGCGTCTTGACTACGACGCTGTGTTCGGTACGGTGCTCAACCGTTTTTGTATCGAGGCGGTGTTGGGCCATCCGTTGACCGTGTATGGGCAGGGCACCCAGATTCGGGGGATCCTTGACATCCGGGATACGGTGCGGTGTATCGAACTTGCCGTCTTGAACCCGCCAGACCGCGGGGAATACCGTGTCTTTAATCAATTTACCGAAGAGTTTTCGGTCAAGGCGATGGCGGAACTGGTGGCCAAGACGTGGCCAGGCGAAGCCCGGGTCGAAATGGTCGACGACCCGCGCACGGAATCCCTTAGCCACTACTATCAGGCCACCCATACGCGGTTGCTGGAGCTCGGACTCACCCCGCATTTGTTGTCGCAAACGCTGATTGAATCCCTTTTCCGGGTTATCGAGGAAAACAAGCACCGAGTGAATTGGGAATCGATTCAGCCTTCGGTCAACTGGCGGCACACCAAGAATCCGGCGTCGCACCTTAACGCCAAGCTCAACGGCCTTTAGTAGATTTACGCAATGAAGGGTTGAGTCTCAAACACCATGCGGACCTGCAAAGCCACGGGGTGCTCATGCCGTGGCTTTGCTGTCGTATGAGGGAGCCAGCCAGAGGGGATCCTTATCGGCAGGAACGGGCTGAGGAGGTAACGTAATCGCGTAGCAGCAGCATCCTTTGAGCAAAACTGCGGGGGAACTGTTCAGGCAGCGCGCAGCACTTATTCGATAGAACCGGTTTCGCCGTTGGTTGGCGCCGGGTGGCACGCCAAAGGAGTGTCGGCCCATGTGGGTGATTATCGTATTGGTGTTGGTCTTAACCATGGCCCTGGTGGCCCTGCGCATTGACGGTAAGCGAAATCCGCGGCCCATGACCATGCGCTGGGAGCAATTTTTCCTCGATAACCCGCTGCGGCGGAAGTTGTTTGGGCCAGCCGCGGTGTTGAGCCATCTGGGAACCATCCAAGGCCTGCAAACGGGCGAAATTGGAACCGGGGTGGGGGTCATCACCGAAGCCTTGGCGGAGGCGGTGGGCGAAAATGGCAGGGTATGGGGGATAGATGTGCAGCCGGAGGCTGTTCGCCGCACCCGGCGTCGGCTGGGCCGGGCTCACCTGTCGGCGCGCGCGAAGATCGTCGTGGCCGACGCCACCACGTTGCCGTGGCCAAATGCCAGCCTGGATCGCATTGTCATGGTGGCCGTTATGGGAGAGGTGCCACCAGCCGACCGCTACCGAGTCCTGCAAGAGATCCTGCGCGTCCTCGGCCCCCACGGCAAGCTCATGATTACCGAATTTTGGCCCGACCCCCACTACATTGCCGCGCCCCGTTTGGCGGAAATGGTGACACGGGCGGGATTTCGGGTTGAGCGCACGGTGGGTAATCGCTGGATATACAGTACGGTGGCTATTCCCTCGAAAGCACCGGCACCGCGTGGATAAGGGATCGCGGTGAGCGAAGCGCGCATGGACACTGTGCAGCATCGTTTCCGTATCCGGATTCAGAAAACTGTTATGATGGCATAGGGAACGGCGACCCCGATGGGAACGTCCCAGCGATCCCATGGCCGGTCGCCAGTGACGCACTGGGAGAGGGGGGAGCGGCGCGCTCGCAGCGAGCGCCGCGAAGCGTGATGAAACGTGTTGAAAAGCCATGGGGATTCGAAGTGTGGTGGGCGGTGACGGAGCGATATGTCGGCAAGTTGATTCATGTGAATCAGGGGCAGGCTCTTAGCTTGCAATATCATAATGTGAAGCACGAGAGCATGTACTGCCTGCAGGGACGCGGAGAGATTTTACTCGGCGACGAGATAAAAATTCTGGAGCCTGGGGAGGCGGTGGTCATCCCTCCGCTGACCCATCATCGCATTACCGCGCTCAGCGATCTGGAGGTCATTGAAGTGTCGACGCCGGAACTCGATGATGTGGTGCGCTTAGAAGACCGCTACGGACGCGAAGGCACCTCCCGCCCCTAAGTCTACGGCGAGCGGGGCTAGGGCTCCGCTCGCCAAATTGTTTCGGCAATGTCCCGGAAAACGGGCACCTCACGGCTCGCAGTCGGTTGACCCTGATCGCCGCCCTGGCGAATTTGCGGATCCAGAGGAATCTGTCCTAACAGCGGAACCCCCAACTCCTCGGCCAACTGTTGTCCCCCGCCTTCACCAAAAATGGTCAAGCGTTCGCCGTGCGGGCAACGCAAATAGGACATGTTTTCGATGATGCCGAAGATGGACTGTTGGGTCTTGCGAGCTACCTCGGCCGCGCGCCGGGCAACGTGCATGGCCACCGGTTGAGGACTGGTGACGAGCACCAGTTGAGCGTTGGGCAGGCGCTGCGCCATGTTTAGGGCCATATCCCCGGTTCCCGGGGGCAAATCGACCAACAAGACGTCAAGGTCCGGCCAAGCGACGTCCCGGAAGAACTGGTCCATCATTTTACCTAGCATGGGACCACGCCAAATGATCGGCTGATCCTCGTCCACAAACATGCCCATCGAAACCAGCCAGACCCCGTGGTGGTGCCACGGCACAATTTTTTCCTCCGCGTCGAGGGTCACGGGTTCGGTCGCGCCAAACAGGCGGCCTTGGCTAAACCCGTAGATATCAAGATCCATCAGACCGACGCGCGCCCCGGTTTCCGTCAGGGCTACGGCTAGATTGGCGCTGACCGTGGATTTCCCTACCCCGCCCTTGCCGGAAGCAATGCCAAAAACTCTGGTAGGCTTGCCGTCAGCGGTGGTCAAAGCAAGCGCGGTGGGTGGCGTCGGCCGTGGAAATATGGGTTTGGGGTTCTGGGCGCCGCGTTGGTCGTCGAGGTGGTTCATGGAATTGCGACGCGGCGAAAATCCCGGCGGGTACCGGGAGCCGCGCTCCTCCTTTCTAATCTTCCGATGGTTGACGCCGTTCTAAAATCCCAATAAGCGGCGTCCCTCATCGGTTAGCTTGTCAGGTGTCCACGGCGGGTCCCAAACGATCTCTACTTGCGCTTGCTTCACTCCCGGCAAGGTTTCGATCGCCATTTGGGCGGAACGGGAAATCATATCATGCAATGGACAGCCCGGAGCGGTAAGCGTCATGCGGACGGTAACCGTGTCCGGTTCGGGAAAATCGACGCCATAGACCAAGCCTAAGTCCACGACGTTGACGCCGATTTCTGGGTCGACAATTTCCTTGAGGATGTCCAGGACTTGCTCTTCGGTGGCCATCGGGCTCCTCCTTATCCGTGTGGGTGAGTGAGCGTTGCGCGTTAAGCCCTGCGCTCAGCCCGGCGGCCAAAAAAGCCGCCGCCTCGGTGTCGTGCAAACTCGGGTGGGTGCCCGGCGCTGTGTTCATTATACTCTGATAATGCAGCCCTACCACGCCCGATCGGTTATCCAGCCAATAATTGGGTACACTACCCGTGAATCGCCATCCCTAGGGTTCCCGATTGCCGGGGGAAATTCTCCACCGTTTCCTGTCGGGACTGCATTCATTGTTCGTCCTTAAAACCCAATCGGGAAACGGGTGAGCCTCGATGGTATGGCTAAGACACTGGTGGACCTTGGCCCGCCTGATTTGGTGGAGCATCCTGTGGCACGCGAGCCGTCACCGCGAGCGGCGACGAATGTACCGTCGGCGGGTGATCACGGCGCTGGTTCACCGCTGGAGCCTGTTGGATGCCAGTATGGATCCTTGGTCGCCGACCAACGCTTCGGTTGTACTGAGTCTCTGGCTGGGAGCCTGCCTGGCAGCGCGCTCCGCCCTGCGCAATTCGCTCCGCGGCAGGCTGGGCCATGGGGCTAAGCGACACTGGGTTCGCATTTTGGGTCATACGGGCGGCGGCGCCGTAATGGCCGCCTATCTTGCCTGGCGCTGGGTGGCGATGGTGGACCGTCTGGAATTGCAGGGGTAGTTCTCACCGTCGCAGATGCGAACCGAAGCGATCTCCGCTGACCGTTTGCATGCGTCGCCAGTACCATAGCGCGAGGCCGATGAAAATTGCCCCAATAATGATGCGAGGGGCCCAGGATTCCTTGGCTTTGCGGACCGGGAATCGCTGGGCCCAGAGCAATTGGCCCTTTGGGGCATACACCCGCACCATCAGCGTTCCGGGAGCCGAAGCGTAGACCGATCCGGCCCAGGTGCCTGGTGCGGCCCTCTTGAGATTCATTCGATAGGGCGCCCCCGGCTTGTGGAGATAGCCGACCAAGGCGTGGCCGGGACGCTCCGAAGAATGCTTGGACACATGGATAATGAAGACTTCCGTGGCTGGTGCAACCAGGTGGGGAGGGCTTGTGCGAATGATAACGGGTGGGCTGGCGGCGTTCGCCGCCGTAGTCGTGATCGCCACGGCCACTCCCAGAATCAGTCCCATCCATTTGGTGCGGTAAGGGTTGCCCACCGTGGTTTCCTCGTTTCGACTTTCGGATAATGTCGTTTATAGTGTATGCGAAAAGCGAAAAAGGCGAAAGGGGCTGCCGCGGTCGCACTAGCCGATGCCACCCGGGCCCTGCAGTGAGCTTGGCCGGTGGCTGCTGCCGCCCCGGCGGGATCATGAAAAGGGCGCTGGAAAGAGAATAATCGCGGGCTGGCGCGTGTCCAAGCATGAAGTTGAAGTCGGTTAATCCCCATTGTACAATGGGGATATGCTTGCAAGGGAGGCTCGGTTGTTGCGCTACGTCCGTGCGTCGGAACAGGACGAGGCTAAGATGCGACAGTTTCTTGGCCAATTCCCATCTGACTATACGAGGCTAGATTATAGCCGCTATCTTAAGGCGCCCATTGGTGGCGTGTATTTGGCCCTCACTGATGAATCGGAGGTCGTGGGGGTTGCCGTCGCGGTCAGCGGCGGGCCTCAAGAAATCTATTTGACTGGTATTCGAATCGCAGCCGGAACGGATGGTCAAGAGATATGCAAGGGCTTAACCGACGCGCAGATGGAAGACGCGGCCCAGCGTGGCGTCGCCGTGGTGCGGGCGCTGATCGAAGAAGACAATGAAATCCCTTTGCATACTTTGCAAGATGGATATAGCTGTTTGGCCAAGGTTATGTGGGAAGTTGGCGAGTATGCTCAGGTGGCCGCTCCCCCGCCATCCCCTTCCGCGGAAGCGGGGCCGGCCTGGGCCGTAGATCAGGAACGCATATTCGGATTTTTGGCGAACCACCCTCATCAGCTGTGGGCGGGCGAGGATTTGTGGTTTCCACGGCCGCTGAGCGACAAGGATTTGGAACAAGGGTTTGAAGTGGGTGGCGCTGCGGTGTGGCCCCAGGACGTCGAGCGGCCGGTGCAGGGTTTGGCGCTTTACCAAGTGAAAAATCACGAGCGGTTGGATATCCGATATCTGAAAGCTGACTCGCCTGCCGTGCTGGACGCCTTGCTGGACTATGTGTTGGTGGAAGCCCACGCATGGGGCGTCACGCAGTTGCGCTACGGGCTCAACGGCGAAGAGGCTCAAGCTGTGCGTGACAAATACGGCAATCCGTCTGGAGCAGTGTGGCGAGCTTGGATGCTCGATCATATCGTTAAGGCTTCTTCGGTGATCCCTTAATGAAATCGGCGATCTCCGTGATTCGCCAACGGTGGCGCGATCCCAGGTCGGAGCTTCGCGAAATCGTCGGGTTGTTTGTCATTAGCCGAATGACGTTGGTGGTGGTGGGGTGGGTGGCCCTAGGCCGTATTCCGTGGGGCTATTATTCACCGGCCTACAACCTCAGCCAGAAGGCATGGCTGGTGATGTGGCTGCGCTGGGATGCGCTTTGGTACATAAGAATTGCGCGCTTTGGCTATTTTCAAACCAAGGCGCTGGCGTTTTTCCCCACCTATCCGCTCCTCATTCGCGCAGTGCACATCGTGACCCGGATGCCCTTCGACGTATCGGCACTCGTGGTCGCCAATGTGATGACGATCGCGTTTTTGGTGGTATTTCGCGCCCTCTTGGCGGAATATTTTCCTCAGGCGGTGCGTTCGCGGACGCTTTGGGCCGTCCTCGCGTTTCCTACCGCGTTTTTTCTCTCCGCCGCATATACGGAAGCAACCTTTCTGTTTTTTAGCGTCACCGTGTTCTGGTTGGCCCGCCGACGGCGCTTTTGGTGGGGAGGGGCGGTGGCCGTGTTTGCGGTGTTGACCCGCAACGAAGGGGTCTTTACAGTAATTCCCTTGTTGTGGCAATATTATGAGGCATACGGTTGGCGCTGGCGGTGGAATCTTCTCAGCGTGTTGCTGATTCCCGTTGCGATGTTTGCCTTCATGGGATTTCAATGGCAACACTTCGGCAATCCGCTGGCTTTTGTGGCTGCTCAAAGCGCATGGGGACGGCACATTTCTCCGCCGTGGGTGGGACCGTGGCTTGCCGTGCAAAGGATTTGGCTTGGAAATTCGTTGCAAGCGAGCACGGTTCTGAGTATGATAGACTTGTCTTTTGGACTGACTTCGGCCGCGCTCTGGATGTATAGCCGTCGTCGGTTGCCGACAGACTGGATGATATATTGGGCGGTGTTGTTGTTGATTGACTTCTCGGCGCCCAGTCCCTACGGTCGGAGTCCGTTGTTGAGTATGTCGCGCTTGGTGTTAATTCTGTTTCCAATGTTTGCGGCGGTGGGTATTTTAACGGAGAATACAACGTGGCAGAAGATGGCAAATTGGTTGTTTCCGATGTTACAGGCGGTTTTTTTCACGATTTTCGCCACGTGGCATTGGATAGCCTAATATGGAGGAGGGGTATCGTTGGTACGTGCCTTAGTGGTTCTCCCCACTTATAACGAGGTTGGGAACCTGGCCCCGTTGGTGGATGCCATCATTGCGCAAGGTGAACTGTTTAATCTGTTGATCATCGACGACAGTTCCCCCGACGGCACCGGATTGGTGGCGGAACGTCTGAAAACCCGGTATCCGGGACGCATCGACGTGATGCACCGCCAGGCCAAGTTGGGACTGGCTACGGCCTATTTGGCCGGATTTCAGTACGGGATCAGCAAAGGGTTTGATTATCTGTTTGAAATGGATGCCGATTTTTCGCACGATCCCAAATACCTTAACCAGTTTATTCAGGCGATGAAAATGCGGGGAGCAGACGTGGTGCTAGGCTCGCGCTATGTTGAAGGTGGCGGCGTAACCAATTGGTCTTGGTTCCGGCGCATGATCTCGATTGGGGGATCGCGATACGCCCGCATGATGTTGGGTTTATCCGTCCAAGATGTGACGGGGGGGTTCAAGTGTTTTCGCCGGGAAGTCCTGGAAGCCATTCCCTTGCATGAGATTTCGGCCACGGGATACGGGTTTCAGATTGAAATGACGTATCGTGCGGTGCGCAGAGGGTTCAAGGTCACCGAGATTCCCATCATGTTTGCACAACGCCGTGAAGGGCAGAGCAAGATGTCGGCGGGAATTTTTGTAGAGGCTCTGCTGATGGTGGCGCGGCTGAGGTTGGAACAGCCCCTGTCGGCGCGCGAACAAGCGGAAGAGCGTCGGCTTCACTCGTAAATATGCCTTCCGATTTCTTTGGTAAGATCATTCGCTTTGGCGTCGTAGGAGCCTCCGGCGTCGTAGTCAACGCGGGAGTGTTTCGCACGTTGCTATGGGCCGGGCTTGACCACCGGTCAATGATCGCCCAAGCCGCGGCGATTGAAGCCTCAATTCTGTCCAATTATTTGCTCAACGCGCCCTTCACGTTTCGTCAACGGTACGCCTTGACCGCATTATGGAACTTTAATGTGGCGTCGGCCGGGGGGGCGGGCGTGCAGTTGGGCACCTACGCCTTGTTGGTCCATGGCTATGCGATGCAAAAGGTCCTGGCGGACCTGTTGGCCATTCCCTGCGGAACTGCAATAACCTTTGGAGCGTCATATTTCTGGGTGTTTGGCAAGCGTAAAAGCGCCAACGCGGGACATTAAAGGCGCTGGGGGGCTAGGATTCGTGAGGCGAACGCGCAGTCCGGCATTTTCCGCAAAGGCCCACAACTTCCAGCGAGTGGGAACTCGGGATAAAGCCGATTTGGTTGAGTTCCTTGCGGATCACCTGATCGATTTCGCATTCGTACAAGGCGGCCATGCTGCCGCAAGAACTGCACACCACGTGATGATGGTGTTGGCGAAACGGCGGGATGGGTTCGTAACCCACCAAGCCATGGGGCAATAGGACGGCATGGACTACGCCCAGCGCGGCAAAGAGGTCAATAACCCGGTATACGGTGGCTTGGTTGATGCCAAACGACTTCAAGCGGTCAACCAGCTCGGGCTTGGTCAGCGGCTTTTGGCTGGCGGTCAAGTGGCGAAAAACCGTTAGCCGATCCGGGGTGACCCGCAGGCCGCCAGCGCGAAGATGTTCGATTAAAATGTCGTCCAAGGCTTCATCCGAAGAGGCAGGCAAATCCTTGCTATCGTGCATCGTTGGCACTTCCTTAACCCAAATTGCGCAACTCAAAGGCGGACGCTGCGTGGCGGCCAAAGCCATGCTCAGGCGCCACATCATCCGTCGACATCCTCAGACCCGGTTGGCGCCATCAAAAATCCAGCCGCTTGGAAACGCGCGACGGCATCGGCGGGACGGGATGAAATCACAAAGAGCTCTTGCACCGCCGCACTGGACCGTCCCAGCAATTTGAACCCGCTGGGAGTCCAATACTGAAAGCGGAATCCCGTTTGACCACCGGCCTTGGGCCGAATTTCCCCCGGAATGATGCCGTCAATGCTGTCTAGGCTACTCAGAAAGGCCAGGCCGGCTTCCAGTTCGCGGAGCACATGGTGCTTGCGCTTGATTTTGGCGTGGCGATATTTCTTGGCCACCGCGACCCCCCTCTTTATTGTAGCAGAGCGGGGCTTCGCTAGGGGAGCTGAAGAGCGTTCCTACGGTTAGGAAGGGTTGGCCAGGTGTGACCGGCGATGCTTGGTTTCCTGCGTGACCACTTCCGGCAGCGTCAGATCTTTCCAAACTTCTACCACCACGCGGCCGTTGTCGACATGCGCATATTCCGGGTCGCGCCCGGAGGTTTCACCGATGGCCAGGAGGGTGCCGATACGCACCTGGGTCGGCGTAAAGGCCAGGGCGTAGACGCCTTTTGCCAGATCTTGGGGGTGTCCGGCATGCGCGCTGCCCCGCAGACGGCCAAATACCATGATATCTCCCGCCGCCGTGAGCGTGGCACCGGGATTCACATCCCCGATCACGATGAGGTCGCCCTGGTGATATTGATGCTGGCCAGAGCGCAGCGTATGCCGAATGACCAACGGTGGGTCCAGTCGGCGAGCAAGGGGAATCGGTTCCGGACGCGCCTCTTTGCGCACCACCCCGGCCAGTCCGAGATTGGGGTGGTGGTCAAACGCTCCCGCGATTTGGAACAACAAGTTGGGACTTAACGGAAAATCGGCGACCTCTACTTCGATCACGGCATCGCGCAAAAAGGATTCGCGTTCCGTTAACGTCTGTTCCAAATCCTTTAAGAGGGCGGCTTCGTCATCGAATCCACGCGCAATTAGACGCAGACCGCGTTTGATATCTCCCTTGATCTCCACGTAGTTCCTTCTTTCCTTCTTTCCTGGCTTCTTTCGGCTTGGCCGACGCTGTCTCTCCCCGTCCTGCCTTCGACGCAGGTAGACAAGCAACTTCGTCAAGCGCAGGCAAAATTCCTGCTAGGATTTGGACCGAGTTCGCCTCCACCGTGCCCAACCTCCCCGCGAACGCCGGGTGAAATGATAGATCAGCAGGCCGCGCACCAATTCACGCCCCTGGGATCGCGCGAGGCCGCGGCTTATCAGGCGCTGAATTCCATCCTGGCTCACGGGCTCGCCGTCCAATTGGAAGGCGACCCCGCGCGACGGGGCGGCAGGGGAGGTTTCGGGAAGATGCCGAGTAGTCGACGGCGCAGGGGGCTCGATTAAGACCAGCGGAATTTGGCAGACGGCGTCGAGGGCCGTCAATTGCCAGGGGATGGCGAGACGGGCTTCGGCCAGCCAGGCGCCGAGATGGGCCAAGCGCCGCTGGCCCCCTTCCGCCACGACCCAGAGCGCGCCGTCTGTCAGCGATTGGTACTGGGTCAATTTCGTTTCCCACTGGCGGGAGGTTTCCTTTCCGGTGTCCGCCTCCAAATAGATGGTACGGCCGCGAAACTGCACGATGGCGTCCGGCATCGGTCCCGGCAGCTGCTCGGGGGGGCCCCAAGTGACCGGCAAGTCCCGCAAGCGGCAGTATACTTCCGCACACAGTCTGCGGTGGGCCGACTGCCGACCGTGGCCGAAGGTGCTCTTCAACCAGAGGGCGTCGCGGTGCCAGAGGACGTCGGGGTGGCGAAGGCCATCGGCTGGGGAAACGTGGAAATATGTCTGCAGTTGCTCCGCCGATAAGTAATGGACCGTCGACAAGGCAACAAACCAGTCCGGGGACGGGGGACGGGTGGTCACTGGGGTGACCCTCCAGTGAGCGGAAAATAACGCAACCGGACGTCAATTGCGGGCAAAACCGTTCCCCCAACCGTCCGTTCCATCCACGCGGCGCCCCGCGGGAGACGGCGGGGAGAGGGGTTGAGGGGGCGAGTGGGGGCAAAGTCGGGGCGCAAGACGGCTTCATCAGCCCCCGACACGCCCCCGAGGACAATCCGTTGGCGGCAATTGGCCATGACCGACGCTCGGAGCTGGGGACTTAGCTGTCCAAAGTCTTGATGGGCCAGGACGATGCCGACCCCGTAGCCGCGGGCCAGGGCCAAAAAGTCGCCCAGGTCAGGCGACACGTACTGGTGGAATTCATCGAGATAGAGAAAATACGGGGACCTATCGCCGACCGAGCGGCGATAGGTGGCCATCACGAGACCATGCCAAAAAAGATTACCCAACAAGCGAGCCGATTTCCCCAAACGGGCCAGTGAAAAGGGGCAGAGCACCACATAGCCATTTTCTAACACCTCGTCCCAGGTGAAATCCCCGGGACCCGTGATCAGGTTTCTTACCGCCGGATTTACCAACAGCAGTTCAATCCGGTTGAGGAGTCCGATGCGCAGTTCATGAGCTTTGGCTGCCGATTGACGGCCGATTTGCTCGCGATAGTAGGCGATCACACGGTCGTCGCGGACGGCCCCTACCACCTCCCGTCGATAGCCTTCTTGACGTAAAAAACGCATCACCTGACCGAGGTCCGAGGTGTCGGGCTGTACAGCCTTGACCGCCATCACGGCATACAACAGTTCAAGCCGGCCAAGGGTTTCGTAAAAGGGGTGCCCCGCCGTGCTCGTCTGCTCCAATGCCCAGGCTAAGCCTTCGGCCGCCACCTCGCCCGGCCCGACCAGGGGATTATAGTGAGGAGATTTGGCATCGTCAGGATCGACCCATAATACCGTCCGATCTTGAGCCAGCGCGACCTGACGAGCGGTCAGGCTCAGGTCGCCTTTGGGCTCGATGAGAGTCAGTCCGTGCCCGTGGACCAAGTCCTGGGCAATCATGGGCATGAGAACGGCAGAGGACTTGCCCGATCCGGTCGGGCCCAAGACGTGGATGTGGAGCAGGCGGTCGGTGGCGGTTAGGGTGACGGGATAGCACCACCGGCGCCGACGTCCAATGACCGTTCGTTCATCGGCGGTGAATGGCCGTCGCCAGCGCCAGGCCAGCACGATCCCGGTTAGCGCTAGCAGGAAGGGGCCGAAGCCATTTAGCCCGACCAATAGCCCCAGGCCAACCAGCAAGGAAATTTGCCAGGCGATGCCCAACCCGAGACCGGCCAGGGTCAGCCCGGCAACCAACGCGAGCACCTCTGCACGCGGGGAGACCGTTCCGCTAAGCAGGACAAAGGGCGCGTAGAGGACGACGGTTGTCCACCACAGGATACGCAACAGCGGTAAGCCGTATCGGTGCAAAGCCGGTCACCTCGGTTCAGCATTCGCCGCACCGACCGGGCCTCCTTTTTCTCCCCCGGGGAATTTTTCGCTCGTTCCCCGGCAGGGGGCAGGCAAACCCGCCCCCGCCTGGCTAGCCAGATCTACTCCCCGTCCCAGGAAATGTGGGTATGGGCCATGAAGGAAAACTGGCGAAGGCTCGACTCCAATCGATCGATGATCTGATCCAGGTGTTCCTTGGTGTCGGCCTCGGCCCGCGCGACCAACGCAGGTTGCGTATTGGACGCTCGGATCAGCCCCCACCCGTATCCAAAATCCACGCGCACGCCGTCGACGTCGATGACGTGGACCGCGGGATCCCCGGCAAACTGTGCCTGTAATCGTTCGATCACGCGAAACTTCTCCGCATCCGGGCAATCAATGCGAACCTCGGGGGTTGAGGGCAATTGGGGAACATCCGCTAGGAGTTGGGAGAGGCTTTGGGAAGTGTGCGAAAGAATACGGAAAAGCCGTCCGGCGGCGTAGAAGGCATCGTCAAACCCGTAGTATTCATCGGCAAAGAACATGTGCCCGGACATTTCACCAGTAAATACCGCATCGAGTTCGCGCATCTTGTCTTTGATCAAGGAGTGCCCGGTTTTGTAAAACAGGGGTCTTCCGCCCAACCGCTGAATCTCATCGACCAGGGTCTGGGAGCATTTGACCTCAACAATCGCCGGCACATTGGGATGACGGGCCAAAATTTCCCGCCAGTATAAAATCATCAGACGGTCGCCCCAAATGATCTGCCCGCGTTCATCAACGACGCCGATCCGGTCGCCGTCACCGTCAAAAGCGACGCCGAGGTCGGCTCCGGTTCGGGATACGCTGGCAATCAGGTCGGTCAGATTCTTAGCGACGACCGGGTCGGGATGATGATTGGGGAACGTCGGATCGGCGTCGCAATATAGGTAGGTGACGTCGGTCAGGCCAAAAGCCTGCATCGTCTCGCGTACAAAAAGGCTTGGCGTCCCGTTGCCACAGTCCACGACGACTTTGAGCGGGCGCGGCCCCAACTGGATTTTCTCATGCAGCATATTCAGATACGCGGGTACCGGGTTATCATGGCGCACGCCGCCTTTCCCTTGGATGAACTCCCCGGATTCCAGGATTCTCCGCACGGCTTGAATTTCCTTGCCGAAGATGGTTCCGCGCCCGTGCGCCAGTTTAAATCCGTTGTATTCGGCAGGGTTGTGGCTCGCCGTGATCATTACCCCGCCGTCGAGGCGATAGTGGAGCCGGGCCCAGTAGAAAATGGGGGTCGTGACTTCGCCGATATCAAGGACGGTGACGCCACTGGCGGTAAGGCCCTGCGTAATGGCTTTCCGGTAGGCCGGAGACGAAGCCCGTGAATCCCATCCCAGCACGGCATCGTTCACCTGGTGCCGCTTGAGATAGGTGCCAAAGGCTCGTCCGAGGCTGATCACTCCGTCGACGGTGATGTCTTGGTCCACAATTCCGCGGAGATCGTACTCGCGGAAGATGGTCGGATTGAGCATTTCTGATTTGGCGCCCAGGGCCCTGAAAGGGTATCCAGGCCGCCATTCCTCCCTTCCACACTAGGTAGTAAGGTTGCTGATAGCCCGCCGGCGGCATCTTGGTGCGGCGCGCCCGGCATCGGCATCATTCCCGGGCAGAGGCTGCCTCGGGGTGATATCGCCGGAGGACTTGGCCTCTGGCAGGCTTGTGAACCGCTTGTCAACCGATTCTCGGTTCTGAGGCACAGGAATTCCCGGTCTTATGAAAGCTTGGTTTTTACCGAAGCCCGGAGCCGCGGGCTGGTGGATATCGCTCTGGACACGGCAGCCGTACCATCGTCGATCGTCAACCGGGTTCGCATCCGGCGACTCGCGGGGCCGGCCGAAGCGGAAAGCTTCTTCCTCGCTAGGGCCAATGCCGATTGGGAGCCCCCGGGGTCGAGGTTTGCGGGAAGACCGCCTTGTCTGCCACCGTCCGGTGAAGATCCACAAGGAAGCGCCCGGCGGCCGTTTCAGCACTCCGAGCCCCTTTCGATCGGGGGTGAGGCCGGCAGAAGATAGGGCATCGACCATCGTCTCGCCTCCGAAGAAAACGTTTACGCACAGCGTGAGAATACCCGATCTCCACCACGATTGCCAACCACGTGTCGTCGGAAACGCGACCAGAGACGGCTGCTCGGACCTTCGAGGGGTCAACCGACCAAGTTCCGCCGAGGGCGCCTTTGCTAGCCGGGCTGCGTGGTCGGGCCAAGGGGAGCAATCGAACCCATCGAACGCGATGACAAGGTCAGTATGATAGATTGGTTAGCACTTTGCAACGCCATCGTCCCACCCAGGCCGACCCACCATGCGATCACGAATCAACCGCCCCGGGCCGCGAGACAAGCCGCGAGACCCCTTCGTCTTGACACCGAATGTGCTAACGATAGACGATGGAATTGGCTATTGGCGGCCAATATTGAAAATTCGGATGGCGCGGGAACGAGTCTCATGATGTTATACATGCTAGGCAGCAAGCTGCGGATCGGAAAATCCGCTTTAGCCATACTTTTACCTTCAATGATGATTGGTGCCTTGTTCCTCGCTCCCAATGCCTTCGCGGCAACGGGTCAGGGCCAGAAGCAGACTACTCCGGAAATTGATGGCCATTTCTATGTGTACTACACCACAATTGCTACATACCCAAATGCTGGTTTATACCCGTATGATGTAGAAGGCGCGATCGTCATGCGAACAGAGTACGAAGAAGAACCGCCGGCCAACTATATGGAGGCTCAATCTTGGCTGATCAATCAGACCACGGAGGCTGTAGTAGCGACCAGCGGCCGCGTCGATTCGCCCGGAGGTGTTTACGAGATAATCGCAACAAGCGACGAGTTCCCCGGTACTCCTGGCGATAGCCGCTACGCGGATGACACCATTTGGGCGTATAACGGGGCTGGTTACGATGAATATCAGGCCGTTCCCAGTCCCATACTAGTCAACAACGATAGTAACTCAGTGGTTAATGTTAATAACGGCAGTACGATGTCGCCGTCGGCACCGGCCTTTCCCACGAATGCCGACGGTCAAACGTACGGATCCCTCAAGGGATTCCCGCCGTCTGAATGGCCAGACCTCGTCTTAGTTCAGGACACGGCGGGTCAGGTTGGCTATGCGTATGCAAGTCAACTGTACTCGCAGCCAACGACGCTTCCGACAGCCCACCAAGCGGAGGCCCAGAATGCGAGGCTGGCCAAAGGTTACACTATCTCCGTTTATGACTCGAATGGAACGACGCTCATCGGGCGATTCGAGGTGGGGGGAACCGCACCGACATTCATACCGCCCCAAACCGCAGGGAAGTAGCAATAAATCATTGGGCATTAAGCATATCGGCAGTCCGTGCGGATGGCCGATATGCTTAACCCCTCTGCCGATTCGCGGGTAGGGCAGGGAACACTTTGGCGTGGTCTCAGGATTTAGGACGCCGTCCTCTTCAAAATTTCTGGCGTCTGGCGTTGACAGATAATAACTGCTAAATGTAAATTTCAAGTAAGTCAGTCGAAAGCAAGGGTGGTAGGTGCGTGGTTCCGGTGCGGATTGCAATGTGTTGCGAGTTCTTTGGGAACTCCCCAAGAGTACGGCTGCCGAGATGACCACTTGCTGGAACGTTTGGAGAGGCGTGGGCTTTGGTCCCGAAATCGGTGGCTAATATCGCAAGGTTGCGTTGCTCACCCAAGCGAAGTACGAGGCCGCCGAGCGGAGGTCGTTTCTCAAACAAGTGTATGGGGCCGGGCGAAACCGTTGGTGAACGACGAAACGCTGACGGCCGACGAAGTCGCGGAACTTCGGAGGTTGTTGGCCGAACGCAGGTCATCCGCCATAATATGGACTCCGCTTATGGGCGCACGCCGCACTGCGTCATGGAATTGGTGACGGACCAGCGCTGGTTGTCGAGGGCCATCGGTTGGTTGCACACTCATCCCTCATCGAAAGAAGACTTCAGATGATTCGAAGCTATGGGCAGTTCCTTCGCCGGTGGTCTTGGCCTATAGGGATGGCGGGTCTGGGCGGTCTGGCGGCAGCCATGATAGCATATGGACCGATGGGCCAGGCTGGGTATCGGGCCGACCCCAGTCCTGTAGTAGTCAACAAAGGCAGTACGATGTCTTCGCCCTCACCGTCCTTTCGCACGAATGCCAACGGTCAAACGTACGGATCTCCGAAGGGATTACCACCGTCCGAATGGCCAGACCTCGTCTTAGTTCAAGACACGGCGGGCCAGGTTGGCTATGCGGTATAAGAGTCAACTGTACTCGGAGCCAACTACGCTAGGGACGGCCCAGCAAGCGGCGGCCCATAATGCAAGGCTGGCCAAAGGTTACACTTTCCCCGTTTATGACTCGAATGGAACGACGGTGATTGGGCGGTTGGAGGTGGGGGGCACCGCCCCGACATTCATACCCGCCCAGTCCGCAGAGAAGTAACGAGAAATCATTGGACATTACGCACATGAGCTGTCCGTGCGGATGGCCTATGTGCCTTTTTTGGGATTTACAGGATCCTTTTCCACGTCGCTGTCGATACGTGGTAGCAGGTGACGCCGGTTCCGCTGGAAACCCAACCGCTACCCGAGACCACCTGTGACCGCCTCCGCGCCGTGTGTGTCCTCTGCGAATGCGCACGCGTTGGCAATGAAATTCCCCTTGGGCATCGAAGAATCGCTCGGTGCGATAAGGCGTTTTGCCGGACGGCGAACGCCTTATCTCCCCATGGCTAAAGCCAGGGGTTTTACGGCGTACAGGATAAGCATAATTCGCTCAAAAGCTACGGTGGCCCGCATGTTAAGTGATAGCGCCGAATCTCGTGGGAACATACAGAAAGCCGTTAGCACGCGTTGGCAATATGATGTCAACAACCGTCTTATCTCACCCGGTTGTGACCGATATGGCCTTAAGAGCACGAACTATCGCTTCGGCTTTCGAGGTCTGAGTAAATCTTCGGGTCGTAACCGGAACAGGCGATCCAAGTTGGGACCCATGTGCACGACATGAACAAGATCCGGGTCTGGTGGCGGCAACGGCGTTCGTTCCACCGAAGAAGACTTTTCCGAGCTTTCTATGGCCATACGAGCACCTCCGTTTACCCCATTATAACCAATACCCCAAGAAAAATCGCTACTGTGGCGACCAAAAGCCACCAGGACTTACGTTTAGCGGTGGCTTCGTTCAGTGCGATGGCTTCAAAGGCCGAAGAAAAGTACGCCGCATAAAGCCTGTCTTTCGCCGCATAATATTTTTCGTATAGGGCAGTCATGTCCGGACTGTCATATTGAGCCGTAAGCAATAACGATGTACCGGCGGCTAACAGGGCGATGACGAGAAAAGCTATGGCGATCACATCGCGTAGATTGGTCCTGGCGACGTTGATGCCATGGCGAAAATTAAGAGCCCACAATCCGGTGAGCAATACGGCAACTAAGCCAAGCAAACCCAGCGCCCGATTATCGGTGGAATTGAGCCGAGCCAAGCTCTGCTGCAACCGATTTTCTGTGAGTTCGACAAGGAAATCTTGATACGATGTTGCCATACGCACCTCCTTTAGTTCTACGATATCAGAATCGCAAGATAGGGGCCCGATCAACTCATCCACCGAAGTGCGTAAGACTAACGGTTCGCCCTGAGGGACTCCTTTACGAAATTGCATCCGGCACCTCCCTTATGAAGGTACCGGTTCGCGATCGGACAGCAATTTTCCTTTAACGTATTCCAGGTTTTTGGGAATTGCTTTACCTTTCTTTCCGGCTTGCATAGTTATGCAAAAGCGGAACAATAAATGGACAAGCTCCTAGGAGCTTGTCCATAAATCCCCATGAGCACGTGCAAAACTACAATATATTCCGCAGTTTCTGGAAACGATACCATATATTGTGGATACGGTTGGCATGATTCGAATTA
>JAJZZH010000045.1 GCA_021797675.1 Bacillota bacterium | reverse complement strand
GGGCTTCGCCTACGGCTTCAGCCCTTCTTGGGGGGATCCCTCTTTACAGATCTGCTACCTCGTGCTACCGTCTGGGTGGCTCCCTTTTCCTCAATCGGACTGGCTCCCTTTTCCTCGGCCGTTCGCAAGAACGGATGTATGCTTATTTGAACGGTTGTACCGTGGACGGGTTGGCTTTCCAAGTATCCTCATTTCAGTGATGGACAACGTCGCCATTCTGCCGTAAAGTATTAGGCAAAATTTGGCGAAGGGCGATGGTTCGTGATGGAATCTCCCCGGCTCGGTGATTGCCTCCAAGAGCACCTCACCGCCTCGACGGCGATGGAGGCGGCGCACCAACCCGAATGGATCCAGGCCACGCTGGATGTCGTGGGGCAGTTCTGGTATGGGCACGTGATTCCCACCACGTGGCGCTTACGGGAGATTCAGCGGATTGGCGATGAGGCGATGTGTTGGCAGTGGGCCTCCGCCAGCGAACAGGCGGTCTGTCTCGAGTGTCACGCGGTCAGTCATCACCGGACCAAGACCTCCTGGACGCGCCGCCTGCAGGATCTCCCGTGCGCCGGCATGACCGTGTATCATGTGATTAAAACGAATCGGTATGTGTGCGAGAATCCTGCGTGCCCGGTCGACACCTTTACCGAACAATTTGAGGCGATGGCGGGCAAGGATGCCCGCCTCACGCATCGCCTGAAGGAGTTTATCGTGCAGCAAGCCTTGGATTCGAGTGCGAACGCCTTGACTTGACGGCATCGCTCCGCCGCTAGACATTCGCGTCAGCCGGGAAACGATCGCGCGCTTGCTGAAGGCTCGGGGCGCCACGGTCGTCGCGCAAAACCTCGCACGGGACGATGTGCGGGTGTGATCCGTCGATGATATCAATCTGCGCAAGGGAGAGCCGTCGACCGCGTGTTCGGCCTTCATCGACGGGGAGACGCATCGGGTGTTGGTGATTGCTCAGGGGGCCTCCGAAGCGATTGCCGAGAAAGTGATGCGCGAGTTTCCCACCCTCGAGATGGTGAGCCGCGATCGCGGCGGCGACCTTGGGGAAACCGCAGGCGGCAGATGGGTTCTGCCCTGAACGGCGGAGTTTTACGGCGCACCCTGATAAATGCAAACCCGCACGCAGAGGAACGACCGTGCGCATCGGAAGACCGCGTAGATGGCCTGGAATCGCGGTGAAACGCGAGGTAAGCCTTACGGCAGCAAGTGCTATCGCTACACCCGCGGTCACGGCCCACCCGTCAACGGGTGGCTCAAATTTGGTCCGATAAGCGCATGGGGCTTGCGCCACTCGGGCAGGCTGGCCGCTTCTACGCAGCCGCCTACCGACGCGTAGTCCCGCCTGCGTGTAGCGGCACAGACGCCATCCCATGCTGAACATTGTCTGAAAATCGTTGATTTTTGCTCGTTTCGTATCGCATTATTGCATCGCGATGCGAAATACTATAGAGACTCGGAGTTCCAAGAACTCAACACGGGAGGTGCGCTGTGTCAGCAGATTTTGTGCCATCCGGCCCGATCGAAGAAATCGCCGCACGCCTAGAACGGCTGCCGACCACGCGTTTTACCTGGCGAATCGTTACCTTGGGGTCGTTGGCCTTCGTCATCGAATCCCTCAGTATTGGAGCCATGGGGGTCGTCTTGCCGATCTTAAAGGGCGCCTGGGCCCTAAGTTCCGGAATGATCGGTCTGTTGGCCGTGGCGTCGACGATCGGCATCATCGTCGGACTCATTCCTGCCGGTCGCCTGGCCGATCGCTATGGACGCAAGGCCGTGCTGTTTTGGGGCATTATCGAATACAGTGTGCTGACCATGCTGGCCGCTTTGAGTCCAAACTACCGATGGCTTTTGGTCATCCGCTTTCTCTCCGGCCTCGGGATGGGGGCGGTCTTTCCCATGCCCTATTCCATCATCAGCGAGTTCGTGGCGAGTAACCGGCGTACGCTGTTCAATGGGATTATGGACTCCGCCCTCTCTGCCGGCTATTTTTTGGCTCCGTTATTCGGGCTTGCCATTTTACCTCGCCTGGCCCCGGATCTGTCGTGGCGCATCTTTTTCCTGACGTCGGGCATCCCCTTAATCTTCGCCTTTCTCATTCGTCGGTATTTGCCCGAGTCACCTCGCTGGCTCGTTCGCAGCGGACATCAGGAACGAGCCTTCTCGGTGATGACGAACATTGAACAGGAAGTTTCCCACCGTCTGGGCCAACCCCTGCCGCCCCCGCGTCCGAAGCCCGTTCTCGTCTCGGCCGCACCCCGCGACTACAATTTATTGAGTCCTTGGCGGCGCACGCATCTTCGACGTACCGTCGTCCTGGCGTCGGCCGCGATCGGCACGTTTTTCATGTTTTATATCGTAATGACGTATCTCCCCTTGATTTTCAGCAGGCAGGGCTTCGTTTTTGCTCAGTCGCTGTGGTTTACCGCCATCATCACCGCAGCGGCCATCCCGGGCAAATTATTGAACGGCTGGTTGGGCGAAAGTCTCGGCCGCAAGTGGATGTATGTGCTGTTCATGGTCATCGCCGGTGCCGGGGCGCTGTTTTTCGGTATCGCGCATACGGCCTCCCTGATGATCTTCTACGGCTGCGTGATGTCCTTTTTTGGCACGGGAACTTTCCCTGTGCTCAAGATTGCCTACTCTGAACAGTATCCCACCTTAATCCGAACCACTGGGGCAGCCACCGTAGAGACCCTGGGCCGCCTGTTTGGGGGAGTCGTAGGGCCGTATGCCTTTCCCGCGCTCATCACGGCCGCCGGATTAGGCTTCTCCTTCGACCTGGTGGCGGTGGTGGCATTCCTAGCGGTTCTGATTATGCTGATCTTCGGGCAAGAATCCAAACAGCAAAGCCTCGAGGCCCTGGAGGCTAAACTGGGATGAACGTACCAAGACCCCGGCCAGCCGCGAGGCATAGCCGGGGTCCCTTGCGTTACCCCGGTGCCCGTCGCCGCTCGGCAACCCACGCAATCAAGGCTTCGGCGCTTTGGGTGAGCAAGGTGGCTCCCCGTTCCCGAAAAAGTCCATACGATAAGGGACCTGGCGATCCGCCCAGCACCCCGCAAAACAGACACGGCGGGTCCTCGAGTGACCGTTCCGCCTCATAACGGGAGGCGGTTTGCCAGTCATCGAGGTTGTCTCCGGCAAATATCATCAAACGCGGACGCAGAACCTTGGCAATACGAAAGAGCCCTTCGGGATTGGGCTTTTTCAAGCCCTCGCTTTCGGTAATCATCGCCTCGCGGCGAAACACGCCGTGCAATCCGGCTAAGTCGAGCGCCTTCAGGGTTTCTCCGTAATTGCGGCCCGTATAGACACCATATTGCAGGCCCGCCCGTTCCAGCGCCTCGCGAGAAACCAGCGGCTTTTCCCGCTTCATCATACCCGGCCCGGTTACCTGCGGGTCAGCAAGCCCGAATACGATATCGGCTTCCTCACCGGCGTAAAACTCCTGACAGAGCCGGGTAATGCGCTCGCCGTCCCATAGATCCTGGATGCCCTGCCAGTCTTTAAGCTCGACCAGATTCTTCAGCCCTTGGGTCAATCCGGCGAGTCCGCCGCCAAACTCCGCCGAGGCGCGGGCAATCGTCTCCAGATTCGGTTCAGCGCCGACCAGCGCGTCCAGGTCGCGACTGCCGCGGGCCGCCGATTTAACCAGATAACTGAGAACAATCCCCTGAGTAAGATTCCAGTCGCTGTTAAAGCCACCGGCCGCCTTGAAAAAGGTCGTCTCCTCCGGGGTGACCGGCGGCTTGGTCCCGGTAAACCCTACTTCCTTGAGATAGGCCTCGGTAGCAAGACAAATCACCAAGGGGTAGCTATGGTGGACGTCAATGAGGACGCCGTCGACGTCAAAGACGACCGCATCCACCACCTCGGCTTGCATGACGGCGCGCGACGTGGAATGCACCCCCGGCACAACTTCGACTAACTCCTGATTCACCGTCCGAATGCCCTCCAGCCCGCATAGGTTAGGGCGGCATCCTCATCTTCGATCAATAACAGCCGGTTATATTTGGCGATGCGCTCGTTACGGGCTGGAGCACCGGTTTTTAGCTGACCGGCGTTGACCGCCACCGCCAAATCGGCGATGGTCGTGTCTTCCGTCTCGCCCGAGCGATGGGAGATGACCGTGCGCCAGCCGTGGTCCTGGGCCAGGTAAATGGCATCCAGCGTCTCCGACACGGTACCGATCTGATTGAGCTTAATCAATACCGCATTGGACGCTTTTTCCTCAATCCCCCGCTGAATACGCGTCGGATTGGTCACGAAGATGTCGTCGCCGACGAGTTGCAGCCGGTTGCCCAACCGCTCGACCAACACCTTCCAGCCCTCCCAGTCGTCCTCGGCCAATCCGTCTTCAATAGACACGAACGGGTAGTGATCGACCAGTTCCTCGTAATAGGCAATCATCTGCTCAGCGCTGCGGTGCTCGTTTTCCATCACGTAGCCACCGTCGGCCCAGAGTTCCGAGGCGGCCACATCGATGGCCAGGGCAATGTCCTGACCCGCGGTATATCCGGCCTTGGCGATCGCTTCCAGCAGGAGGTCGAGCGCTTCCCGGTTGCTCCTCAAATCGGGGGCAAAGCCGCCTTCATCGCCTACGGCAGTGCGGTAGCCCTTTTGTTTCAAAATCCCCTTCAGGGCCTGATAGGTTTCGGCGGCCATTTGCAAGGCCTGGTGAAACGATGTCGCCCCTCCCGGCACCAGCATGAACTCTTGAATATCCACGTTATTATCCGCATGGGCCCCGCCGTTGAGCACGTTCAACTGGGGCACCGGCAAGTGGCGCGCCCGCACTCCGCCCAGATAGCGATAGAGCGGAAGCCCCGTGACTTGGCTGCCGGCCAACACCACCGCCATCGAGACACCCAAAATGGCATTGGCGCCCAGTTTCGATTTTTGTTCGGTACCATCGAGTTCGATGAGGACTTGGTCGATAGCTTTCGTCTCCAGCACGCTACGACCTACAACGGCAGGCGCCAGCACCTCGTTGACGTGGCGCACGGCGGTCTGCACCCCTTTGCCTTGAAAGCGCTGGCCCCCGTCACGTAATTCGACCGCCTCGTGAGCCCCCGTCGACGCGCCGGAGGGGACCCGCGACCAAACTTCGGTGCCATCCTCTAGCACCAAGCGGACAGCAATGGTGGGGTTTCCCCGCGAGTCCAATATCTCGTGAGCGCGTACGGTCTGAATGGTTGCACTCGATTTTTGCCTCATGTCTGCTTTCCCTCCTCCAAGTTGGCTGCTCGATGGCCTTGGCTCCGCCCTCCGGCCGGTGCCTAGCCTTCGATTAAGGACGTTCCTTGCATTTCAGGTGGTGGCGTGATGCCCATGATGTCCAGCACGGTGGGCGCTACGTCCTTTAACGCCCCCGTCCGCAGGGTGGCCTGCTGCCAACGGGCGTCGGCGGAGACCAGGATGATCGGCACCGGGCTGGTGGTGTGGTTGGTATGCGGCCCTCCGTCGGCGTCGCGCATGATTTCCGCATTGCCGTGGTCAGCCGTGATCAGCAGGTTGCCCCCGACCTTCAAGACCGCCTCGGCGATCCGCCCGATTTGTGCATCTACCACACGCACGGCCTCCTCGGTCGCCTCCAACTTTCCCGTATGCCCTACCATGTCGGCGTTAGCAAAATTGAGGACAATAAAGTCATGGGCCCCCGCCGCCAAATCCGCTGTCACCGCATCGGCGATCGCCGCCGCCGACATCCGCGGCTCCAGGTCATAGGTTGCCACCTTAGGCGACGCAATCAGCCGGCGGTCTTCCCCCGGGAATTGCCGTTCCTGGCCGCCATTGAAAAAAAACGTCACGTGCGCATACTTTTCCGTCTCGGCGACGTGGAATTGCCGAATTTGGTGCTCACTCAGCCATTCGGCCAAATTATGGGTGACGTCGGGAGGATCGAACACATGAGGCAGGGGAAAATCTTCATCGTATTGCGTCATCGATCCCAGCCAGTGCACCCTGGCATACGGCCGGCGGAAGTGCGCAAATTCGGGGTCGGCTAGCGCCCGGCTCATTTGGCGTGCCCGATCGGCACGAAAATTAAAGATGAACACGGCGTCGTCTTCGCCGACGGTAGCCACCGGGGATCCGTCCTCGCCCACCAAAACCGTGGGGACGACAAATTCGTCGGTGACCCCCTCCCCGTAGCTCTGCTGCAAGGCTTCGGGGGCACTCTTGGCCGTCGGTCCGATCCCTTCAACCATCGCCCGGTAGGCCTTTTCAATCCGCTCCCACCGCTTGTCGCGGTCCATTGCCCAGTAGCGGCCGGCGATCGTGGCGATGCGCCCCAAGCCGGTTTGGTTGATCACGCCGGCCAGATATTTCAACGAGCTGGCCGCACTTTCCGGGGGAACATCGCGTCCATCTAGCCAGACATGCAGGTACACGCCGTCCGTTACGCCGTGTTGACGCAAGATCTCCAACAGCGCTCCCAGGTGGGTTTCGTGACTGTGTACCCCGCCAGGGGAACACAGTCCCATGAGATGCAGTCGCCTTGATCGGGCGACTTCCACCAGGTCGCCAATGACGGGCATTTGGGCCAGGCTGCCATCGGCAACTGCCCGATGAATCCGGGTCAAATTCTGATCGATGACCCGACCGGCGCCAATCGTTAAGTGCCCAACATTGGAATCGCCCATCTGCCCGGCCAACAGGCCAACCTGCTCGCCGTGGGCGGAGAGCAAACTCGATGGGTACTCCTTTTCCAGGCGCTCCATGATCGGCGCCGGAGCCCGGGAAATCGCGTTATCAGGCCCGGGCTGGGCATAACCCCAGCCATCCAAAATCATCAGTACGGTTGGACGTATTGCGACCACCACCTTTTCTAGGGTTTCCTCGACTGCTACCCCACTGCCCCTGATTCATCGCGTGCCACGGTGTTCCTGGGCCGCGCGCACCATCGCGACCATTTCCTCCACGATGAGCGAAGCTCCGCCGATCAAGGCTCCGCTCACCTCCGCTTGGTCCAAGAATCCTCCCAGATTCTGATGGTTCACGCTGCCCCCGTAGAGCACCGCCACATCGTTTTCTGCTTCGGGCCACTGTGCACGCAACGCTTGGCGAATCCGGTCGGCAATCTTTCCGACTTCCTCCGGCTCGGGCACCCTCCCTGACCCGATCGCCCACACCGGTTCATAGGCGATGGTCAAGGGCCCCTGAGGCGGCTTGGCCAAGATTCGCTCCAATTGCTGGCTCACGACGCGCTGGGTCGCCCCTTGTTCCCGTTCCGTTTCCGTTTCCCCGATGCAGACTATCGGGTGCAGCCCGGCCTGCCAGGCTGCACCGACCTTTTCGGCGACCAAGGTGTCCCCTTCGGCGAAGTGCTGGCGACGTTCCGAGTGTCCCACAATCACCCAGCGCGCCCCCGCTTCATAGAGCAAGTAGCCGGAGATCCCCCCGGTCAGCGCTCCCTCCGTGCCCAGTTCCAGGTTTTGGCCGGCCACGTCGATCTCCGTGCTTGAGAGCGTTCGGCCCACCGCCGAAATGGCCAGTGCGGTGGGCGCCAAGACGACCCCCACGCGCTTGGTATCCCACCAGCCCTCAAGGGCTCGAATCAGCGCCCGTGCGTAGCTAGCGGATCCTTCAACCGTCTTGTTCATCTTCCAGTTGCCGATTAGGAGCGCCCGCCCCTGCATGACCCATCCCCCTGACCTCAAAAAGTAGCCTGCACGCGCGGGCAAGCGATCCTGCCGGTCCGGTCGCCTTGTACCCGGGTCGGCCGAAGCCGGATGCATTTACCCCGATGACTTGGCTAAGGCCAATACGCCGGGCAAGGTCTTGCCTTCCAAAAATTCCAGCGCCGCGCCGCCCCCGGTAGACACATGGGTGAGCCGATCCGTAATCCCCGCCTTCGCCACCGCAGCGACGGAATCTCCCCCGCCGACGACGACTTTGGCCGTCGATTCGGCCAAGACGCGCGCAACGCCCATGGTCCCTGCTGAAAACGCCTCCCATTCGAACACGCCCATGGGGCCGTTCCAAAAGACCGTCCTGGCGGTAGACAGCCACTTGCGAATTGCCTCGACGGTCAGCGGACCAATGTCGAGGGCGAGTTCCTGGTTCCCCACCCGGTCCGGGGTGGTGACATGGTGGGCGGCTTCCGGGGCAAACGCCTCGGCAACCACCAGATCCACGGGCAGCCCGATGGTAATTCCCCGGTCCCGGGCCTGTTGGAGCAGGGTCTTGGCTTTCGCCACCGCGTCTGCTTCGACCTTGGATACACCCAGGTCGTAGCCCTCGGCGGTCAAAAACGTGTTGGCCATGCCGCCACCGATGACCAAGCCATCGGTCATCGCCACCAGGCGATCCAGCAGCGCAACTTTGTCTGTCACCTTGGCTCCACCGATGATGGCCCAGTAGGGTCGGTCCGGGTTCCCCAGCACCTCGCCCAACATGGTGAGCTCGCGTTCCATCAGGCGGCCGGCCGCTGACGGCAGGAACGCTGGCACGCCCGCCACCGACGCATGGGCGCGGTGGGCACTGCCAAACGCGTCGTCCACATACACGTCAGCCAGGCTCGCTAACTGCCGGGACAATTCCGGATCGTTTTTCGTCTCGCCAGGGTGAAAACGCACATTTTCCAGCATCAATACGTCGCCCGGCCCCAGCTTGGCCACGGCTTCGTTCACGGCTTCTCCTACCAGTTCCCCCACAAACGCGACGGGTCTTTCCAACAGCGTTGCCAGATGCTCAGCCACCGGCTTCAGGCTAAATTTGGGGTCCGGCCCCTTGGGCCGTCCCAAATGGCTCATCAAAATAACCCGAGCGCTTTGGCCGATGAGCCAACGGATGGTTGGCAATGCGGCCCGTATGCGGGTGTCGTCGGTAATGGTGTGGGTTTGCAGGTCCATCGGCACGTTGAAGTCCACTCGGACCAAGGCGCGTTTGCCGATCAGCGGTCCCAAGTCGTTTAGTCCGCGGTAGCTGGCCATAGTTACGCGCCTTCCCCATGGGCAACCAATTCGGTGACATCGACCAGTCGGTTGGCATAGCCCCACTCGTTGTCATACCAAGCCAAGACCTTGACCATATGGTCGCCGACCGCCATGGTTTCCTGAGCGTCGAAGATACTGGAATGGGGATTGCCTTTGAAGTCTTGGGACACTAGAGGAAGGTCTGTATATTCCAAGATCCCCTTCAACGGGCCCTGAGCGGCCGCCTTCATGGCTTGATTCGTGCTTTCCACACTAACCGGCCGGGTTGTCGTCACCGTGAGGTCAACGATGGACACCACAGGAGTGGGTACCCGAAGGCTGATGCCGTTGAGTTTGCCTTTCAACTGCGGCAACACTAAATGCAAGGCTCTGGCTGCCCCGGTGCTGGTGGGAATAATATTGAGGGCCGCCGCCCGCGCCCGTCGCAAATCCTTGTGTGGCAGATCCAACAGGCGCTGGTCGTTCGTATACGAGTGAACGGTCGTCATCAGGCCTCGCTCGATACCGAAAGCTTCATCCAGCACCTTGGCCACCGGGGCCAGACAGTTGGTCGTACAGGATGCGTTGGAGATGATGACGTGGCGACGCGGATCATACCAATCGCCGTTTACCCCCAGCACCAAGGTAACATCGGCGCCGTCGGCCGGGGCGGAAATAATCACCCGCTTGGCACCGGCTGCCAGGTGCGCTTTGGCTTTTTCGGCCTTGGTAAAGAGGCCGGTCGACTCCACCACGATATCCACGCCCAAGGCTTTCCACGGGAGCTTCGCGGGGTCCCGCTCGGCTAAGATCTGAATGGTCCGCCCCCCCACCCGGATGCCGTTATCGTCGACCTCCACCGCCTGAGACATTCTTCCATAGTTCGTGTCGTACTCAAGCAACTGGGCAAGCGTCTTCGCGTCCGTAATGTCGTTAATGGCCACCACTTCGAAATCCGCCTGTTTTTCCAGCCAAATCCGAAGAAATCGCCGACCGATGCTGCCAAATCCATTAATGCCGATGCGTCGCATCCTGTTCCCCCCTACTGACTTGATTGACTACTGACTGCCCTTTCTTCTGACTTGCCGACCCGCTCGCACCCCGGCCTATGTATTGAGCTCGTTGCGTTCGCCGGTGACCATATAGACGACCCACTCTCCCAGGTTGGTGGCGTGATCGGCAATGCGTTCCAGATAATTGGCCACAAAGACCAAATACGTCGCCTGCGCCGCCGTTTCGGGGCGGTAGCGCATCAAATCCACCAAATCGCGAAAGATCTGCGCATAAAGATGGTCGACGTCGTCATCCAGGCGAATCATCGCCATCGCCTCTTCAACGCTACGGTGAATGTACGCGTCTAAGGCTGCCCGTACCATGGAAATGGCCAACCTCGCCATTGCGGGCAGGTCGACCAACGGCTTAATCCAATCTTCGTCCGCCAAGCGGACGGTCACCTTGGCTATATCCGAAGCATGGTCCGCCATCCGCTCCAAATCGGTAATAATCTTGAGAATGGTGGAAACCACCCGCAAATCGCCGGCCAGCGGCTGTTGCAACGCCAGCAGGGTCAGACAATTCCGCTCAATTTCGGATTCCAGCCGATCAACCCGGTCGTCATCCCGAATCACCTCGCGGGCCACCACTAAGTCATGATCCGCCAAGGAGCGCACCGCACGCCGAATCTGATCCTCAACCAGCCCCCCCATCCGGATGAGTTCTTGTTCCAGCTCCTTTAATTCGCCCTGCAGATACTGACGAATTGTCTCACCTCTTATTCAAACTGACCCGTAAGATACGCTTCCGTGCGCCGATCGCGAGGGGCGGTAAAGATTAGGGAGGTCTCACCCAATTCAATCAACTGGCCGCGATCCAGAAATCCGGTAAAATCCGACACTCTCGCCGCCTGTTGCAGATTGTGCGTCACGATCAGCACCGTGTAGCGCCCTTTTAACTGTACCACTAATTCCTCGATTCGTGCAGCGGATCCCGGATCGAGTGCACTCGTCGGCTCGTCCATCAGGATAATTTCGGGGTTGACCGCGAGAGCCCGGGCGAGCGCCAAGCGTTGCTGTTGGCCTCCCGACAGCCCATGCGCGGGCCGACGGAGCTTTCCCCGCACCTCATCCCAGAGCGCGGCTTGTTTGAGGCTCGCCTCAACCACTTGCCGCAGCTGGTGCGGATTTTTCATTCCATGCAAGCGCGGACCGTAGGCCACATTGTCGAAAATGGAAAACGGAAAGGAGACCGGCCGTTGAAAAATCATCCCCACCCGCCGTCGCAAGAGCGCCAGATCGACGTCCGGCGCCAAAATGTCGCGGCCGTCTACCAGCACCCGACCGGCGACGCGCGCGCTCGGAGTGCGCTCGATGAGGCGGTTTAACACCCGCAGCAGGGTCGATTTACCACAGCCGGAGGGACCGATGAGGGCCAACACCGAGCCTGGTTGCACTTCCAGTGACACATCATTCAGGGCCTTCACCCGCCCATACCAGACCGAAACACGTTCCATAGCGATGGCGACCATCGCCGCCCTCCTCCTTCTCGGCCCTGCCGTGGCGATGATATCATAGCGGCGAAAAACCTCTTGGTTTACCGATGGAGAGGAAATCCGCTGGTGTCGGTTCTCTCCATCCGTTCCCCTAAGGATCATACACCACGCAGTCAATCGCCTTGCACCATCAACCCGGGGATCGGATGGACACTGGGGGGCGTCGTCACTCCTTGCGCGATGCCGTCGGTGGGCGATGGTGCACACCGTTTGCTTCCTGCCCTGAAGCCGCTGGCAAGCCAGCGGTGTCGCTTCGAGTCTGACAGCCGCGACCTTCTCGTCGATCCCGCCCTTGGGCCGAGGAACCGTCGCCTTGATTGGAAAGCCGCCACCCTACGCCCCGCGCCAATAGGCCCCCGATGACTGGCCAGTGTGCGTTCCATGACCTATCTTATACATCCTTAAGCACAGATACACAATATACTGCCTATACTTCCTTGACGCCGGATCCCCGCTTGGCAAGGATTCTAGCCGCCCACAGTTTACCGCCTGCCACCGCCGCCCCCGTGATCAGCACTAATACCAGCCCGGTAGCCGCGGCGACCGAGCGCCAGTCCGGCATGACGCCTTCGGTTCGAACATACCAGAAGTGAACCGCCAGGGTTTCCCCCGGCTGAAACCACCCCCACCGCGGTCCCACGTTAATTCCCGCGGTGAAAATCAAGGCTGCCGTTTCCCCTGCGAGTCGCGCCCAGGAATATCCCAGCTGATCAACCAAGGCGGGCAGGGCGTCCGGCAACACAATGTGCCAGACGGTTTGAATCCTCGTTGCCCCCAGCGCCAGCGACCCTTCCCGGAGTCGGCCAGGCACCTCGCCCAGTACGGTCGCCCCCAGCACGGCCACCGCGGGCAAATTCAGCACGGCCAGGGCAATCGTTCCGGTCCCCACCGACAGCGGCCAGCCCAGCCGGTCCACGAAGGTCTGGTAGACAATCAGGCCGATCACGATGGCGGGAATGCTTTGAAACGCTATCAGAACCCGCGTCAGCCACCTCACCCAAGACGCCATCGGCGCGTAATCCGTCAGCCACACGGCAACCGCCATTCCCGGCGGCACACTCAACCCTTCGGCCAGGATCACCATGCTCACCGTGTTGACCAGTTCGGGACCAATCCCACCGCCGGACCCGAGTTCGCGGGGAAACCGCGTCAACAGGGACCAATGCCACCCGGCCAGTCCGTCTTTCGCCAACAAGCAGACGACCCAGAACAGGGCGGCCAAGGCGACCAAGGTGATCCCATACGACACCGCATACCACCGCCGCCCCCGCCTCATGGCCGATCATCCCCGCGCTGGGCCCAGGTCGTTAATAACATCAATGCCACGAGCAAAATCAGCGCCATCAGGTCGAGGACGCCGTGAGCAGGATGACCCAGGGGCAAGATGGCCATATCCGTCAGGATCTGCGTCGTTAAGGTCGCCCCGGGGCCCAGAACCCCATGAAACCCGTAAACGGCCCCTCCGATGACCATCTGCACGGCCACCGTCTCCCCCATCGCCCGGGCGACCGCACTCAAAAAGGCCGTCTTCAACCCGGGCAGGCTGACCTTAAGCGCCATCTGCAGCAAATTCTGGTCCTCGCTTGCGCCCAAAGCCAACGAAGCTTGGTGCCAATCTTCTGGGACCTTGTCGAGCACCTCGAGCGCCAGCAGGGAAAAGGTAGGCAGGAGCATCACCGCGAGCACGGCGCCGGCGGCCAGCAGGCTGAAGCCTGGGCCGCCAAATATCCGGCGCACGCTGGGCACCACCACGGCCAGCCCCCACCAGCCCATGGCGACCGACGGCACCGCAGCAAAGATGGTCAGCAACCAGCGCAAGGCCGCACGTTCCCGCCAGCCGGCCACGTAAGCGCCAAAGACGGCGACGCCTAAGCCAAAGGGCAGGGTCAGCGCCATGGCCAGGGCAGTGACGATGATCGTATCCACGATGAACAGGCCAATCTCAAAGTGACCCGCCAGCGGATTCCAGTGGGCACCCAACAAGACCTGAATCCGCCACCCGCGGCTTTGGAGAAATTTCGCCGCGCCCACCACCAAAATCAGCGTGATGGTCAGCACCAGCGTCGCCACCAGCAGGGTGGCGGCTCCCAGCAGGCGGGCTTGCCAGCGTTCGATCCATCCGTTACAAGCGTGCCGCTCCATGATTAGCCCCCGAACCCCGGCTGGGCGACAGGCACAATGCCGAACGCCATTTTCCGCTGGCTGCTGGCCAACGCACGGCTGAGACTCCAAACCGCAGGCCCGGCCGCGTGGGAAACATAGAGGCGGGGCAACGCATAAAGGGGCCACGGTCCTCCCCGCCGGTATGGCCGACCATCGATCCGGCAAATCACCACCCCCGGCCAGGGCCGATCGCCCTCTACGTAGCCGATGGCCCCGGGAGTTTCGGAGACGGTGCGAACCACGGCCCCATTGGACAATTGCACTATCTGGAGGACATCGGGGGGCGGGGCACCCACACGCGCCTCGACGACGTGGCGCGCCCCCGATCCCCCTTGGCGCACCACCAAGCGGACGGCTATGTCCCCGCCCCCCAACTGGTCCCAACGGCGGACCTGTCCCCGCCACACCCGGCGGATGGCACCCATGGTCAAATTCGAGATGCCCGCCGCCGAATTCACCACCAAGAACACGGGCATTTTTCCGATGGGGCGCTCGGCGAAGGCCGCCCCCGGGGAAAACGGGATATCCGACAAAGCGATGTCGGCACGGCCGAGTCGCAGGGCGTACCAGCCTCCCACCGAGCCGCCGCCGGTCAACGCAACCCGGGTCGAGGGATGGGCCTCGGACCATTGCTGGATGACCGAGCGTGCATAGGGCAGCAAGGACGTCGCCCCCGCCACCGTGATCGTCGCCGACGGTCGCGGGGCGGCCCCGGCTGCCGGGTACAAGAGGAATCCCAGGATCACTAGGAGATGCCGGATGTTCACGCCTCTCGCCTCTCTCGGGTGGACAACCACACGGTGAATTCGGACCCTTGTCCGACCGTACTCTTCACTTCTATGCGCCCGTGGTGCAATTCAATGATATGTTTTACAATGGCAAGTCCGAGCCCCGTTCCGCCGGACGCCCGCGAGCGGGCGCGATCCACGCGATAGAAGCGTTCGAAGATTCGGGACAGATCGCTCTGGGGAATCCCAATCCCCGTATCCGCGACCCGGATGGCGACCATTTCTCCTGCCGGATCCACCAGCGAATCCAGGGTCACCCGCCCCCCCTCCGGCGTGTATTGAATCGCGTTGGCGATGAGATTCATCAATAGTTCCGACAGCAAGTCGGGATCGCCCCAGACTACGGGCAAGTGGGCGGGAAGTTGGTTAACCAATCCGAGCCCCTGCTCGGCCGCGCGCCCGGTCAGTTTGGTCACGATCCCCTTTACCAGCAGCGTGACATCGACCGCCTGCCAGCGCACCGGCAAACTGTGGTGCTCCAGCCGCGACAACGCGAGCAGGTCGTCGACCAAACGCGACATACGGTTAGCCTCTTCGTTGATCAACTCCAAAAAGCGCGGCTGCCGTTCGAAATCGGGATCATCAAGCAAGGTCTCGGTGAACCCTTTAATCACGGTCAGCGGCGTCTGCAGTTCGTGGCTCACGTTGGCCACAAAATCCTGGCGCAAGCGGTTGACCTGACGCTGCGACGAGACGTCGCGGGCCACCAGCACGGCCCCGGGCCCACCCATCGGCTGATACAGGGGAGCGATGGTGCATTCCACGACCACGTTGTCATTTTCCGCCGGGCTCCAGTCCGTCGTCACCGTGACCCCTTGGCTGGTGACCGTTTCGATGGCGTCGGTGAGTCCCGTGTCGCGGATGATTTCCAGGATGTAGCGCCCTTGGGGATTCGGTTCCTGAATCTCGAACAGGCGACTCGCCGCTTGGTTGATGAGCATCACGGTGAGCGAGTGGCTAAAGATAATGATCCCGTTGGCCATACTCGACAAGATCGTCTCCAAACGCTCTTTGTCCTGCCCTAAGTCCCGCGTTCTTTCCATCAGCACTTCCGCCACCCGATTCATGCCGTGGGCCAGCGAATCGAGCGGATCCTCCTGGTCCAAATAGACCCGCGCTTCCAAATCGCCCGCTGCCCAACGATCCACGGTTTCCGTCAACTGCACCACAGAATCTTGCAATAGCGTCGCGCGAAGTTTTCCCGCCCGCAGTTGACCGATGCCCCAGGCCCAGGCTATCGCCAGCAAAATGCCACCCTCGATGACCCCATGGGCCAGGCGCATCACCGCTGCTGCCGCCGTGGTCAGCACCAGGACGCCCAAGATTCCCCAATACGGCAAGCCTGGCGCCCCGTTCATGGTGCCCGAAAGCGGTACCCCACCCCGCGCACGGTTTCGATGAAGCGGGGGGCTGCCATTTCCTCCTCCAATTTTTCGCGCAGGTGGCGGATATGCACGTCCACCGTCCGCGTATCTCCATAAAAGTCGTCGCCCCAAACTCGGCGTAATAACTCTTCACGGGTAAACGCTCGCCCGGGATGGCGCATTAAGATATTGAGCACCTCGAACTCCGTGAAGGTCAAATCCACGTCACGCCCATCCAGATGCACGTGTCGACGCTCCGAATCCACCGTCAGACCCCCTTGGCTCATGACGCCCTCGGATTCTTCCGATTTTGGCCGTCTCACGCTGCGACGCAAAATCGCCTTGATGCGGGCCACCAGTTCACGCGGGGAAAATGGCTTGGTCACATAGTCGTCGGCACCCAATTCCAATCCCAACACCCGATCCACTTCGTCTTTGCGGGCGGTCAGCAAGATAATGGGCACGTCCGTCACCCGCCGCAAGTTTCGGCACACGTCGAGTCCCGACATTTTGGGCAACATGACGTCTAGCACGATCAAGTCAGGGGCGTCCGCTACCGCCCGAGCCATAGCCCCGTCCCCGTCACGCTCCACCAACACGGAGAACCCCTCGCGTTCCAAGTTATATTGAACGAGTTCCACGATACTTGGTTCGTCGTCCACCACCAGGACACGCTGCATGGCCTACCCCCTCTCCAAATGTCCCGCTATCTGGCGCGCCTCAACGACGACTTCCGCCACGTTCAAAGCCGTCATTCGTTCAATGATCGCTCGCACCTGGGCTTGCACGGTGCCGATGGTGCCCAACACGTCCTGAGGTTCGGCGAGGGTGACTTCCATATTCAGGACCACGCCGTCGGCGGACGACTGCACGATAACGCGGCCAACCTCCGCCACGTTGCCGCATTGGCTGGCGCTATGGGCCGCGATGGCGGAGAGCACGGTGTCCGCAATATAAAAGCGCCCTAACAAAGAATAGGTCGGCCGTACAATGGATTTTTCCACGTCCACCCTGCCTCCACGCCCATGGCGTAAAAAGATAAAGTGCAGGGGCGCGATCAAATAACCGGAAAACGTCTTGCGCACTTCTAGGGTCGGCACCGGAATCACGTGCCTCCCCTCGCCCTCCCGTTCCTGGCGCGCCGTCTCGATCTCCTGTCCCGTCGCCACTTGATCGATAGACACCGCGTGAACCGAATAGTCCTGGAGTTCCAGCGCGCCCACAATCCGATCGACCATGCGTCTTGAGGTGCCGAGGATTAAGAGACGCCGGGGGGCCTGCGCCTTTACCGCTTCACGCACAGCGCGGGCATGATCCGGATCCAGCAAGATGGCGCGCTTCACAGCGGCTACCCGCGTCGACTCGCTCTTCGCCGAACGGCCGGCCAAAATTCTGCCGTCCACAATGTAGAGCCCGTCATCCAAGATGGCGTCTGCCTGATAGCGGTCGGCGACCATCGAAGCCCGGTGACTCTTGCCGGTCCCGCTGGGACCAATTAACGCGACTATCTCCACACGCGTCACTCCTGCCTGCCCGTCCCCAGGGTCTTCGAAACCCCCTTCGTTGATCGGATTGTATCAAAAAATATGCTTTTCTTGGCTCGCTACGCAAGCCTAATGTAGCCGACCTGCCAACGCTCGGCACCCTTCACCCGATCCCCCGGTGACGACTCCCCACGGCTCAAGCCAGGCGCCTTCCGGTGCATGCAGATGGCGTGCTCTCCATCCGCTCCCCGCAGATCAGTCCGGGCCTCCCAACGCGCAGGGAGCTTGCGCCAAAGCCCGATGCAGGATGTTCTGCACGCCATTACGGCGCGGTCATGCCAGACGCGCGTCTTGGCTCGCGGGCAGCGCTGGGCGAGCCTCGCTGCAGACCGTGAAATGCGAAGTGGGCGAAGCGCCCCGAAACACCCGGTTAAGCAACCATGGGAGCACGCCAAATTGAAGGCATTCATTGGGCTCCCTGAATCTCAATCACCGCACGCTCCAACAGATCCAAAAAGCGTGCCCGGTCTTGATCCAGCACTAGGTGGCCCCCCTGTTCTATGACCCACAGCGGAAACCGCCCACCTACTGCCTCGATTACTTTCGGAAGAGGAAACAGGGTGTCGCGGCGGCCGGCAATCACCACCGTTGGCACTCGCGCCGCTTGGAGCCGTTCGGCCATCCGCTCCGTATGGTAGAAGCGGCCCATGCGGGCCATCTCGCGCGCCCGTCGCCACCCATAGCGAAGGCGTTGACGATCTTCCATGGTGAGGCATTTCGGATCCACCCCCAGACCCGCCAAAATTCTGTCGCCCACCCCGTTGCTCGAGGTGAGCCAGATACCCAGCCGATTGATCCAAACCCAGCGGGTGGGCTCGAACGCGCCCTCAGGCGCACACCAGCCAGCGCTGGCTGCGAGCACCGTTCCGGTGATCCGGGCCGGCGCCGAAATCGCCGATTCAGCTGCCACCAATCCGCCAAAAGAGTGGCCCACTAAAATGGGGCGCTCTAACCGTAAGGTTTCGATGAAACCCAACACCGCGAGGACGAAATCCGGCAATTGCTGACGGACACGTGGCAGCGTCGACGCCCCAAATCCTGGCAAATCCAGCGCGTAGAGGGGATTTGCCAAGTGGAGTGCATGCAATTGGGGAAAAAACGCCTTTCGACTCGAGCCCATGCCGTGAATAAAGAGCAGCGGTCGCCCCGTTCCGGGACGACCGCTATAGGCAATCCGCAAGCGTTCCCCCTTGACGACCAGGTTGGTGAATTGTTCGGCATCAATCTCCATGGCCTCATCTCCCGATTTCACGCCTCGAGGCCAGACGCATCGCGTTGCCACCGGCGGCGACCGCCTGTAACGGCCCGCGCCCCGAAACCGTGAAAACCGCGGTGCCCTGGGCGTTGGTTTCCCCCACAGCGATCGTGCGGTCCCGGCGGCAAAGCCTGATCGGTTGGTCCGGCTGCGGAGTCCCGCTGCCACTCTCAGCAACGGTTACGTGCACCCTATTCGGGGCTACCCGGAACGCCACCACCGACAGGTCGGCGCTGCCGGTGGCAAATTTCCACCGCAAATGTAGCCGTCCTGAATGCCCGTCCTGATAGATAGCCTGTGCGGAAAAGTTTACGGTATAGACCGTGTACGGATCCAAGACGACATCCGGCACCATTGCCGCTTGATTGGCGTTCAAAGCGCCCGCTCCCGGCCGAATGACCGTCACTGGCACGCAAGCTCGGCGATTCGACAAGGTCAGCGAAACCTGGCTCAGTCGGGCGGCGGTCGGCACATCCACCGTAACTGGATAGCCATATTGACTCCCGAACCCGCCGGGCATCGGGTCGGGTGACTCCAGGTCGGTCCAGGCCATGGGCACCCCCGGTTGCCCTGGATAGGGATAGACCACCGCCGGCGGTAATCGGCCAAGATATCCATAGCCTAGGTCAAGCACGACGGCTCCCGAGGACCCTGACGAGCGTCCGCCACCGGCAGCGTAAAGATTATCCGAAATGAGGTCGAGGCGGTGGTATACGGTATCGATGAGCGATGCCATTACCAGGGGAGGGCGCATCGGCTGGGTCCATTCGATCCCTACCTCGCCCGTCAGCGGGCTCGGCCAGCCAAAGGCCAAATCGCGATCCCAGGGAAATTTTCCGCTGAAACCCGCCCGACCCGGACGTTCGTCGTGAAATGATGGCATCTGGTAGCCGTTTTGAGCCAGATAGGCGGCATGGGCCTGCGCGGCTAAGGCGAGATGGCGATCGCAACGTACCCCGTCCTCACCAAGCAGACGACGGTATGCATTGAGCACCGCCAACAGTTCACGCTCATAGGCGGCGAGCGGCCCGGACCACCCATGGGATGCGGTCGCCACGGTCCAGGTAGTCGGTGGGCGATTAAACCGACTAGCACGAAACTGCACGTGAACAAACGGCTCTGATCCCGGGCGGGGATAGCCGACCAAGTCGCTGGGAAGATAGACCAGCCTCCGGTTGGGCAATCGGCCGTGTGGCGTGCGCACTAAAATTTCCAGACCGTCATGGGCCAGCTGCTGGGGATCGTCCCCGATAAATTGCACGGCATACCATGGTGGCTCTTGAAACGCATAATATGATTCGGGGATCACTGGGCTGATGGTATCAGGCGTTTCGTAGCCATGGTTCTCTGCGGTGGAAAACGGCCCAAACCAACGAGGATTCAGCCGGGGAGAAGAGAACTGGGCCAACTGCTCTCCCCAGGCGGCGGGTCGGCTGGTATACGCCCCCGCGATAAACGCCATGCTAGCCAGTACAGCCGCTATCGCCCCCGCCCCCGCCGCATAATATTTCAACCTGGCTCCCTCCGCACCATTATCCTACCCCGTCGCGACCGCTCTATGCCGGTCGGATCTTGGCGGCTGTGAGCAAATCTCATACGATATAATTAAGACCTTATCGAAAGGGGGCCCCAGCGTGCCAGAGACGCCTGCGCTCGTCGTCGTGGATGTCCAAAGGGATTTTTGCCCAGGAGGTGCTCTCGCCGTGCCCCAGGGAGACGCCGTATTGCCCATCCTTAACGCATGGATCCAACGAGCTTTGGTTGAGGGTTGGCCCATTGCCTTAACCCGCGATTGGCACCCAGCCCAACATTGTTCCTTTCAGGCTCGCGGCGGTCCCTGGCCACCGCACTGCGTTGCTGCCACCCCGGGGGCACAATTTCATCCGCAGCTCCTAATGCCCGCCGGCGCTCGGGTGTTCAGCAAAGGCAGCGATCCCGAGCGTGAGGCGTACAGCGGTTTTGAGGGCATTTCGGAAACGGGCCAGCGACTCGGCGACTGGCTCCATAAGCAAGGCGTAGATCGGCTGTACGTAGGCGGCCTGGCCACCGACTACTGCGTGAGGGCCACCGTGTTGGACGCCCTCACCGCTGGCTTTGCCGTTTCGGTGCTCCGCCGTGGGGTTCGCGGTGTCAACGCCCACCCCGGCGATGCCGACGCTGCGATAAGCCATATGCAAGCGCAAGGAGCGCAGTTCATCGACGGCTGACCCGATCTGGTGGTTCTAAGCGTCGATAGCCCACCACCCACCAACCAGGCCAAGCCGACCATTGTTCCGCTATAACGTGCTTAAGCATATTTACACAGACCCATGCAGAAATCTCCTAGATCTGCACATTCCTGAACA
>JAJZZH010000127.1 GCA_021797675.1 Bacillota bacterium | reverse complement strand
TCCCGCAATCGTGGAAGACGTAAAATGTATCGCGTCGTCAGGATAAGACGGTAAAACATGCGAACATCTACCGACCACCTCTAACACGGTGGTATTAGGATCTGACGTGTGGAAACCACACGTATCGCCGTACCGTTCCCCTCCAGGGAGCGTTAAGGCGTAGTCCGGTTGAACCCCGGGAAATTGCTGGCGGGATAAGCAGTGGCGAGTCAGGAGGGTCACTCCCAGGGTCTCACGACCCGCGACGCAGCCATCGATTGTGGGAAATCCGGGGTCATTCACCGTGGGACTCAACACTTTAGGGCGGAGAGGTTCAACACCTGATACCTGATGGACAGGGTTGGCCTCTTGCGAGCCCAACCCTGCAATGGAGTCCCGCCAACAAAGCGCAGATTTCCCTCGGTAGACTCGATTTGGGCGCCCACCAAGCGTGGGGTGCAAATGTCAAGCCTTATTTTTCTGCTTTGGGCGAGGCAAACGAAACTCCCCCTATCCCCTCCCGGATCTGGCCAATTGCCAGATACTTCCATGGCAACATTTGCCTCCCCGCTAGAGCGGGAACCGCTGCCGGAGGGTACGGCCTAGTGAGGGAGCACCGACACGTGCTTCGGGTCGTACGCCCGGTCGTCGCGCAACAGAGCGAAGACCAACCGCGTGAGCTTCCGCGCCGTCAGCACCAAGGCCGATGGGCGTGCTTGGTCGCTTCGGCATACTTTTTGGCGTAAAACGCCCGTGCGTCGCGTCGTACCGTCGAACGCTATTCGCGACTTCGATTAGGTATACTGCGCTCTGTACTGTTCACTGATCAAAAATCCACGTCTTTTACCGCATCTTGAGCTAATGCTGGAGTCGCAATCGTTAACCTATAGCCTAACCGCTTAAACGTTTCGTATCCAAGCGGGCCTTCCCGAACTCCATCGCATAAAGGAAGATCTTAAGAGCCTCGACGGCCTTACCCGCCCGTCGCGAGATGAGCCATGATGAGAATAATGAGGACCTGTAAAATGCCCTGAAATCCTGCAAGACTGTTGTTGCGCCGATTTAGCCGGTAGACTCGGTCCAGGTCCGGTGACAATTTTTGCAATTCAAGATAAGTTCTTATTGAAGTCGGGAGCAAGATACCAAATCCCTGCAAGCTAAGAATGGTAATCACCACGAGCGCGGCCAACACCCACGAACGCAACGGGTTCCCTGGAGTGAACAAGTGAAGCCAACCGGCCAGGGTCCACCCGGCAGTACCGGTGGTCGCGGCCAAAACCGGCAAATAGAGAATGGTTCGTGGCACCAGCCACTGAATGACGGCCTTTCTTTGAGGCGGAGTCAGCCGACGCAAAATCGGTCCTAGAAAAAACCCCATGAAGATGTCGGTTCCGGTCCACAGCGTTCCAGCCATCACATGACTGAAGTCCAACCAATAAACGCTGTGGACCACCATGGCGTACGCCATCACCGCAGGTAACACCAAGACCCACCAAGCCAGTTGCCTCCAGAGAGACACGGGGGTCACTTCCGTTGGTTGCGCAGAGCCATCGTGCATAGGTATTCCCCTTCCTTGAAATATATCTGTGTCACCCGGCATTGGACGCTCTCGGCCGCATCCGGAGGCGCTGTAACCCGGATCGGCTCGGTGTCGCTGAGTGTCCGTTCCGGCTTGCCCTATCATGGCACGTCGCCGGCCGCACGGTGAGCGTCAAGGTTTTCGTGGGCGCATGCGGCACGTGAATCGTCAGTGTCTGCCGACCCTTGGCCGTTTTGGGGATGGTGACCGGGGTCGGGGTCCAGCGTCACCGGCCAGGCAAGCCGGTTGTGGTTCCACCGCAAGGTGCCCGCGCCAGTCCCGATGATCGTGAGCGTGCCGTCCGCCTGCGCGGTCGACGACGAGAGCGGATTCCACTGCGGCGGGGTGACGGTGAGCATGCTGTCCCGGGTGGTCGGCACGCCGCCCGCGGGCGTCACGGTAATCGCACCCGCGGGGGCGCAGCGGCGGAAGGAATCGTCGCCACCACCGACGCGCTCCTCCACACCGTCGAGCTGAACGGGACGCCGTTCCAGGTCACCGTCCCCGGCGTGGCAAGTCCCCTCCGTCCTTGATGGTCGACTACCCCGGAGCGACCGTAAACCGCCACGCTCCTTGGGCCTCTTTGCGGCTGGTCGGCCAGACAACGTCGATCGTCCCACCGGGCGTGGAATTGGGCTGCGGCGCGTGCGTCCCGTCGGCGATGGCGAATCCATCGCCGGTCGTTGACGGGTTCGAGACTGTCATAACCACGGGCTTGGAGCCGGCGTTCAGTTCCATGCTGACTCCCAGCGCCCGTCATGGAATGGGCCGTGCGTTGGATGTGCGTGGTCCAACGCATCCGTACCGCCTGCCACGGGTTCGGCGCCGCGTCATGGGCGATCCAGGTACCGATCTGATTGCCCGCGAAAAAGGCGGGCGCCGGCCGGCGGTGAGCGCGGGAGGGAACTCGCTCGTGCTCGTGCCCGTTTGCGCAAGGTCCGTGTCTTGCACGCCGATCCACTCGCTGAGACCCCCATACACCTTCGCGCCCGAATTTACCTGTTGGTTGGTGGCGGGCGCGGGTGTCGGCAGCGTCCATTGGCCGCCCATGCTGGTAGTCACGGCCGGCGGCAGGAGGTAGACGTAACCCCCATACTTCGATTGCGCACCATAGACCATCGTGGGCGAGGTGCGGCACCCAGCTCGCCAGGATGACCCCGAGCCCAGCCCGACGCTTCCGACGTGGCCGCGGAGGATACGAAAACCCCTCACCGGCCTCGCTTCCTTTCATCCATTCTCACGGCGTGGAAACCCTGGCCTTCAGGCCGGGGAGGAAACGCCGCTCCCTCCTTTCACGCGTTGGATCAACAGCGCGGAAGCTCTTTCGACCAGGGTGCGTGGCTTGCAGCTGGCCCCGGCAGGTCCTCGCCCACCGTTCAGCAACCGCAGGTGAAAATATGGCCCTCCGGCCGAAGACAAAACATTCCTGCCCGGGATATCGCACCGTGTGGAATAACGAAAACCCAAAAGCATATCGGGGTGCTTGGTTAGCCTTACGGATGCCCCCGTTAAGCACGGCCGCCTGATGCAATGGCCGATTCGGGCCCCGCACCGGTTTAATGCGATACGTCATCTCTAGCGGCATCGGGTGTCCGCGGATGCACCGGGCATCCAGCAGGTGGCGCTTTTCCAGCCCATGCCCAATCCGCGTGATCTTGGTGATATCCCCGTAGGTCAGGGTTGCGGCTGGGAATATCCGCTGGATCCCTCGATAGACAATCCATCGCATCCCCGTCATTTGGCCGGCATCCCCCAGCAACGATTCGTGCTTACGAGTGAAGAGATGGGTTAGATTTTCCTGATGAATCCGATGATGGCAGGTCTCACCCAGCGTAAGATGATTTCCGGGGGCATCCGCCCCAGTTTTGCGACGTTCGATATGGGGGACGGCGAGAATCTTGTCTTGGGATTTGCCATGGCAAAGCTGGCAGCGGTGTTTGTCCCGAAACAGCGCATCCTCCCGCACGTTCCCAAAGCCTAGTGGCTCGCCTTGTTGGTAGGCTTCGCCCACGATGGCGGGGCTTTTGATCTTCTGAATATCGCACTGCGCAACTTCCACCGTCACGCTGGACCGGGGAAGCATCTTGCGGACGCGTTGGATCTCCTTGACCGGGGTATCCACCGTGTTTTGGACCGATGGGGCCAACCAGCCCTCAGGTCGTTTCCGGTTCAGGAAACGCGGCGCGCGATACCGCTTCTTACGATGGCGCCGGGCTCGACGAAAATCCCGCCGGATGGCCAGCAGCTTCTGGATATCAGTGCGAAGCTGCACGTCCGCCTCAAAGAGCATCGTTTGCTCGGTCGTGGCGGAGCTCCCGACATGTTGGGTACCGGCGTCAACCCCGAGAGAGAAAGGCTGCTGGTAGCCTGAGCTGCCATGACGTAGCAGGATCGTGAACGGAGTACGGTTGACCACGTCAGCCTTGCCTGCATTGGAGAGCAAGCGTGCCTTCCTCCTGGGTGAGCAAGGCATCAGAGGGGTCCCGTGCTTGTTGCGTACACAGACGAACATCGCGCCTGGCTCCTTTCGGACCCTCGCCAACGTTGCCATCGCTGGGTATGCCCGCAGCACCGTCCCTACCCAACAGGACGGTTGACCACGGGCGGACAGGGCCTTGCCCGAGGACGCGCATCCCAGGGTGTCCTGACGATGCCCACGGTGCCAACGCACTCACGCGATCCCGGTTGGCGGAGGCTAGTCCATGTGAGCCTGCTCGTTCGAACCAGCTCCGGCCTTCAAGCCGGGGTCATTCACCGTGGGACTCAACATCATTGACCAACTCATCAACCATGCATCAACCGTCCCCGTCCCCCTACAATGGCGATAGGAGAGGAGAGGCGGCGATGCCATTCCGAGAACTTGTCGCGATAATAGCGCACCGTCGATTCCCACAGGCTCAATTGCTGAGCGATCTGAGCCATGGTCACGTTGTCACTCATCGCACACCTCCTGCACGGACTCGTGTTTCTTTCGTCGTGCTCTGAGGCAGTTCCTGCCTGGCTGCGAAGCATTGCGGTGCACCGCGGAAGGACTATGGCTCAGCAATCGTGGTGGATCCCATCCGTCGCACGGACAGACCGGGTGATGGATGGTCTCAAGTGGGGCTGCTCATACGAGACATGAGATTGGACCAAGCCAAAAGCCAGTCTCCTTCGCGACCATTTCCCCGGCCGCCGTTAACGCCCAGACGCCCCGTTGGCTATTGCTGACCGCGCCAATCTTTTTTAAATACGACCGAGCCACGCCAGCCGATATTCCAACTTCGTGTGGGGCCCTCCGCGGTGCAGCACGACGCGTTGGGCGCTACTAAACGCGCCGTCATCCAACACCCACCAGGCGTCAATTTCCGAAACGGTTCCGCAGCCTCCCAACGCCCGGAGTGCTTCGACCGCGGGCCACATCAGGTCCGTATGCTGGGATCTGCCACCGTCTCCCACCCTTCTCGATGAACTCCCCCCCGAATTACGTCGGCTTCCGCGTCAACCGCGCAAACACGAGATCCCGCACTAAGGTGCTGAACCGCGCCTTGACGGCCGCATCCAAGCCATTTTTCGATGTCGTCGAGGGATTCATCGACCGGATCAACCAAGATCGCGCAGTCACCAATAATCGCCTCTACTGGCTGTAATTCGCTCCAGTGCGCCGAAAACTAACCACCTAAAGTGACGATTACTCCGGTCTCCGCGCGCATCTTATGCGGTATCCCTACTTTGCGGCCGACCGCGAACGCGTGATTTCCCTTGAACAGCCTTTGACCTGCCCGTATTGGCGAATATATATCCGTATTCAAAACCTTTTCAACCGGGTATAGAGAAACTGTTAGTCTTGTTATTGAGCAGCAGCGCCAAAAATGCTTTGACACGCATCCACAATGCCTTTAGCTGCCGTCACAGCATCATTGGCGTTCTTTATGGTATAGTTTTTGCCCGGCACCTGGCCGAGTTCGGCGCTGGGATACCGCGTACCAATATAATAAGCGTCCAGGATTGCCGCTACGTCGCGAAACGGTTCGAATTGTGAAAACTGGTCCATCAAGCCCGACAAAGTCCCCCAATGGAATGAATGCGCGGCATTTCCAATCCTTCGACCACGTAAATCGACGTGAGTGCCTTCTCCGCTGCCTGTTGCGCATAAAAACAACTGACATATGGGCGCGACTCGGCTAGCTCGTGCGCTGTATCCCAGTCCATCTGGGACTGAGCAATCCAGAGTGCCGCTTCGCTCACCCAGTGGTTGCTCATAAGATTCTCCCTTCAGCCATAATCTGCTCGACAAATTTTGTCCGACGACCATCCTGAACCGTTTCAGGGACCAAAGCGATCAGGTCCACCGGCACTTCGGTCGGGCCAATGATCTGATAGAGCGCCACCGTTCGATCCACCAACGACTCATCAGAATCCCAAACTACCGCCAGATCCACATCGCTTCCTACGCGGGCGTCTCCTCGTGCTGCCGAACCGAAAAGGATGACCCGTTCAGCCCCCGCCCGATACAGTTGATCGGCGATGCGTCGGGCTTCCCGCATTAACGTCTCGACGTAGACCTGTCTACGCTGTCGCAAGATGCTGGTGGAAAGAGTGGGTACCTCAGCCATCGATCCGTTCAACCTCCTTGACTTCAGCGTACGGTGCCCGACCGTATTGTGCAATGTTTCTGACTTGAGCTCGGTTGAGCATGATGGGGCTTGACTAGGCGCGGCGATTTCTAGCTCAAAGTACCGGGCTATATGAGGTTGGTTGGGCCGAAGCGAAAACCTACCGCGCTCATGGGACGCCCGACAGCCCGGATTAATCGGACGCGAATAGCGGATAGCTTTGGGCTTGGTCCAATCTCAGGTCTCGTGTGAGTACATCCACTTGAGATAGTCGCTAAGGCACGGGGTGTCGCCGTTTTTCGCGTCTCGGATGCTTGGCTCATTATGCTGGTGGAATTGAGAAGGAACCTTCCTATGATTTACGGCTATGCCCCCGTCAGTTCGATCTCCCACAATCTCGAGCCGCAGGCCGCGCAATTGACGACCTACGGCTGCGCGATCATCTTTCAAGAAACACTCTCGGGCTCCTCCCTGAAACCTCGCGCACAATTCGGCGGCCCTCCTCGACCGGGCCACGCCAGGCGACACGGTGGTGGTCGCCAAACTCGACCGCTTGGCCCGCAGCACCCAAGATACTCTCAACACCCTGGCCACGTTGGCCGACCAAGGATTGGTATCATCTCGAGAAGAAGTGCGGGGAGTACCTCAGTATGGCTCTCGCCGGGCGAGCCATTCGCAAAAAGGTCCTGCGCCGCCCGAGGGGGCGGAAGCCGAGACCGCGCCGCTCGGGGCCGTGGAGCCGATGGCCACCGAACGGGAATTCCAACCGGGAACGCACCGCCTGCCGGCCCTGGCGTCCGAGGCGTTGGACGTCAGCATCGACGGGGCGATGGCCCCCTTTCGCGCAGGGCACGTCTATTACGAGGTCAAAGTCGGGGTCTGTCGGCCTTTGCGGCGCGGGTCCCGGACGCCGACGGCGTCATTCCAATGGGATGTGAGATGTGATATTAATGGTGTTGTCTATGCAGCACGAATTAGCACGAATAAAGGAGAATCATTGATGTTCCAACGCGTACATGTGATCTTTAAAACCCACCTCGATGTCGGCTTCACGGATCGGGCCGCCTCGGTTATTGACCGATACGAACGCGAATTCATTCCCAAGGCGATTCGGCTGGCTGAAACCAGCCAGGGGTCCGACGGCCGCCCGCGGTTTGTGTGGACCACCGGGTCCTTTCTGATCCAGCATTGCCTAAGCCACGCCCCGCGTTCCACGGCCGAGGACCTGGCAAGCGCCATTCGCCGGGGATATATCGCCTGGCACGGTTTACCCTTTTCGATGCATTCCGAACTGCTCGACAAGCCCCTGTTTGAGCATGCCCTATCCCTCGCGAAACGGCTGGACCAACAATTTGGGCGTACGACGATAGCGGCTAAAATGACCGATGTCCCCGGGCATTCACTGGGCGTAGTCCCGCTCCTGGCGGCTTCAGGCATTCGCTACTTGCATCTTGGGGTCAATTCGGCCTCGCCCCGGCCGCGGGTACCCAAACTGTTCGTATGGCAGGCCCGCGACGGGGCAGAAATCGTGGTCCATTACGCCGACGACTATGGCGAAGAGGACGCTCCCATCCCTGCTTTGCAGGATGCCCTGGTCTTCGCCCACTCCACGGATAATCAAAGCCCCCCGGATGCCCAACACCTCCATCAATTATACGAGCGCTTGCAACGGAAGTACCCCGACGCGGAGATTTTCGCTTCAACGTTAGATGCGTTTGCCGAGGCCGCCTGGGCGGCCCGTCGAACCCTGCCAACGGTGACCGAGGAGATCGGGGACACCTGGATTCACGGGGCGGCCTCGGACCCCAAGAAAATGGCGGAATTTCGCGAGCTGCTGCGCTTGCGCAGTCAATGGCTCGCACAGGGGATCGTCCAAGCCTGCGATATCGAAGCCTTCTCCGACTTCTTGTTGATGGTTCCGGAACACACGTGGGGTCTCGACCACAAGACCTTCCTGGGAGATTACGTGCACTATGCGAAGGCGGCATTCCGTGCCGCACGGCGCGCCGACCGGGTCGACGTGGAATCCATCCCCAAGAAATATGGATACCTGAGTGCCTTTGTGCCGGACCCGGGCAACGCACCACTCGCAGATCATCCTCTATCGCCCTCTCCCCCGACCCGTTCGTATGGCTCCCTGGAGGCCTCTTGGCAAGAGCAGCGGCAGTATCTGATCGACGCCGTCAACGTGCTCCCCGAGGACCGTCGAATCGAGGCGCAAAACGCCTTACAAGCCTTGGCCGCCCGACGCCAAGACCTTTCCGGAATGACTCCGCTGCCCTTGGAGGAAGCGCAGACCTTAGGACGCTTTTCCGTCCGATTCGGAACCGATGGCGCGATCCATTCGCTCCGTGATGAGAGCGGACGGGAGTGGGCGACCGCTCGCTGTCCCATCGGTCTTTTCACTTATCAAACCTTCGGCTTGGCAGATTACCAGCGGTGGTTGCGCGAATATCTAGTCCATGCCGACACCACCTACCCCTGGGCCGACGCGGACTTCGGCAAGCCGGGATTCGAATTTTCGAGCCCGCCGCCGCGCAGTCACCTGTTTGTCCCCGAACGCGTAAGCGCAACCGGGTGTCGGGGCGAAGACGCCGATCGCGCCGTGGTGGCTCTCAAAATGGCCCCCGAGGCCACCGAGGATTTTGGATGTCCCCGCGCGATTGAGATTGCGTTTAGCTTCTTGCACGACACCCCAACGTTGCTCATCGCCGTGCAGTGGTTCGATAAGGACGCGGTCCGCATCCCAGAAGCGACCTGGTTTTCTCTCGGATTTGAGGTCGACAATCCCAGTCGTTGGATGCTGGACAAACTGGGGGAGCCGATCGTGCCGTCGGCCGTCGTCCAACAGGGCAATCGAGCCATGCATGGGGTCGGTGGCGGCATTGCCTACCGGTCTGCCGACGGCAGCGTCCAGGTGCAAACCCAGGACGCCCCCGTGGTGTCCGTGGGTGACCGTCATCTCTTGAACTTCCTGCGAACCATTCCTGACCCAGCGGGCGGGTTTCACTTCAATTTGCACAACAACGTCTGGGGCACCAATTTTCCGGCGTGGTACGGAGAGGACGCGAAATTCCGATTTGCGGTGACGGTGCGCGATGCCCTTGGGTGAGCTGCCGACGATCGGTTGAGGCCTAACGCCTCGGGTCAGCTTCCGTCCGACGAGCCATTTTGCGGTTGGGTCACCACAATGTCCGCCATCGCGGCAATGGTGTCACGGATCCGCCTATTTGGCGGCGAACGTATTGGCCACTGCCGGTCGCGTTCTCCGGAAGCACTGGCGGAACGCATGGACCGCGGTCGATGCATTCCGCCAGTCCCAGCCTGAAAGGCTGTGCAGTGCTCGGGGCGTCCACGGTTCGAGCCTTTCATCGAGCCTGTGGTGGGGCTTCCCTGCCGACCGCGATCACCGACCGCATGGCTGGTCCATCTCATCGAATATGCGCAACTTTGGCCTCAAAGCCTTTCAGGCCTCGGGTTGGGCACCCAGCCAACGCATTGGAGAATAACGTCCATAAGTTGCGAGACTTTCCACCAAGATCATTCACGTTCGGTGTAGACCATGGGTTGCGGCGCTCGCGCCCCCAACCGAGGCTCTTGTTCTCAGTCGCTGATCGTGTTTTGAAACCTCCTCCTATCAGGCGGTTTCGAGGGACCTGCCCTCATCTCCTGGGATAGTTCAGCGCTCGCCCGTGCACGGACCAGTTGCCTTCGTGACACACCGCTTGGCGGAATTTGACGGCCCCAAGTCAACAGAAAAAGAGGGGAACGGCGCTACCTCCTGGGCCCAAACGCCGAGGAGGTAGCGCCGTGAGATGGGATGAACTTATCCATACAATAGCATAAAGTATCGGATAATTATTGACATGATATAAAACGCTTACTATAATGAATCCGGGCTTGAAGAAATTCCTTAGCATTCCGTCGACTCCCGGATCGGTACGGAGAATGGTTTTCCCATGCGGAAAGGGTTGATGTCTTTGAAATTCAAACCATTGATTACCCGGCGACAAAAGGTGACCGTCATCGGCAGTGCCGTGTTGCTGGCGAGTACAACGTTAGGCAGCATGGTCTCGGCTCAAACGGTTCGACTTACGTCCGCGCATTACCTATCGAAATCACTCGGTGGGGGCTCGCACCCGCTATCATGGTATTTTGGCAACATCAAACCGTATCACAAGACGGTGAATGTCAGTATCGGTTGGTTTTCAAGCCTACCCACGGGCTTGCCGCCAGCGGCAAGCCAAACCAACAATGCGTATGTCAGGACGGTGGACAAGACCCTGAACGTCCACTTGACCTGGAATTTCCTGGAGCCCTTTTCTGAATTGACGACCAAAGAGCAGTTGGTGGTCGCCGATAACCAAATGCCTGACGTGATGGTTGTGAATCAGCAACAGATGGAGCAATTGGCTCACGCCGGTAAATTGGCCAATCTGACGGGGGCGTTCAAACGCGATGCGTCGCCCTACATCAAATCGCTGTACGCATCGAATCATGATCGGGCGCTCAAGACGGCAACGATTAACGGCAAGTTGATGGCCATCCCCGACACCCAAATTGGATATCAGTGGAACCTCTTGTGGATCCGAAAGGACTGGCTCGCCAAACTGCATCTGCAGCCACCGACCACGATGGCCGGCGTGATTCATGTAGCCAAGGAATTCATTTCGCATCACTTGGGTGGAAAGCAGACGATCGGTCTCGTAGGACCCGGTAACTCATCGCCCAACTCCCTGACGACATACAATAATTTCGGAGGGTTCGACACCATCTTCGGGGCGTTCGGCGCCTATCCGACCTATTGGATTAATGTCCACGGCAAAGCGAAGTACGGGTCCGTGCAACCGCAGATGCTGCCCGCGCTCAAGTATCTCCGCGCGATGTATAAGGCCGGCGTGATTGATCCGTCATTTGCCACGCGCACCACCGACCAAGAGGTGGCCAAAGTGGCCGGTGGCCAGGCGGGAATGTTCTTCGGGCCGTGGTGGATGCCCGGTCACGTCGAACAAACCGTCGAAAACAATCCCAACGCAACCTGGGTGGCTGTGGCGGCGCCGGGGTTAACCGCCCACGCCCGCTTGAACGTGCTGGCGCCCCCGTGGTCGTTAAATTACATCGTCGTCAAGAAGGGATTTGCCCATCCCGGTGTGGCCCTGAAAGCAATTAATATCGACCAGACCGACTATCGCGGTCACAATCCGGCGGGCAACTTTTACCCGCGCTACAATCCTGGTTGGGCGAATTGGCCCTTGCTCGTTCAACTCGACTTCTATAACTCCGTGCCTTTGCAGTACCGAGAACTGAAGGCGGCGCTTGCCCACCACAGCCCGGCAAGCCTGGCACCGCGTGACGTGACGATTTATCAGCGAATCCTGAAAGCCCGTGCCAACCAAGCTCATCCGGCTAAAGACATCGCCTATTGGGCGGAGGCAGCCGCCTGGATGACCGGGGTCGCTCCTATCTCGGCCAACGAAAAGCGCTACCATCAGGTCGAGCCCATGACCGTCGTCTTGCCCGTCAGCATGGAGGCCCAGTGGACTCAGATGCAGTCGCTGGAAAACGAGACCCTGCTGCAGATCATCACTGGGCAAAAGCCGGTCAGCGCCTTCAAGCAATTTGTGCAACAGTGGAAGGGACTCGGGGGAACCAAGATCACGCAGTACGTTCAGGCGCACATCAAGGCGTTCTCTAAGTAGGTCCTCATCCAAAAACCTTAGCCACGCACAGAAGCGAGTCCAACCGGGGCTCGCTTCTGTCGACGAATTCAGGAAGGAGAGCGGCGTCTTTGCTAACCAAACCGTCGGTCCGGACCAAAGTCAAACCCCATAGACCCGCGGCACCAGTCCATCCCCTCCGGCCGAAGACCTGGAGTTACCATCTGATGCTCTTTCCAGGCCTGTTGTTCCTGATTGCTTTCAACTACCTGCCCATGGCCGGTATTTCCATCGCCTTTAAGGAGTACATTCCGGCCTTAGGATTCGCCAAATCCCCTTGGGTCGGTTTCGAGAATTTTCGGATGATGGCGGTGCTCCCAGGAATCGCGCAAATTTTCATCAACACCATAACCATTTCCAGCGGCGAAATCGTCCTATTGATTGTGCTTCCCGTGATCCTGGCTCTGCTCCTGAATGAAGTCCGTCAAATGTGGTTCAAGCGGTCGGCTCAGACGATTATCTATATGCCCCACTTTATCTCTTGGGTCATCTTGGCCGGCATGGTGCTGGAATTATTTTCATTGCACGGGTTGGTCAATCAGATGCTTTCCCTGTTTGGTTTGCATCCGATTAGTTTCATGTCCAGCAATGTCTGGTTTCGCCCCATCATCGTGGGATCGTTTGTCTGGACCCAAATGGGGTTTGACACGATTGTCTACCTGGCCGCGCTCACGGCGCTCAACCCGAACCTCTATGAAGCCTCGGCCTTGGACGGCGCCACCCGATGGAAACAGATGATGCACATCACGATTCCCGGCATCCGGCCGACCATCGTGCTCTTGTCGGCACTAAGTCTCGGCAACCTCCTCAACGCCAATTTTGAGCAAGTCTTCTTGATGTATAACCCCTTGGTGTATCCCACCGGGGATATCATCCAAACCTGGGTCTACCGGACCGGATTGGTCAATGCAGACTTCAGCCTCGCCACCGCGGTAGGCCTGTTGCAGTCGCTGGTCGGCTTTATTCTCATCCTCATCTCGTATCGCCTCGCCAACCGGTTTGCCAATTATCGCATCTTTTGAGGAGGTCATTGCGATGGTCCGTTCCAGAACCCTAGGCGCTCGGATTGCTGACATGCTCATTGTCGGCAGCTTGCTCGTGTTGACGCTGCTGACCTTGGCGCCGGTCGTGCATACGATTGCCGAATCCTTGAGCAACGGCGCCGCGGCAGCGGCGAATGCGGTGTCCTTTTGGCCGATTCGCTTTACCTGGTCCTCGTATACTGCCCTATTCAATGGCGGGGGCTTCTTCCGGGCATTCGGCATCTCCGTTGAGCGCGTCGTTTTGAATGGTGTCCTGAGCTTTTTTCTGACCATTTTGATGGCCTATCCCCTTTCTCAGTCCCCGCGGAACTTTCCCGCGCGGCGCTATTACATCTGGGTCGTGGTCTTCACGATGTTGTTCAATGGCGGGTTAATTCCCTGGTATGTGACGATTGCCCATTTGGGCTTGATCAACACGATCTGGGCGCTTGTCTTGCCGGGAGCGGTGCCCGCCTTTAACGTGGTCTTGCTCATGAACTATTTCCGCAGTCTGCCTAAGGAACTTGATGAAGCCGCCCGACTGGATGGCGCCAGCCCTTGGTATATCTGCTGGAAAATTTATGTCCCCTTGTCCTGGCCCGCGCTGGCTACCGTCACCTTGTTTGCTATCGTCACGCAGTGGAATTCCTTCTTCGACGGCTTCATCCTCATCAACAACCCGCACAACTATCCGCTGATGACCTTCATTCAGCAGTTGGTGGTGGAAACGCAATCTGCGAACCTCAGTATCTTGACGCCCACCCAAATCGCCGAGCTTAGTCGCACGTCGGGGCCCAGTCTCAACGCCGCCAAATTCATGATTGGCATGATTCCCATGCTCGCCATCTACCCCTTCTTGCAGCGTTACTTTATTCATGGCATCCGGCTCGGATCAACCAACGAATAGCGGAGCCGGGCCCCGGCGTACGAAGCGGCCGGCCCGATCCATTCGTGCAGGTGATCGCGGCGTCTGCTAGCGATTCCGACCGGCTGATGCGGCGAGCGGCGGCACTCACGGAGAGATTCTGGTCCAGGGTCACCTGGTGAAATATGCAAGAGGAGGCAGCGTCATTGGATACCCATAGCAAAGCCGGTCACCTTACCACCTTAACCGTGAACCTCACGAAACGCGAAGAGAAGCAGATTCGTACGGTGCCTTTTCACGTCGAACCGAATCTCGAAGCGATTCGCATTTCCATGAAGGTCGCCGCCTCCCGGTCCCCTTCAACGATCGATCTCGGGCTCCGGGACCCGCGAGGAACCCGAGGCTGGAGTGGCGGCGCACGGTCGCAGATCGTGATTCGCGAAGAGACCGCTACCCCCGGCTATCTCCCGGGAAGCCTTGAAGCGGGCGATTGGGCGGTGCTGCTCGGCGTCTATGAGGTGCCCGCCGAGGGAGCGTCGGTGGAATTGGAAATTGAGCAGGTTTTACCGCTACCCCGGTGGATAGGCGGGGATCTTCACAGCCACACCGTCCACAGTGACGGCGCGTTCACGGTCGATGAAGCCGCCAACCGCGCGCAAAGCGCAGGCCTGGCTTTCCTAGCGCTCACGGATCACAACACCTATAGCCAAAATCTCGGTTATCCCCGGGATACCAGGGTGCTCTTTGTTCCCGGCATGGAATTGACGACCTACTCCGGTCACGTCAACCTCCTTGGCGTACCCCAACCCGTGGACGACTTTCGGGTTGCCTCGCAGGCCGATCTCACGCACCATCTGAAAATCGCACAGGAACGCGGCGCCTTGATTTCCGTTAACCATCCTTTTGAGACGGAGTGCAGTAGTTGCGCTTGGCGGTGGGACTGGGATCCCGGGCCGAACATGGATTGGGATGCCGTGGAAGTGTGGAACGGCCCTTGGCGCGAGGCCAACGTCCTAGCGTTGGCTTGGTGGCAATCCGAGCTGGAATCGGGTCGCCGGCGCGTGGCGATTGGCGGGAGTGACACGCACAGCCTAGAAAATCCCCATATTCGGCATGGTTGGCCGACCACCTGGGTTTACGCCAACCGGTGTCGGCGCGATGCCATCTTGCGTGCCATCCGCCAGGGTCGCGTCTTCTTATCGTACGCACCTTCGGGTCCCACCATCGACCTGTCTTGTGGAGCCTACCGCATGGGCGATGTGGTGCCGACGGCCGAAACGGAGTCGGTCACCGTCGTCGCCAAACGCCTTCAGCCCGACGACGAAATCCGTATCGTAACCGACCGGGGCATCACCCAGCGCACGCTCGTCGGCCTGGAAGAAGTCGCTGTGGACAAGAGGATACAGCGCCACGATGCGCGATTCTGCCGAGTTGAAATTTGGCGGCAGTTCCCCGACGTGCAGCGTCGACTGCTGGCGGCGATGAGTAATCCGCTCTATTTTGGAGAGACATGGGGGACTCCGTAGCTGCGGGGGCATCCTGCGGACCCCTGGATTCGTTGGCCTTTGCAGGGAGGTGGAAGCAAACCCTCCTCAAGCGTGCCACGCTACCCGGATCCGGCAGCAATCGGCTGCCAACCTTCGGCGACTTGCCGTTTTTCCGTTGGGGACCCGAGGACCCCGGTTGGTCGCTCACCATGCCTGATGGACGGTGGATGTCGTCGGTCGGTGGACTGGCGGACCGCTCGGGGCCGTTCGGTACCACCGTCTTACCCCGCACGGGAATCGGAAAGGGCACGATCCGTAGAAGCCAAGGGCGCTGCCGCCGTGAGGCACGACCGCTTAACCGTAGGCACCCGCCCTTTCGGGCCGCGCCGACCGCACTCAACCAAGTCGTCTGCTCTCTCCGTGTCGTAGGAACCCGCGTCCGACCCATTAAGCCGCCAACCGCCCCACGTTTTCGGTGCCTAGCCACGGCATGCATCCCGACGGGCCAAACGCTGGCGTGGCGTTCAGCGCGGAATCCCGCATCACCGCAACCGGAGACACGCCCGTCCTATGCACGCTTTGGTGAGCTACGCACCCATTTGATGCCGGTAGCGACAACCTGAACCGTGATGCCCGTCAAAGGGTCAACAAGTCCCGCACATCTCCCTCGGTGAGTGCTCCCAGTCCCTGATCGGTGGCGCGCACCACGCGGTCGATGAGGTCACGCTTTTGCTGTTGCAGCTGGTACATCTTCTCTTCAATGGTGCCCTCGGTAATTAGCCGTATGACTTGCACCACATGTTTTTGCCCAATCCGGTGGGCCCGGCCGGCCGCCTGTTCTTCCACCGCCGGATTCCACCATAGATCGTACAAAATCACGGTATCGGCCCCGGTTAGGTTGAGTCCGGTCCCGCCCGCCTTGAGCGAGATAAGGAAGACAGAGCGGGCCCCCTGATTGAACGCTTGGCTGAGCTCCATGCGCACTTTGGACGGCGTCTGGCCGTCCAAGTAAAAGTACGGCCATCCCCGGGCATCGAGCGCTTTTTCGATAATCGCCAGCATCGAGGTGAACTGGGAGAAAATCAACAGGCGTTTGTCGGCGCCGAGCGCCTCCTCCACCCGTTCCAGCAGCAACTCCAATTTCCCCGAATCGCCCGTGTAATCTTCCACGAACATCCCGGGATGACAACAGATCTGCCGCAACCGGGTCAACCCGGCCAGAATCTTAAACCGGCTCGCCTGAAACCCTGCGCCTTGGAGATCGTCGGCGGTCTCGGCCCGCAATTGATGGAGATAGGCCAGATAGATCGTGCGCTGGGCGTCGGTCAATGCGGCGGTCTCCACGGTCTCGATCTTGTCCGGCAGTTCTCGCAGCACGTCTTTCTTCAGTCGGCGGAGCACAAACAGCCGAATCCGCCGCGCCACCGCCTCCGGCGTCAATTGGGCAAAGGCGTCCCGGTTGGCCACCAGCCCAGGGAAGACGGCATGAAAGATTGACCACAAGTCATCGAGCGAATTTTCGACCGGGGTGCCGGTCAGCGCAAAGCGGCGTGGACTCACCAGGTCTGATACGTGCTGTGCGATCTGCGTCGCAGGATTTTTAATCGCCTGCGCCTCATCGAGAATCACGGCATGCCACTGGCGTGTGCGGTACCCCTCGATATCTCGGCGAAGCAGCGGATACGACGTAATCAGTACATCATAATGCGTGGCCGCGTCCCAAATTTGCTCGCGTTCCTGGGGTGAGCCATTGACCACCGCCACCTTCAGCGTCGGCGCAAAGCGGTGAAATTCGTGCTCCCAGTTGTACATTAAGGACGCGGGGCAGACAATCAGCGCGGGGTCGGCAAACGGTCCGGCTTCTCGCTCGGAGAGCACAAAGGCGATACTCTGCAGCGTCTTGCCGAGGCCCATATCATCGGCCAAGATTCCGCCAAAACCATAGTGGGCCATGGTCTTCATCCATTGAAAACCCAGGCGTTGATATGGGCGCAGGATAGATTGCAGACTTTCAGGCACCGGCGTCTCGCGCTTATCCGGGTGCTTCAGGTCGTCAAGCCAGCGGCGAAGACCTTTCCCGAGCTGAATGACCCGCTCGTCTTCACGCCCGATCAGAGAAAGCGCACTCAATGCGGGCAGGCGTAGCTTGCCCTTAAGCCAATCGCTCGGTTTGAGGCCGAACTCTTGCATCAAGTCATGGATGGCCTGAAAGCCTTTGCCGTCGAACACAACGAATCGGCCATCGTTCAGTCGGTGATACGGTCGCCGTTGTCTCAGCGAAGCCAGCAGGCTTCGGATTTGGTCGGGATCCAAATCCTCGATCTCAAAGGACACGTTCAGCCAATCCATCCCTGAACTCATAGTGATCTCGGCGCGCGGTGAAACGGTGCGGCGGACCAACACGGGTTGGACGCGGTCGGTAACATGCAGCGTGACGGCAGGATTCGCCTCCAACTCGGGCAGACGATGATAGATGAACGCAAACAGCGCGGCTTCTTCCTGCAAGTGGAATACTGACCCTCGGTAATGAAAGCCAGCACTTTCCAACCAGTCCACCATCGCCCGTTCCCTGGCGTTGTCGCGCATCACAATGCGACCCCGGATCGTTCTCTTGCCGGAATCTTCATCTGCCGCATCGATTTCGATATCACCATAGACCCACCTGAGTCGAGCGACCAAGGTCGCGTCCTGCCAATCCAAATAGACCGCTATTCTTAAAGGCTTGTAGACCACCTGGCGAGCCACCACCGGATCCACCTTCACCCGGCTCAATTCACGAAGGTTCGGGAGAATACTCGTCATCACGCGCTGGACCCCGGTGGACGGAACGTCAATCGTCAGCCTCGGCCCGCCGGCCATGCTTTGTAATCGGTAGATCCGGTCGGCCAAATCGGTCCCTACCGGGAAAATCCGACCTGCGCTGAATACGAGCCCGTAGTTGGGCAAGACCGTTAACAATCCCAACCCGTCGACCACCATCCTAAAGTTTCCGCCCTCGCCCAGCGTCAGCAGCGAAGTAATCGGCAAGGCCGATTTGACAATCTCCATGGGATGCAGGTCCCATTCCAGTTCCACGGCGCTGAAGAGTGGTTCGATGAGATCCCAAGCCAACGGCGGCAGCTCCACATAGCGCACGTACTGTCTATACGTCGTGAGGCGATAATGCATATCGTCATACATGCCGCCGAGGGTCCTTTGCTGTACTTGATGCAATGCGCGCAAAACCTTCAAGGTGGCGGAATCGAAAGTGTGCTCGGCGGAATCATAGGTGAAGGATTTGGCCAGCTCGATGGAGCCGTTTTTATCGAACTGGGTCAAAAACTCTGCGATGTCCTTAACCACGTGGAGTCGGCCCTCCCCAATGCTGAGCCCCACTCCGAGCGACCGGGGTTTACTGGTGCCGCCCAGTATTTTGAGGTTTACCTGCGCCTTCAACACCACTCTTTTCTTCGCGATCGACCGGGCCGCCGCCGACGCCTGAACCGGTCGACCAAGGATATCGAAGAGCATCGTCACGTGAACATCCGCCTCGCTGTTGGGTGGGTGGGGCGTCGCGGCTACCGGCGTGCGCGAAGTTCGTGCTTCGACGGCCAGCACCAAAGCTGCCATATGGGCGCAGAAGCTTCGGTGGTTAGGCGCCAGGCAGGTACAATTCCCCACCGCGCCTCCCTTATCCATCCGCACGGAGACTCGCTGGCGGACCCACTCGTCCAGTACCTGGGCAGACCACTTCCACTCCGCCTCGAGATCCTGCTGCAAGTTGACCACCTTCCCCTGGTGGGCCAGCTTGCGTCCAGCTGCGATCACCCGAGGTTCGGCAACTTTGGCCATTTCCGCCAGCATGTTGACTTCCCGCATCGCCATCCAAAAGTCCCTCCCGGTTGCGTGGATCGGTGCTCAGCGTCTCGCTATTCTGTCGAAAAGTATAACTTTAAGTCCCCCGTTCCGGCTAGATCTTGGTGCGTGCGGGCATAGCTTGAAACGTTTTCCTGATCACGGATCGGTCTACGTCCGTTCCGCTACAAATTCGGGGATCTTTGGTCATCACCGAGTTCTTCCTACCCTGAAACCGCTGGAGCAGGTCTCGCTTCGCGTCTGACCAGCGTGACTTTCCCCGCGCTCCCGTCCTTAGACGATCAGGTCTTCTCGCGCTCGCCCCAACAGGTCGACGCTGGGCACCTTATCCAGGTGGGGACTTCAAGGGGTCGCGGGTCGATCACCAAAGCGACCGGGGGGCCACCAGTTGGGCCCCGATAATCGCCGGATCACGCCGAAAACCAGGGACCAACTACCAGGGGCTCTTCCCCTGCCGGAAGAGGTAATTCTCCCGATCCCACCGATGGTGCAGCCGTCCACCGAAGGGTGATGGTGCCCACAATGACAAGCCTATGAACGGTATGTCCACCGATTCGTAAACCCGCGCGAATCTTGGACAATGGGGCGTATCTTTCGCTCTCTGTCGAACCGTTCGGGAGACTATCCGCCCCGTTTATAGCTCCGGCCGTGCGGATCCGGATGCTCAGCAATCTAGGGTTCCGGGTTGAGGAGTTTCTGTCTGTGAGCTACGCTACTCGTGCCATATGGCAACGATGGGTGCCGTTGAAGGATGGATCCCCATTTTTCTACCGATTCACCCCGGCTCCAGCCTCTCGTGGTGACGACTCGTGGTAACGCCGTAGAAAATATGCAGTTTGTAGGGGAAATAAGAAACCCGCAATCGCTTGCGGTGAAAGGGTTTGTGAATGGTGTCCCCGGCAGGATTCGAACCTGCGACGCCGGGATTAGAAGAACCACACTCGAGCGTCTATGGGGTTGCCCCGATGCGTTGGAATCCTTATGCATCAACGAAATCGAGGGTAAGGTGCGTCTACCATGTCGTTACCAAAACACCGTTTCCAATGCTTCGTGGTGACGCCGTGGTGACGGATATGATACTTGAGCCCTAGGGCGGTCCCGTTCATCCGCGGCCACCTCATGGCAACTCAGTCCCTCGGCGTATTTTTCACAAGCCTCAAATTACCTTCCCTGACACAAGAGCGCCGAGTAGGTTATTGGAATTTTCGTGTTCTATCCTGCGTGGCGTCGTTGACCGATGGGCACCCTCTTAAGGAATACCCTTCGCAATGACCCTTAGGTTCCGTCGATCTTTCCACGGATGCGAAGATAGTCTGATGGCACTACATGCGTGATATACTCTACTCATAGGGAAAGATGAGATGATGAGTAGAAGGTCGTATATTCTTAGCCGCAGAAAGGTTGATGGGCTAAATGTTGCAACCGGTAATCGCTCAGCAGGTGAATCGATTGCGGTCATTTTGTTCCGAAGAACACATTACCGATTGTTTGATTTTTGGTTCAGCAACGCGAGACGATTTTAGTTCTGAGAGCGATGTCGATGTCGTCGTGGCATTTGACAAAGACCAACGAGTGACATTTTTCCGACTAAATCGCCTTGCGGAACAGATGGCGCAGATTTTGGGTCATCCGGTCGACCTCCATACGTGGGCCGAGATTCATCCAAAATTGCAACCGAAGATTCAACAAGAAGGAGTGTCTGTGCTTGAGCGCCCCGCGGGATGATGATGATGTCATCATCGAAACCATGGTTGACGCAATCACTACGATTTTTGCTTACACAGCGGACCAAACTTTGGAGACATTCTTGGCTCATCGCATGATGAAGGATGCCGTAGCCAAAAACTTAGAAGTGGTTGGTGAATCCGCCAACCGGTTAAGCACGGGCTTAAAAGACCCGGCACGCACACATCCCGTGGAATGACATGATGGGCTTGCGCCATCGCTTAGTTCACCATTATGGTGGAACTGATTGGGCCGTTGTGTGGGAAACAATCCGCGTGGATTTGACGCCGCTTCTCG
>JAJZZH010000231.1 GCA_021797675.1 Bacillota bacterium | reverse complement strand
TTGCTGTTTTGTAGAGTGATTTGCTATGTTGCCAGACTATTGCCTGTTTTCCCATAATTCCCCACTTCCCTAGGGAATTTTTGTTGACCAAAGTGGGGATTTTCTCTTGACAAAACACACGCCAAGAGCCGAGCCCGCATCTGGCCGCGGCCACGACGAACCCAGTTCACGGTCGGCTCGGCACCCGCAGCCAACAGCAGCGGATACATCCCCGCGAGATAATAGTCTTTGCCACCGGCGGCGACGATGGCAAGCGCCAGAACCCCATAGGCTAGAGCCCACGCCCGTCCCGCCGCAATGTTGGTGTCGCGACTCAGCTGCACCAACCCTGCCAGCCACACCGGTGCCAGCCATACACTAACCAGTCCCAACTGCAAGGGCAATACTAGCCAGCGTGGTGTGGACGTGCCAGATTGTCCGTTGGCGATACCGTGCGCCACCGCTAGTTCGGGCCATCCATGAGTTATCTGCCACGCTAAATACGGGCTCCACATGGCAAAAGCCAACACCACGGCCCCGTAAAACCACGGCGAGGTAAAGGGGCGCCGCGGTCCCATCACCAACAGCCCCACAATGATCGCTCCCAGCAGTCCGGCCACCAAATCACTTTCCATGAGTGCGATGCCCGCCACCATCCCGACGGCCAACCAGAGGGGGCCGTGGTGTGTCCGAATTGCCCGCAGGATGAGCCAGATCAGTAAGGCCCATAGCGGCAGCGCCAAGGTGATCGTTTCCAGCAGATGGCCGGAGATGAGGACGGTCGACGACACAGCCATCGCGGCCGCCGCCAATCCCTGCGCTCGCCTTCCTCCACCCAACTCGCGGGTGATCAGTCCCGCGAGCACCACTTCTGCCATAGAAGCCATCAACGACGGCAATCTAAGGATAGTCACGGACCTTGGCGCAAGCGTACTCATCAAGCGGGCGATCAACGGCACGAGTGGCGGCTGATCCGGATAACCCCAGGCCAGATGGCGCCCGCACGCAAGAAAGTACAGTTCATCGCGGCTGTAACCGTACCGGCCTGCCACTGCGAATAACCCGAGGCCGAGAATTGCCGCAATGGCGTACACGCCGCGCCACTCCCACGCGGGCAACCGATCAGTCCCGCTCAGGCCGGTCGAGTCTTTTTCCATGATTGCCATCTCCTTTATCAAGGGCAGGAGGCGATTGCAGCAGGCCGGTCATCAACGGTCGTCCCCGCCCGTGGGACGTGCGTTCCCTCCATGACCAAGCATGACGTTCCTGACCGCAACATGGCAATCGCTTGGGTCATTTTGTCCTCGGTGCATTCCTTGCGCCGGATGGATCTGGGGATCCGGGGTGGCAGATTTTCTGATATTGCTCCCGACGCTTGCGCCCCCGCAAGCGTTGTTCTGCGTGAATACCCGGCGGTCGGTGGTGTCGTCGAGGATGAAGGTCGCATGGGACGCCACAATCTTGTGTGGATTGACGATCTTCTGGCATCGCTTCGCGATTCCATACAAAATCGTGCGCCACAGGACCCACTCATTGTTTTTCAGGCGATAGAGGGCGTCCTTTTTCATTGTCGTGATTGTGATCTCTTGAAACTCGCTGTGAAAGAAACTATTGAAGCTACTCACCAGCATCAGGGAGAACATCATGAGGAGCGCCAGGATTTCGGTGACCGAGTATCCCTCCTGTTTTTCAAACCGTGTGTGCCGGACGATGCAATTAATCTTGAAGGTCTGCGTTACATCGAATAGAATCGAGTCGATCGAATACTAGTGTTGGTCAAACACCCTTTTTGATTTCTGACGTGGTCTCCCGCAGGATAACACCGCCTTCTTGGTTAATTTGGAAGTCACCTAATTATACCAAGAACCCAGTGTTCATGCTGGTGTCCAGGCTTTTACGGGGCAAGACTTCGTTGTGAATTCGCGGTGCGAACCTCAAGTAAATATACTGGGATTAAAAGCATCCCCGCGTAATCCACTCTTCTCGCATCAGAGAAAAACCCTGACCATGTACTCATGTGGCGCTCTCAGTGCCGCCATCCAATGACCTTGCGGGGCTGTTCGATACGGAGAAGCGGTTTGCTCACGGAACCCACGGGGCTTGCCCCGTGTGAGCGTCAGGATCAGGATTGGTCGGAACGGAGAAACCAGGCGTCGCTGTTGCCCAGAGTCATGCCCTGTACGGGGCGGGATATCAGCGGCGCCGTCCGTGCAACGCCGCAAGGCGTCGCCGACGTCTAGGATCCGTTACCCGGGCGTGCCCATCGGTCCCTGAAGGCCCTGACGACGGCAGACGACACACGGGATTAACGACGCCACACTGTCGACATAGGTCCATGGCCGCCCGACGTAGAGCGTTTCCCAATGTCCGCAGGCGCGCTGGACGGCATGCCCTTCGGCCGGCGGCCTTCCTGGTCCATCGGACGGGCCAGACTTTTCGAATGCCGACAGCGTTGGCCCGCGGCCCGCTTCGTCCTCAGAAGCCACCGTGTGAATCCATCGTGTTCCACATAGGTTGGACAATCGCTCTTCGCCCCTCTTTCTGGTCAATCAGCATTCCGGCGTCTTCATCCCCGCCTGAATGCCATTCTACTCTTACCAACGGCGGGGTGCTTGCCGGAAGTTTAGACCGTTCGCCCACCCAATCCGCCGCCTGCGCCAGAACCCATACGGTCTGCGATTCCCGCTGACTGATGTCCGGTCGCTGTCGCAATTTCCCGAAAACCAGGGGAATGCGCCCATCTTGCTTGACCATCACGGCCACAATCGATTCGACGTCGCCGAGACATCCGCCACAGTGGCTCCCGGAAGCCCCAACCGAACTCTTCTCCACCGAGCCGGCTGATAAAATTTCGCGTTCCCGTGATGGTGGAGCAATTAGCCGAAACACGACGCCGATCCGGATAACCCGAGCGGTCCGCGATCTGCTTAAAGTGCATCGTCCGCCGCCAGCGCACGCCAACGAGGACGCGAATCACCGCCTTCGGCCAAGCTCCGCGCGGCTCTCCGGACCACGGTAAGGACTCAGCGATCGCGAACCGTCGGTAGCATGCAGACTCACCGAATGCCCGCGAGAAGCCCCCGGCTTTAGCCGTGGGGAGGAAAGCGGGCTTCCGCCGCTAGGCGGAAATGGGTTTTTGTGCATAGTGCCATCCTCCGTTGCGTTGCAGAATGCGACAATGTT
>JAJZZH010000008.1 GCA_021797675.1 Bacillota bacterium | reverse complement strand
GCGTGGGATCTGAATCGGCCTTTGGCGGTGATGCCGGGGGCGCTCCGGCGTCACGACCGCGTGGTGTGGGTCGAGGGGGAGCACGTGCAGGTGGCCGCGATGAAGCGGGCGGAGGACGGCGACGGCTTCGTACTCCGGGTGCACGAATGCGCGGATGGGCGGACGCGCATTCGGATCGGCAGTGACCGCGAATGGGTGCATTGGCAGGCGGTCGACCTGCGGGAGCGGCCGACCGGCCCGCAGGAGACGGGACCGCTCACCGTGGAGTTGGGCCCGTTTGAGCTACGGAGCTTCCGTCTGGAAATTCACTGACCGGGTGGGACTTCTGCGGTATGGAACCAGGGACGGCACCCATAACCGGCCGTCCCTGGTCTCAATTTGGTCTCGACTGCCCAATCAGAAATGGGGATGGTTGGTGGCAATGTACTGATTAACGGCCTGCTGAGCAATTTGATCATACTGTTGCTTGGCGGCCTTCCAAGTGATGTGGCCGGTGACATATTCCTGAAAGAGATTTGGCAGTTCGTTGCCCGCACGCGCCGTGACGATGTTGAAGGGATAGAGTTGATAGTAGGGCTTGAAGATGGCTTTCGCCAAACTCCGGTTGGCCTTGGTAGGCGTCGTCCCCACAAAGGTGGGCACAAAGGAGCCCAGTTGATTGACGATTGCCTGATCCCACTTGGGGGTGGAGAAGAATCGGACCCACGCGAGGACTGCCTTGAATTTGGCGGGCGTCATGGTGTGATCTGCGCGTTGGCTGGCAATGGCAAACTGGAAGGCCGCGCTAGGGCCGCCCACGTCTTGCGACGTCGTCAACTTGGTAACGTACGGAGACGAACCCGCCAATGAGGTCAAGTTGAACGATCCGACCGGGAAGCGCTTCTTGGCCGGGAGAACTTTAATTTCGTTCGGCAGCCAAGATCCCTGATAGACGATGGCAGCTTTTTGGGCCGCAAACAAGGATTGTCCCGTTGGCGCTCCCGATGGCAGCGTACCCGTTGGAGTTTCATCCAGCACATCTTTGTTCCAGAAGCTGTAGAGGGTCTTCATGCCCGGCCACCAGCCCATGATCCGCGGATTTTTCGCCGGGTTGAAGTAGCCCGCCCGATATGCCCGAATCTGGTCGTACGCATTGACATACCCTGCCGTGCCTGGCGTGTAGCTTACCATCTTTTGCAAGGTCTTGGCGCCGAGCGCGTTGGCGGTAAAGATGGCTGAAAACCAGCCGTAATTGACCAGGTCAGCGCCGGGTTGGATGCCATGGCGTTTTAAGACGCGGCAAACGTTTAACAGCTCGGTCCAGGTCTTAGGCGTGTGCACAATCCCCGCTTTTTTGAAAAGGAGCTTGTTGTAGTAAAACGCGGTACCCACCCAGTCGCCGTCCACCAAGTATTGGGCGCCGTTGGGCGCTTTGGTAATCGCCAGAACCCTGGGGTCCATGACGTTTTTCCACGCTTTGTTGCCCGGAATATAGGGGTCGGGTTGAGAAAAGTACGGATTGAGGTTGACGAAAATCCCCTTCGGCAGCGTGCTGTCAGCCACCGTTCCCTGGACCCAGCTCACATCGGGCAAGTTGCCGGCCGCTGCCTCGGTCTCATCCCATTGGGTGCTCCCCATGGTATTGCTATAGACGAATTTAATATGAATCCCCGGATAAGCCTTTTCAAAGGCCTTGGCGGCCGCTTCGAAGGCAGAGAGTTTAGGCGTCCCTGGCGGCAGCTTGACCCCAGGCACGGTCGGCGTATAGGACTGGGCAAACATCGTAATCGTGCCTTTCCAGGCCAGTTTGGGAGCATGCACGACCCTGACCAGGGCGGCTGGCCGCGCAAAACTCCATCCCCCGATGCCGATCGTCAGCGTGGTGGCCGAAAGGCCAGCCGCCAATCCCACCGCGATTGTTCTGCGAACCGTAATCATGCTGTACCTCCTATACTGATACTGAAGACGAGGTTACTGTAGGTATCGATCGATAAGATCCTTGGTCTGCGACACGTCGAACATTGACCAGCCTATGCCCCCGCACACAGCCGTATGCGGGACTAGATGTTACAGCCAACGCCATGAATAATCACCGACTCCTTCAATATTCGCTAAAAAAGAATGAATTCCTGCAGTTGAAAAAGAAAAATGTGAGGATTACGTGCAGATTGCGCGAAAGGAATGGGGATCCAGGTTAGCCGGCCCGAAGGCAGCGCGGCATGTCCTCCAAGGCGTTGGCCGTAACCGTTCTGCGATGCTTTCGGCCTTGCGATCTGGCGCAATCTGTGGCCTTGCCAGGTCATCCTTTCAACAGCGCAGCGTAGCCAAAGCGGACGGTCGATGGGCGTCCGCTTTGAGTAAAATGGATTATCCATCGTGTGCTCACCGACACCTCATAAATGATCGATTGCGAAGAACGGGCTCAAGACTGGCTGACCATTATCCACGTGTTTTTAGCGCGTCGATACCGATCGCACAATGTTTGCACGGAAGTACTTCACGACGCGAGGAAAGAACGCTTGAATCCTGTGAGGTCTGTGGGTCTGGTGAGGCGCCGAGGAAAGCCGAAAGCGATTATCATAGGATTTTCTAAACGGGTGAGGTGACGAAAAACCTTTGGCAACGGAATTGCGGGATTTCACATGGGATCACATCTTTAGCGCTCCGCTCGACATTCCGTTGACAAAGTATTTCATTAGGGCAAAGAAGAGAATTGCGATGGGAATCGCCGACAGCGTGAAGGCGGCCAATTGGATGTTGACAGCATTGATGTTCGGGGCCAAGGCCGGGGGGGTAAAATTGGCAATAGCCAGCGATACCGTGCGCTGGGTAGAGTTGAGCACAAGGCTGGGAAAGACGTAATCCCCGTAGATGCCGACCACTTGCAACAAGCCGACGGTGATCAGCATGGGCACCGAGAGCGGCACCACAAAATTGAGAAACATGCGCCAGTGATTTGCCCCGTCTATCCGCGCGGCCTCAAACATTTCCTCCGGGATGGTTTCGATGAAGCTCCGGAGTACAAAGATGGCGAAAGCCTGTCCCCCTGCAATGTAGGGAAAAATCAACCCCCACGCCGTATTGAGCAGGTTAAAGTCACGAATCTCCAAGAACAGCGGAATCAGGGTCAAAAAACCGGGGATGACCAGCAGCGCGAACATGGCGGTGAACAAAACGGTTTTGCCGCGAAAGTGCATCCGCGCAAAGGCGTAGGCGGCCAGGACCGCAATCGCCAAACTGACGAACACACTGACCACTTCTATCCATCCGGTCAGGGCAAACGCTGAGGCAATGCCGTCCCAAGCATAAACAAAATTCATCCAATCGAAATGGTTTGGCAATCCAAACGGCGCCGTCGCCGTAGCCAAGCCGGAACGCATCGCGTTGACCACCATAAAGAACATAGGGTAGACGGTCAGTGCGCCCAGCGTGACCAAGAAGACATGGGTCGTCGCAGCATTTCGTCGCTGAGTCATGCGTCTGGCAACTCCTCTGTCAATCAAAGTTTTCATCGGCGGGGCAAAGTGCCCGATTCCGCCGGCCCCAAGGAGCAGCTCCACGGCGGGGCAATCTTCCACCGCCCACCGACGGCGTTCCGTTACGGATTGGAGGGGGTATTGGCGTTGGTGCGAAAGTACTTCATGTTAATGATGGTGAGAATCATCAAAGCGAAAAATAGAATGAAGGCAACCCCCATACTATATCCGTACTGATCATAATCAATCGCCTGTTGATACATGAACAGCACCGGGGTCATAGTCGTATCGATACCGGGGCCGCCGTTGGTCATCAACAACGGTTGGACCAAAATTTGGCCGATGCCGATCACCGACAGCACCAACAGCAATTTGGTTTGAGCCATCAACAACGGGATATCGACGCGCATGATGCGCTGAAACCAGGTACAACCGTCCACCGCTGCCGCATCAAAGATTTCGCTTGCGATACCTTGCAGTCCCGCATAATAAATCAGTAAATTAAACGCTCCAATCCATGGAAAGCCCATAAAGATCAGCGAACCCAAGGCGGTATGCGCGTCTCCCAGCCAGGGCAACTCAGCAAACTTCGTAAAACCGAGGGCGCTGAGCAAGGTGTCGACGATTCCTCCCGGCTCATAGAAGAAATACCAAATCAAGATGCCTACTACGCCGGGCAGCACCACCGGCAAAATGAAAAATGTGCGGTACCAGTACTGGGCGCGGCGGCTGGGAAGCCGAAAAATCGCCTCGGCGACCAAAAACGATGGAACCAGGCCTAAAGGGATGCCGATGGCAGCCCAAATCAGAATATGGACCACCGAAGCCCCAAACTCGCCGCTGTGAAACGCGGCGACAAAGTTGGCCAGTCCCACCCAGTGGGCGGCACTGACGCCGTTCCACGAGGTGAACGCGCCCACCAGGGCGCGTATGGCGGGATAATAACTGAGGGCGCCAACAAAGGCGAAGGCCGGTAAAATAAACAAGTAGGCTGATCGTTCAGTTTTTTGGGCACTTGGCGTCTTGAGCGCGATCTGGCGACGTGACGCACGGGGCTGAGCCATCTGTGCCACCTCCCTCTCCCCCTTTGCAAAACCTGCGGGCCTCCTCCGCCGGCCGCGACCAAGTCCGGGCTGGGGAACACAATCCGCGTCGTCAGCCGTTCAGCGGCCACGTTCGCAGTCCACGGAAGACGATTGCCATCTTCCGTGGGCACCACTCAGTCCCCCCGGCCATGGTGCGGGCGCATAGAACCCGGACCGGGCCCGCAATGCGACCGAGGATTCCCCAAAAGCTCAGCGGCTTGACGGAATCCTCGATCCGCATCCTTATTCCGCGATTTCAGTCAGCCGATACGTCGATACAGCTAAGCTATGCACCAAGATGGGTTAGAACTTCCAATGATACTCCTTGATCCAATGGGCGTACGTTTTGGCTTCGGCAGCCTCGAACGAAGCCTTGACCTGCCGAAACGTCATCTGACCATCCAGATAACCCACAAAGTCGGTCCAAATCACCGATCCCGAGTGCGTTCCCCAAAGTCCCCAAGGGGCGGAGGTCGCGATACCGCCTGGATGGAAGGCCATGCCGGACATCGACTTGGCGGGCTTGGCGCCCTTGAAGATGGGGACCGCCATTTGGCCGTTGTTGACAACATATTGGTCGTGGCGAGGCGTACCAATGAACTGCAACCAGGCCAAGGCCGCCTGGAACTTGGCCGGGGTCATGGTGTGGTCGGCCTTGGGGGTGGAAATGCCAAATTCAAACCCGTCGGCGGGCCCGCCTGCCGCGCCGTAGGTGTTGAGGGAACTGGCATAGCGGCTTGTCCCTTGGATATCAGGGACTAAAAAGCTACCGACCGGGAATTTGCACTGTAACGGGAACTGGTTCCAGGTGCCATTGAATACCATGGCGGATTTCCCGGCTTCAAACAACGTGACGCCGAGGACCGCGTTCGAAGGCTGGCTACTGTAATTGATGGCGGTCTGAGCGGGGTTCCAATACTGGTAGAGTTTTTTCAAAACCGGCCACCATGCCAGCACGGCTGGATTTTTGGCTTCGTTTTCATAGCCCTGATGGTACAAATAGGCGGCGACCTCGTTTCCGTTGTGATGAAATCTAACGGACAGTTTTGCGGCCAAGGCGGCGACCTTGGGACCCAAGAAATTGTCCCCCATCACAGGATCCCACCACGCCATCTGCGGAACATCGGCGCCTGGCATGATCCCATGGGCTTTTAACCGTTTGGCGTCAGCGACCAGTTGGCCCCAAGTGGTGGGGGGCTTGGCAATCCCGGCCTTTTTGAACAGCCGCTTGTTGTAAAAAAATCCAACGTTCATGGCATCCCCGTCAAGCACATAAATCGCACCGTTGGGACGCGTGATGGTGTTCAGCAGCCACCCGGGCATGATCGCTTTCCACGCCTTATTGCCGGGAATGAAAGGATTAGGCTTGTTAAAATACGGAGATAAGTTGTAAGCTGCCGCGCCGGGAATCTGACCGGTAGGGCCGATGGCACTGTAAAATTGCCAGAACACGTCGGGCATCTGCCCCCCCGCTGCCTCTGTGGTCTGCCACTGGGGGGTGATGTTGTAGCCCAAGGATGGCCAATAGAATTTGATGTGAATGTTGGGATACAGCTTATGAAACTGATTGGCCAGGACCCGCAGGGCCGTAACGTGGGGAGCACCGGGACCAAAGTTTACCCCCTTGATCGGCGGCTCGTAGACTTGTGCATACATGGTAATCGTGCCATGGAAACGTAACTTGGGCAATGACGCGGTGGCCGCCGGACGGGACGGCTCCTTTGACGGTGACGCCGCAAATACCGGCATACTCATGATGCCGACCGCGGTCGAACCGACAACGAGAGCAGCCAGGGGAAGCTTGTGCTTGGCCTTTAACATCGACACTCTTCCTTTCTCAGAGATTGACAAGCCGCGCATCCAAGGAGGGGGTCCACCATCTCGCATCCTTCCCCCTGCATGCCGGCGTTACACCAACAGGGGCAGGTCCGTCGGTCAATACCCCATGCCTATTCGTCTTCCGTAGCATTGTTCAACTAATCGTATTGATCGACTGATCAGCTTAATAATATAATTGGATACGTTGCTCGTCAAGTCGCAAATAGGCAGATTGCAGGTGCAGGCGATGGAGCGGCGGAACTCCCGGCCTGCGCTGTGCAAGGCCATATAACAGTCATGAGGTATATTCATATGATGATAGGATTATGAGTGGGGTGAGCAGATCGAAGCGCGGAAGCCGTGGGTCGCCGGAGCACCGGGGCATCGTCGTTGCCGGGAGCGTTGGCACCCCGGCAGTGCGCACCAAGCCCGGTCAATCAGGTACTGGGACTTGCTGGCCCGCCGACGGGCTTCCGGGAGACGCAAACAACACGCCGAGGTTCTTGATGCCTTCGGGCCGTGTCCGCCATCGAGCTGTGTCCTGGCCCCGCCCATCCCGGGGTCGATTACTCGTGCTCGGGCGCTAGTCCAGTGCATTCGGAGGATCGAGGCTGCTCTGCACACGCCATAGAATCATTCTCCCGGCGCTTACCCCTTCAAGTCGGCGCTCAGTGGCAAGGCGCGCCGACTCACTCTGGCTCGAGCACCTGAATCAGGATGTCCCCGCACGTGAGACGGATTCGGTCGGTATGGGTGGCGATGGTGCGCACCGAGGCGTTGGGTTCCCAACCCAGGTGCCGAATCTGTCCGCTGTTCTCAAGATAGCGCAGCAACACGGCCAGTATCGATGTACTTGGCGTCCATGAGCGGGGGTTGACCGCGAAGGAACCGGTGTAGAAGTAAAATGCTCCGGTGCCGCGGCGAACTCGCCACAGTACCGCCAGGGTTTCCTCGCCCGCGGGTTGATAGGCGGTCTTTAATAAGACCTCCGCCGCATCCGACAGCCGGGACACCGAGGTGCTGACCAAGAGCGAGGGCGCCGCGGATTGCCAAAACGGGTCCGCCACGGCAGCCGTCACGCGGGTAAATCCCTTGAAGACGATGGTATCTGGCGAGGTTCCTGTCCACGTCAGGCTCGGGTCACTCAAGGTTTCGACGGATCGAGGCACTCCCGCGGATAGCACGGCGCCTCCGTTGGCGGCGAACGCTTCCAATTCCAGCAGGGTCTGGGGGCTCCAGCGTGCCCCGGCGCCAGCCAAGACCACCACTGCGGGGTTTAGGCGGGATAAAAGGCCGTCGCGAATCAGGGATTCATCCACTAGGGCAAAATCTGTGATATTGCGCAGACTCTCCGCAGTGCCAGCGACGGCGGGGTCGGTGAGGCCTTGCTCGTTCAGCGTCAACTCGGTGTTGGAGATGGCCAACGCGACCAGATAGACAGGCGTTCGCTGTCGTAAGCAGGCACCATTCGCTTGCCATACCGCCCAGGACTCCGGTTTCGGTCGCACCGCACCTTCGGAGGTCTCCTCAAAGAGGTTGGCGAAATACTCGTGGAGCTGGCGAGCACCGCTCCCGGTGGCATTGAGCATGCGAATCGCCACGCCTCGTGGCGTCACCGTGGCGGCGGGTTCAATGCCCGCGTAGCCGCCATAAAATTGGGCGCTCACGGTTACCAGTCGCGTCAACAGCAGATTTTCCATGAAATCGGACCCTTCATTGGTAATTCGCACCCCCGCCCCGTAGCGCGCGGCCAGTTGAGCTTGGCGCGAAAAATCAGACCCGTGGGGCGGCGCCATGTCGCCGCCCGTGCAGAGGTAGACTTCCTGCTCGGGCCACAGTTGGCGGGCTTTGCCTAGCCAACGGGCAGTGTACGCGAGCATGCTCTCCCGATACCAGTCGATCAGGGCCAGCCAGGCCATATTCGAAGGGGCTTCCGAACGTAAAAAGGGCCGCACTTCTTCCCAGTTCCGGTAATGGCTGCCCCAGGTGCGGTTGAGTTCGGCAACGGTGCCGTATCGGTGCGAAATGGCCCTTCGAAAGGCTTCTACGGCTCCCGGCTCCCCGCACCAATAACCCGTATGACTGTGATATTCTCCCGGCCAATTGCCAATCACCGGATAAATGGCTTCGCCATAGTCGCCAGTCACCCCAAGCAAGACCGACTCGATATCGTCAGGCGAGTAATGACGCTGAAATGCGCTCAAAAACTTCTCTACTCGCGGCCAAAGCGACGTATTCCAGATAGACTGACATCCCGTCTCTTGATGATGCTCCAGACAGCGGGCGTGCTGGCTTTCGGGGCTGTTTAAGAACCAATCCGGCGTGGAATACCAAGGGCCGGCGATCAAAAAAGGTACCCAACGAATGCCCGCCCGCCGCATCGGCTCGAGATCGCGGTCAAATCGATCGAAATTCCACATACCCTCGTCGGGTTCAACGTCTTTCCAGAGCACATACGTTTGAATACTGGTCACGCTGTTTTCCACCAACTGTTGAAGATAGTCGTCAACGTTGCGATATCTGGCAGAAAACCCTTTCTCTATCCCCATGGTGACTTCCATGAGCGTGACATCCATCCTTTCCCTGCGGTGCCCGCGCGACGGGCGGTACCCGTGTCGGCGTTCGGCTTCACTCCAGCATTTTCTGGAGAACTACCAGGTTTTCTTCGACACGTCGGCGCGACTCGGAAACTCCTGCTCCCGTGTCCGAAAAATCCGCATCGGTTGGTGCTGGTTGGTACTGCACGGAAGTCTTGTGATGTCGTTGGCCCATTATTGGGCCCCCGAGCACACCAGGGAGACGCACGGGGAGGGCCATGCTTGATGGTGGTCTACCGGTCCTCGACGCGGGATGCCGGCAAGGCCACCCGTTTGGACCGCCAATCCCTGGATGTCTTTTGGGTTGATCATATTGATCGCCTGATAGGATTAATCATATAATTCGATCTGAAGGGCGTCAAGGGCAGACTCCGTAGCTTGGCCGAAGCATTGAACGGCGAATTGAAAGATGCCATGGCGAGGACGGTTCCCGGATTCGCGCCTAACGGTCAAGAAAACTGAGCGGATTGATCAGACCATATCCTGTGAGGGATGGTTGCGTTAGGCGAAAAAGCAGGACAACCATGAGGGGTGGGGACGCCCTTCGACGCCGTGGGTCCTGAGCGCTTGAAGGGCGGCAGAAAGCTGGTGGATAACGCCCAAAATCCAGTCCGTCGATGCCAACCAGGCGGGCGGATCGTGGGGATGTTGGCCGCCTTTCTACGATCCTGCGCATAAATGGGTTAAACTGGATAACGGTGACGCATGGTTGCGCTCACGTAGAACATTAAACTCCTGGCCGGGCCTCCCGTGAAGGCTTGCTGGGCAACGGCAGTCAAAAATCCAACCCGAGGGAGGGGAGCCAAATGGCACTCCGAGGACAGTTGTATCGCCAGGTGTTGGACGTGCTTCGCCAGGAAATTACGAATGGCCGTTACGCAAACCATCTGCCGAGTGAAAAGGAATTGCAGGCGCGGTTTGGGGTGAGTGCAACCACGATCAAGACGGCCTTGGCTGTGCTGGTGCAGGAGCGCCGAATTGTGCGGATTCCTGGCAAAGGGACATTCGTTCAAGACGCGGAGGATCCGGCCGCCTCCCCTGGTGATGGGTTGGACGCTCTGCGACCGAACGGAACGGTGCCGAAACGGATTGGCATTATTTTGCCCACATTGCGGGGAGCAATCTTTACCCATCTCTTATTCAGCATGCTGCATGAGATTGCGCAATATGGATGGTACCCGTGGCTGGCCCTCTCCGGGAGCGACAAGGAACGGGAGCGGAAGATCATCCAAGACTACCGTCAGGCGAACATCGACGGACTCTTGGTATGGCCCGCTGAGGGCGAACAATATAATGAAGAACTGATTCAGTGGCATCTGTCGGGATTTCCCATCGTGCTCGTGGACCGCTGGCTTCCAGGATTTGACGTGGCCTGCGTGCGCTCCGATCATCGGCTCGGCGCGCGGTTGGCGGTGGAGCACCTGAGGGAACTGGGTCACCAGCACATCGCGCTGGTGACCATGGGCTCGGAGGATCCCGAGCATACGCTGAGTATCCAGGAACGGAGAACGGGATTTTTAGAAGAAAGCTTGTTGACGCCAGCCAAGTCCGTGAGCCCGCAGGTATGGATTCGTCGCTATGAATCTGGGGTGACCATGTCTGACCATATTCAGTGGCTGGCCGAGCAACTGAGCGAGCATCCGGAGATTACGGCCGCGGTAGGCGTGGAAACGTATGATATGGAATGCCTACGGCTGGCGGCGGAGCGCATGCCGCTGCCGATTCCCGAACGTCTGTCGGTGATGGGATTCGATGGCGGCGACCTGGAGAGCGACCTTGCCCGGGGATGGGTCAGCTATTTTTCCAGCAAAAAATGGACGTGGATCGATCAATCCGAAAGCGAAATCGGGCGTGAAGCCGTCCACCTGCTGCGCGACCATATGGAGGCAGGCGGACCGACCCATGGAGCCTCCCATTCGCGCGTCTATGCGCCGGTGGTTCGTCTCGGCGAAACCACGGGCCCTGCGCCCCGGTGAATCTGTCCCCAGGAGGCCGTTGGCCTGGTTGACCACGCATGAAGATGCTGGTGGAATCACGCAGACCGCGGCCCTACTGCATTGCACAAGTTCATTCTGCTACCCTGGCGGAACGTATGGACTGAGATGCCGGCTGCCGATAACGGGGCACCCTTAGCGTAAGGCTTGATCGATGGCAGACCCGTGCCGGGGTGTGGGATATGCTCGAGGAATGATGGCGAGGAAGGTGCCGGGGAAGGGGGGCCAATGAAAAATGGAGAAGGTGGCGGTAACCGGCGGTTCGGGGCTCTTGGGACGTGCCGTGTTGCAGGAATTGCGTACCCACGGATGGCGGACCAGCAATTTTGACGCGATCGAGGATTCGGGACTGGCGGATACGTTTACCCGCGGGAACATCTTGGACCAAGAGGCGGTGGATCGGTGGTTACCGGGCCATGACGCCTTGATCCATTTGGCGGCCATTCCGGCGCCGGGAATCGCTTCGGACGATTGGCTGACGATGGTCAATGTGGTCGGCACCGCCCGCGTGTTGCGCGCCGCCGCCCGACAGGGGATTCGCCGGATAGTATTGGCGTCTAGCGTCTCCGCGCTTGGGCTGGCCTGGGGGAGGCGATTTATGCCCAGGTATTTCCCCATTGACGAAGCGCATCCCCTGTGGCCGGAGGAAGCGTACGGCGTATCGAAGGCGGTCAACGAAATCTACGGCATGGCGCATGCGCGACGGCATGACTGCCGGGTGACGATGTTGCGCTTTCCAACCATCGTGGATGCTGCCAACAAAGCGGCGTTTTTGTCGTCGTTGGAACGGGATCCGGAAATGGCGGCCCGCTTGCTCTGGAGCTATGTCGAAGTGGGGGACGCAGCGCGGGCGTTTCGGTTAGCGTTGAGCGCGGGTGGGTCCGGAGGACACGCCTATTACATCGTCGCCGCCGACCACCTGGCCGGAGAGCGCATAGAGACGCTATTGGTCGACTACTATCCGGGCGTCGTACGCACCCAACGGTTCGTGCCGACGGCGAGTTTGATTTCCTCAGCCGCGGCCGGAATCGATTTGGGCTGGACAGCTGAAGTGGCTTGGGGCTCGGCCCATACCACGTAAAAACCAGCGGAGCCGTGTGGATTAAGGGTCATATGTTCTAGGGCGACCACCAGAGGACTTCCGTTCTTGGAGGCAGGATTCGGAATAATTCATGACCTCCCCGCGGAACGCGTACGCGGCGTTTTCAGGGGCCAAAAAGGGGGATATGGCGATGGAGATTGCACTGGGCCAATTCAGCGAACCGACCGCGGAACGCCTTCGCTACTGTCGGCAGCTGGGCGCGACGCGCATTGTGCTCAACACGGTGAATCTTCCGGGGAAGCACGCTTGGGAATACGAAGATTTGGCGGCGTTAAAGGCGCGATGCGCCGAATACGGATTAATGCTGGCATCGCTGGAGAATACGCCGCTGAGTTTCTACGAGCACGCGATTTGGGGCGGACCCGAGCGCGACGCGCAGATTGAGAACTATCAAAAGACGATTCGCAACGTCGGACGGGCCGGCATTGAAATTTTGGGCTATCATTGGATGGCTAACGGGGTATGGCGTACGAGCTGGGAACCGGTTGGACGCGGAGGGGCCGTGGTCTCGGTGTTTCGAAAGGATGCGGTCCAAGATTCTGCGTGGACTCACGGCCGGATCTTTAGCGAAGAGGAAATCTGGGCGAACTACCGGTATTTTATGGATGCGGTCTTGCCGGTGGCCGAAGCCTCGGGCGTGAGCTTGGCGCTCCATCCCGACGACCCGCCAGTTCCCGTGTTAGGGGGCGTGCCCAGGATTTTTCGCAACTTTGAGGCCTTTAAACGAGCGTCTGAGCTCTATCCCAGTTCCACCTGGGGGATGGACTTTTGTCTCGGCACCTGGTCGGAAATGGGGCCGGGCCTGAAGGACAAACTGCGCTATTTCGTTGAACGGGGACGCGTTTGCTACGTCCACTTTCGCGACGTCAGAGGTTACGCGCCCGACTTTGAGGAATGTTTTTTGGGCGAAGGCAATTACGACCCGGTGGAGATCATGCGGCTGTTGGTCGAAGAGCAATTCGACGGATTTGCCATCGACGACCACGTGCCTTTGCTGGTTGGCGACGACGGTTGGGGGGAACGCGGTCGGGCCTTTGCCACCGGCTACCTACAAGGATTGCTGCGAGCAGTGCAAACCCTTACCCGGTAACCCCCCCCCCCCCAGAAAGCCTTGGGATGAGTCGAATTACTACGGTTCGCTGCGGCATCCAAGGGGCCTATTCGCGAGCACCCCCATCGCTGCCGCCCACCCGCAATGGTTCCCCATTGCTGGTTGCGGTGCGCTGTCGATGACCTCATCGAGGCAACGCCATCGTTCACGCTGGAATCGGGGTGAATGCGGCGAATTGCCGCCAGGGTCCGCGGTGGTGCACGGGTCACTGCCGACGTCGAGACGCGGCTTTCAGCGCCTGAAGATTGGCGAAGGGGATCGATGCGGAAGCGTCCGGTCCATGAGGTCTGCACGCTTCCGCATGGAGTCCCCGGCTATGGCAGCGCCGCGGTGGGCGCGAAAAGACACTAGACGTCAGGCAGGTTAAACGTATCCCCAGTGTCGGCAATCCATTGGCCGAGCCGGTCGTTGAGTCGCCGGCGCTCAGGCGCGTAGCGAGCATTGTGCGCGAGGTTCACCTGCTCAAAAGGGTCTTCGTTCAAATTGAACAACAACCACGGCACGCCCTCGAAAGCGACGTACTTCCAGCCGTCCCCGGTCACCACCCCGCGCCAGGGCCGGTCGACGCTGTCGTGATGGCCCGTGGGCACCACGCATTGCAAATAGGCCGAATCGGGTATCTTGACAGGGTGTCCGGCGAGGCGGTGTCCCGAAAAATCGGTGCCTTCCATCCACGCCGGGGGCGCGATTCCGGTTAATCCCAAGGTCGTGGGCGCCATGTCAACGTGATTGAACAAAATGGGGCTGACGCCGGTTTTTCGCCCATGGTAAAACGATTGCTCACCGCTAATCAGCAGCGGGATCCGAATTGACTCATTATACGGCCCGGTCTTTCGGAACTGGCCGTGGGATCCATGCATATCGCCGTGATCGCTGAAAAACATGAGGTGCGTGGAGTCCATCAAGCCGGTGTCGCGCAGGACGTCCACGATGCGGCCTACGTTCCAGTCGAGGTTGGCGATCATTGCATAATAGCCGGCCAGCTCACGGCGGGCACGCTCCACGATGCGCGGGACGGCGGGGACGTTGGGCCTGAGTTGGATGCCGGCAGGCGTGAACGGACGGCGAAAGGCCTCCGGAGCCTGATAGGGGTCGTGCGGCGGTTGCACCGAGAGTACGGCAAAAAAGGGCGTAGCGTCGCCGCGGGCCCGGTCTTTCCCCGCTTGACGGAGATATTCCAGCAAAAGATCGGTGAGGGCGTCCGTTTCAAAGCCGGGCAAACGGTGGGGGCCGGATTGTTCTCCGCTGCCCCCGTGAACCCACGTATCCCACTGACTGTTATTGTTTTCGTAGCCGATCCACTGCTGAAAGCCACCCCGGTGTTCCGGCGGCACGATGTGCATGGCGGCCCGGCCGCCCCGTTCGTGAAAGCCATCGAGGTGCCATTTGCCGAAATAGGCGGTGTGATAGCCCGCGTCGTTGAACACATGGGCAATGGTCCGGGCATCGGCGGGTAGCGGGTATTCGTGGCCGGGCACCATATGATGGGGATAGCGTCCGGTCAGAAACGACCCCCGCGCAGGACAACACAGGGGGAATCCGGAGACAGCCTGGGCGAAGTTGACGCCGGCAGTGGCCAGGTTGTCGAGATTTGGCGTGAGGGCGTTGGGATCCAGGTTGTAGGCGGTGGCCTGTCCGCGATGCTGGTCGCCTAGGATCCAGATGACATTCGTGTTGGCGAGCTCAGAAGATGATTGAGTATTCAAAAGGGTCTCCTTTCGTGAGGTCATGCGTTCCCCGCGCGGCGCGCGGGCCGTCGATTATGGCGGGGGTGCCTCGCCAACCGGGGCCGATCGGCCTCCGGCGGCATGACCGAGATCGGTTGCCGCCGTGATCACCAGGTTCACCGCCGGAGACGAACCTTCCGCGGGGATGGTGAGGGTTCCGCGGCGGGCGGGCCCGATTCGCAGGGCTACGATACTCAGCGCCAGCAAACTCAGCCCCCAGAGAATCGGAGGGGTGGTCAGCAGATGGCGTGAGGCCGCCAGGCTTATAACGATGGCGAAAACAGCGGGAGAACACCGCCGACCGAGCCAGGAAAGCGTCCGTGGAGCGGGCGACCAGCGGAAATCGGTGCGAACCAGGCGACCGGCGCCGTCGACCCAGTCGACGTGGTGCTGCGTGAGCACTCCGTGTCCCGGCAAGCCGGGACCGCGGTGACGCCCCCGCCACCACCAGGCTGCCAGCCAGATGAGCCACAGCGCCCACTCCGCCGCGGCCCACACTTTGGGCAGTCGGGGGGTAGTCCACGCAATCGCCCAGGCCACCCCGACCAAGGTCGCGCCGTGAACGATCAGCGCGCGCCTAACCGTGCGGGTAGCCGCCGTGACACGATATCCTCGAAAGTCCACCTGATCTCCTTTCGCTCGCGTCGGCGTGGAGATTTCGTTGGCCTGGTCAGGCATGCCGACGACTTTGTTTCCGATTAGCGGGCTGTGTAGCCTCCGTCTACGAGGAGACTGGTGCCGGTGATAAAGCTGGCATCGTCCGACGCCAGAAAAACGATGGCTTTGGCGACTTCGGAGGGTTTACCCAGGCGTCCCAAGGGATGCAGGCTCACCAAGCGCTCAATGGCTTGCGCGTCGAGATTTTCCAGCAGGGGCGTCATGACGTAACCCGGCGATACCGTGTTGACCCGGATATTGTCTGCGGCGTATTCGAGGGCGAGCGAACGGGCCATATTGGCGACGGCCGCCTTGGCGCCCGTGTAAGGCAGTACGCCGCCCGGCGCTCCCACATGCCCAAGGACCGAGCCGGTAATGACAATCGCGCCGCCGCCGTGTAGCCGCATATAGCGGATGGCATGCTTGGCTGACAAGAACACGCCGTCTAGATTCACCGCCAGGTTTTCGCGCCAAGCCTCGATACGCAGATGATGGGTCGGCGACGCGGCATTCACGCCAGCATTGGCCACCATAATATCGAGCCGCCCATACTCGGCTACCGTCCGCTCCACGAGGGCTTGGACGTCGGGTTCCCGGCTGACGTCAGTGGCTTGATAAATACATGACTGACCGCTAGCTCGGAGGTTGGCAGCGAGGTTTCCACCCTTGTCACCGTCAACGTCGGCAATGACCACCGAAGCTCCGGCGGCCGCCATTTCCCGGACCGTGGCTTCGCCAATTCCGCTGGCCCCGCCGGTGATTACGGCCACCTTTCCATTGAAATTCACCACGAATACCCCCCTTGGTGCGGCTGCGAATCCACGAATAACAAGCCGTTAAGAACCATCGGACGAGTCTCGGTATACCACTTTCCGCCTTCGCTGGCTACCCATGCCGAGGGAAGATGCCCCCAGCCTGGCGTGACCTGGCTGGGATTCGGCCTGCGGGGGCCGGTTGACGCACCCCCAGCCACCTGACAGCATAAAAGATAACACCAGCAATCCGGTTTCGTTGCCACGCCTTGGCGGATGGACCAGGCTTTGGCAACGGTCATCACGATCTAGTTAGCGAGGAGAAACCAGCGTGGCCACCCCATCTTATTATGTCGGCACCGACACCAATAACGCGCTTCCGTTTCCCGTCGACGGCGCGATCGAACACTTCTATATCGGACGCCTAGGCGGTGAACTCACCGCGAGTTCGCTGGGGTTTGATGCCGAAGCGGCCCGTGCCTTGCCTTCGGACCAGGTGTACGGGTATTGGAACCTGGGAGGCCCAGCGCATTCGGCGCGGTCGGCGGTGCAAACCGCCGTAGCGTGGGGAGCAGCGCAGGCCGAGGCGGCGGTTAAGGCACACCATGAAAACCCCTTGGTGGGAGGAAAAACGCTATTTTTGGATACCGAAGCGGGCAACGGGGGTTGGGGGTCGGACGTGGCCATCAACCGCCAGGTCATGGCAGGGGCGTTATATCGGTTGGCCCAGACCCCGGGGATGGTGCCTGGCGTGTATGTTGCTCCGCGATTTTGGACCGAGAGCTTTGGCACCACCGAATGGATCCCTGGAACGGCATTCGTCCTGTATCTCGCCGGCACCACGTGCCCGAATAACGCTGCCACGGCGATGGCGCAGTGGGCAACGCTGCCGGCCGTCGGCGGTATGCGGCCCATGATTTGGCAATATCACGTTTCGGAGTGCGTCGGCGCCGCCCAGGACTGGGACGTGACCCCCTACAACGGTTTCATCGGGGGAATCTGGCATCCGACGCCGATCGTGGTGCCCATCTCCCAGATAGACCTGGTGCGCCTTCGGGCCCAAATTCGCGTGGTGGTCGGGGACCTCCAACAGGTGGTGGAGACGTTGGCGGCCATCGCTAACGACCCCAAGCGCTGATGGTGCGTCAATGGATATCGGAGACCGCGGACGTTGTTGCCGCCACCCGGGGGGGCATCGCTGTGGGCAGGCCCGGGAGGGGCAAAAAGTGGTTGGCTGCCCCGGGTTGCTCCCGTGCGAACTTGGCCGTAGAGTGATAGCAGACGGTCAGCCCTTTCCAGGGACGGCCGAATCGCCGGGTGACCCTGTTGCCGTCTTGCGCGGGCGGTGATCCTGACAGAGAAGGGCGGCGCGGCAATGAAAAGAGGGATCGTATGCGACTTTTGGAGAAAGTGACGTTGATTACCGGGGCGGGCTCCGGCATTGGCCAAAGCACGGCTCGCCTGTTTGCCACCGAAGGGGCGCGAGTGGCGGTGGCCGACGTGTCCGAAGAAAACGGGCAAGCCACGGTGGAGGAAATTCAGGCCCAAGGCGGAAAGGCCGCATTTTTTCCCGTCGATGTGACCGACAAGGCGCGGGTGGCGGAGATGGTGGAGGGCGTGCTCCATCACTTCGGCCAGATTGACGTGCTCTTTAACAATGCTGGCATCGCTGGGGTCGGAGCCGTGCATGAGATCAGCGAGGAACTTTGGGATCAGGTGGTGAAGGTCAACCTTAAGGGCGTATTTCTGGTGGCGCAGGCCGTACTGCCGACCATGATGACGCGCCGACAGGGCAGCATCATCAACATGTCGTCATGCGTGGCCGAAATGGGCTTGTTGCGGCGGGCGGTCTACGCCGCCAGCAAGGGTGCCGTCCTGGCCTTGACCAAATCCATGCAGGTGGATTACGCACCGTATAATATTCGCGTCAACGCCCTGTTGCCGGGTACGATTCTCACCCCGTTTGTCGAAGACTACCTGGCTCGTTCGTATGACGATCGGGAGGAGGCCTTGGCCACCATCCGCCAACGACAGTTGAGCGGAGACTTGGGGCGCCCCCAGGATGTGGCCCAGGCGGCGCTGTTTTTGGCCTCCGATGAATCCACTTTTGTTATGGGATCGCCGCTCTACGTCGATGGCGGTGTGACCTTCGGTAAGATGGCTTAGATTCTCCGGGTGGGCACTGCCCCGCACGCGGACCAAGCGGTCGTAGACCCCACAGCGAAAATGGGGGGCTTAGGTGAAATTCAGACCCACGTACGGTTTTGATCGGAAAGTCGCTTGGGCGTCTCAGCACCGTGGTCGAAGGACGGGTCAGCGTTGAAGGTGCGGCGGTAGGAAGGTGATGGCTCCTGAGAATGCTTCTCCCGTTCGCTGCCCTGCGGCCGGTGGTTGAAGGCTAGCGGGGACCCGGCGCCCCATGCTGTCGGCGCAAAAAGCCTTCTCCAACCTTGGCGAGGAACGACTCCGCCCGGGGGACCGGAGGAAACCCGGCAGAGAAAGCGTGCTGCACTTCCTCCCCAGGGATGAATCCGGGGCTTTGGCGCGGTGGGTTCGGTGACTGGGTCAGCGGTCGCGATGCGCAATGGGGAGGGGCCATCGGGACGTTTTCCGCGGTTCGTGGGCCTGCCTCGTCGACATCTCAGCGACGGGGTCAGGTGTCCGTCGAGCGACGGATATTCAAATCGAGCCAACCCTTCCCCTCAGGCCGATGATAAACCATCGGGTGTACCCGCAACGCCGGCAGACCAGGGTGGTCCAGGACACGGCGACGGTCTCATCGTTCTGAAGCGTCGGCGCGGCAACCCAGGCGTGTTCCAGATGGCCGCATTCGGGGCAGGCCTGTCGGTGAGCGCGCGGTGCGGACGGCAACCCGTTGAGAGGGAGATATCCCGGAGCGGGGAAAGGCTCAGCCGCCCGTTGGGAGTGGTCCGCCTCCGGGCGCTGATCATACCCCGTCAGCCAGTCTAAAGAGACGCCGAGAGCTCCGGCCAGTGCGATCGCGGTGTCAAGTGACGGGATTTTCCGGCCGGTCTCAAATTCATGGATGGAGACTCGGGTTACGCCAACGAGTTGGCCCAAATCCGTTTTGGACAGGCCAGCTTTGGTGCGCAAGGACGCGAGGCGAGACGGTAAAATATTTTTCCACTCCAATAGCGGCATCCACCCTTGACTGTAGCCATGGGCTACGGTATGATGACGTCGGTGAGCAGCCCTGAGATCCGCCGAAGCGGTCAGCAGTCGCGGAAAGTGACGGTGCAACGCACTGCACTCTCCCGCGTCCGATCGTCCTCTGCCCAGCGCGGGCTCAGGAACCGCTCCGGAAATGATAGCTTGCATCCGACCTTGGTCGATGACGAATCTGAATCTGGACGGTCTGTTCAGCCTTCAACTAGCAGGCCGTCCTCTTGAAGCATAGCATACTCCAAGTTTTCGCGCGGACGATTTCGAACCGGCATAACCATCCCCGATCCGTGGAAGGCCGAGGCGCTATAATCAGGAAGCGGGTTTTAAGGAGTACGGGACTCCCCATGGGACAACTCAGGCAGGTGGTACTCATTCTGGCCGATACCCAACGCAGGGATATGTTGGGGGCGTATGGCACCCGCGGCATTCCCACGCCGAATCTCGATCGCCTGGCGGCCACCGGAGTCTTGTTCAACCGAGCCTATACCGCGCAGGCATCATGTGGTCCAGCTCGTTCCGCCGTCTTGACCGGCCTGTATCCCCACGCCAACGGCTGCTGGGCCAATACTCTGCCGCTGGCCCACGTCAAGACGGTGGGCCAGCGACTCGCGGCGACGGGTTTGTCCTGCGGATTCATCGGCTCATGGCATCTCGACGGGACCGATTATTTTGGCAGCGGGCGTCCCGCTGCCGGCTGGGAGACCGGAACCTGGTACGACCTGCGCAACTATTTGGAGGAGATGTCACCCGTGGAGCGGGTGCGCTCGCGCCTCGTCGGGACCGTGTTTGCGGGAGAGGGGATTGACGCGTCCTTCCCCTATGCCCACCACTGTTCCGACCGGGCCCTCGCCTTTCTGGAACAGCATCGATCGGCGGATTTCCTGCTGGTGGTCTCCTATGATGAGCCGCATCATCCTTTCTTGGCCCCACGGTGCTGGGCTGACGCGCAGGCGACGCTGGTGTTCTCCGATAGCCCAAATCTTGCTGACGACCTCAACGACAAACCCGCACACGTTCGGCAGTGGGCGCAAACCGGCAACCGGCGGGGAAAGGAGACGCTGGCCGCGTATTTGGGGTGTCACGCGTTTTTGGACCAAGAAATCGGCCGCCTATTGGCAGGGATTGACCGTTATGTGCCCGGAGCCCTCGTCCTCTACGCGGCCGACCACGGCGATGGATTGGGTGCACATGGTATTTGGGGTACGGGACCGGCGCTGTACGACGAGATCGTGGGCGTGCCTCTGATCATCCGCTGGCCGGGATACCTGCCGGTCGGTGCGCGGTGTGGGCGGCCCGTCTCGCTGGTCGATGTGACACCAACCATTCTCGATGCGTTTGATGTGCCCCTGCCGGCCGCCTGCCAAGGGGAAAGCCTGCTGGCAATGTTTCACGCGGGTCAGCCGGCGGGCGCTCGGAGCGTGTTTATGGAATTTCACCGCGACGACGTCGATGACGACGGAAGTGGCGGATTTCAACCGATCCGAGGCGTCACCGACGGGCATTTCAAGCTGGTGGTCAATCTCTTCACCACGGACGAATTATATGATCTCGACCGGGACCCGTACGAATTCATCAATCTGATTCATCGGGACGCATACGCAACCCCGCGCAACGCCCTTCACCGGCAGCTGCTGGATTGGATGAACGATACCCGCGATCCGTTTCGAGGCTATGTATGGGAAGCCCGACCCTGGCGTGCGGACGCCAGCCCAGTGAACTGGGCGTACACGGGAATGACGCGGCAAAGGCCAACTGACCCTGACGAGATGCCACTCTTGGATTACGTCATAGACCCCACGCCTAAAGGCGGGGGCTTGTAGGGATCTGTCCCTGCAAGTTCCCGGCTTAAGCGGAAAGCCTCTCTTTGGGGGGCGCTATGACCAGCCTTAGCCGTC
>JAJZZH010000148.1 GCA_021797675.1 Bacillota bacterium | reverse complement strand
CTCACCGTACCCTTCACCAATAATCTGGCGGAACGCGCCTTGCGCATGTTGAAGGTGCGCCAGCACATCTCCGGATCGTTTCGAAGCTCCAAAGGGGCCGAGCGTTTCGCGACGATCCGGGGTTACCCCCAAACGGCACGCCAGCAGGCCCAATCCCTTTGGGAGATGCTGCGCTCCGTCGTGGGAGGCCAGCCGTGGGAACCCGACACCGGATAACCACCCGGGCTAGTTTTCGGTGTCGTACACGATGGCGCGGGGTGGGAGAGATTCCATCGACCGACAGGGATGGCCACCACCATCCCTACTCGGTGTTGCGCTGCTAAGAGAGAATCACGGCCGACCAAACCGTCACTTGCTTACCCTTGAGTTTGGTGGGTGGTATACCTAAATAGTTACCAAATAGGACAACCAAGCCCATCTTGGGTCATCGTATATTGCGACTTGCTTTGCTCCGATAACTGGCCTCAACGGTTGATAACAGTCTGTGTGCAAGAGCCAAATATTTCATTTGTGCATGGATCCAGAAATCATTACCACGGTTGGAACTCTATGGTTGCTTCAGAGCTGTATGGCATCACCCCCCAGGACCTGGATCCGTACGCGGTCTATCGAGTGCTGGATCGGATGGCCGCCCGCGAGGCGGACGTGCAAACATGGCTGGTTGCCCTGGGCCTACCGTCCCACGACGAGGCTGAGATCGCTCCCACCTTCATCTGTGATTTTGGCGTCCACGTACGTGGACGGAACGACGAGCCCCCTCGCCCAATCCGGTTATTCCCGCGACCATCGTCCCGATCGCACCCAAATGGTGATCGGGCTCCTGATTACGGACACCGGGTATCCGATCGACTGGCAGGTGTGGCCCGGCAATACTCCGGATGTGACGACCGTTCGGACGGTCGTGAAGGATCTGCGGCAACGGTTGAAACTCGGACCGTGCATCCTGGTGTTTGATCGCGGGATGGTCTCCGAGGCTAATTTAGAGGCCATTGCCGCCGACCACCACACCTATCTTTCGGCCCTGAACCGGGATGAGCTGCCCGGTCTGCCCTTTTGGGCCACGACGTGGCCCGAAACGGTGCCCGACGCCGACTGGCAGACGGTGCTTACCCAGGGCGGTCTCCAAGCCTATTGAGAAGGATCCCGGTCTGTGGTTTCGGGAGGAGGCGGGTCCAGACCGCCGCTGGGTGCTGGCCTTGGATCATCAACGCTTTCGGTTCGAAATGGCCGTCCAGACGGCGGCGATCGCCGCCGTGGAGACCTGGGTGCAAGCGAAGAACACGGACCTCGCCGCCCGCCGATCGCGCAAGGCCACGCCCGTGGACCAGGGGCTGCAGGATCTCTTGCGCCGCAAGCATCTCACGGATCGTGCAGACCGTGCTTACCTCGATCCCCCTCCCGGGGCGGTCGCCGCGCAGTAAGGCGATCCAGTCCTGGCAAGTCACGATCCAGATCGATCCGGATGCCCGCCACGCGTCTCAACGCGTATTTGGCGTTACCCGTTTTCAGACCAATGCCTGCATGCAGCAATGGTCCGCGCAGGCCGTGATCACGTGGTATCGGCGCAAGAATTGGGTGCAAGAAGCCTTTCACGAAATCAAATCGCCGCTCGCCTTGCGACCGCTCTTGGTCAGCCGGAGTGAACGGATCCGGGCACATGTCATGGCATGCGTGCTGGCCTATGGGCTGTACAATACCATGGAAGAACGACTCCGTCAGCATGGACGGTCGGAGTCGCCGGCGACCGTAGGCCTTGGTCTCCGTGCAGATGAATCGGCTGCATATCCGATCCACAGGGCAAACGCGCCTAACCATGACCGAACCGTCGGATCTCCAACGCACCTAGGTTACCGCCTTAGACTGTCCGTCGGTCTTGGCCGCCCCCACCGTGCACGCGGCGGTGGAGGCCATGCAACCCTGGTTGTAGTCACTGATTCCGCGTCGATCCCGGAATCCCTTGCTGCGCAAGGGATGGCAAGTTTGGGGCCAAATGTGGGATATAACATATCGACATGGTAATTGAAGAGGTTGCAACTGCTTGAGTAACTAATCAAGGCTTCGTTCTGGATTTGGACTTCGTTCCACGCTCGCCGGAAGCGGTCACGTTCTTCCATACGTCCGTGCTGGAAGCGGGCGAGCCGGCGGCGGCGGACGCAGTCGTTTCCGGTACCGAGGAGCGGGAGGCATTTGAGGCATCCGTGTTGCCTGGGGAAGTCGAAGGGGAAGCAGAGGAGGATTTCCTTACCGAGATTTCCCCCGTCGGTTCGAGGAAGGCTTCCCTGACATCGCTGAGATTTTCGACATCCTTTTGTCGCAATTCCATCATCAGATCGGCCTGACTGACCCGTTCCTGGCGTAACCTCTTGGCTTCGGGTTGACCTTGGGCGACGAGCCGCGCGGGAACCCCTTGGGTCAGCTTTTCCAAGCTCCGAAAGCGGACGTTGAGCCAGGTTAGAATATACTGAAGGAGACCCAGCGCGACGGTTACCCCGATGGCGTTCCATAAGGGCTTCTTGACGTCTTCGATTCCCAGCGCGACCGCTTCACCAATCATGATCAGTACGGCAAAATCAAATGGCCCCATTTTGGCCAGGGTACGCTTACCCATCAACCGGAACACCAACAGAGCCACCACGTATAAAATCGCCGTCCGATATAGTAAAGTCAGCAATTCTCCCACGGTCATCCCTCCCCCGCTAGCTTCCCCGGGGACGGTGAGCCTTATCCAATGCGCGGAAAAACTCCTTGCTTTAGCTATGGGAATATACGGGGCTCACCATCAGCCGGAAGCTTTTCCGAACCGTGCGCCGACCTGCGAAATCTGTGATATCATCCATAAGGGTTCGCTCTTTTGAAAACGGGATAGGTTGGCGGTTGTCACTCGCCATCGCGAGGAACGTAAAATGTTGTCCGGTCGTCAACACCAGACGTAAACAGGGTGGGAACAACGCCATGAGTACCGTAACCACGGACTCGATATGGAGTAGGTGGCTCGGGGCCTTTTGGCAAACCCCTTACGAGGAAAGCTTCCGTGAGGGGGCTCGTAAGCTTCCCCCACCGCTAGGCGGAGGGCGTCCACCTATGCCATCCTGCCTCAAGCTCGTGGTATGATAGGGCAAACGGATTGAAGGGGAGCATATGGGCCGCAGCAAAGAGGACGTCATGCAAGAAGCGCGGGCGATGAATGTAAAATTTGTCCGCTTGCAGTTCACCGATATTCTTGGTGTGGTAAAAAATGTCGCCATTCCGGTCGAGGCGATGGAGCGTGCGCTGGCGGGAGAGATTGTGTTTGACGGCTCCTCGATTGAAGGATTTGTCCGGGTGGAGGAAGCCGACGTGTACTTGGTCCCAGATCCGGACACCTTTCAGGTCTTTCCGTGGTCCAATCACGCGGATGGAGCGACCGCCCGCTTAATGTGCGATATTGCCAATCCTGACGGTACACCGTATCCTGGTTGTCCGCGGAGCGCGCTCAAGCGAATTATTCACGAGGCGGAGCGGATGGGGTTTGCTGTGCTGGTCGGGCCGGAACCAGAATTTTTTTTGTTTGAGCGCGATGAGCACGGCATGGCGACCACGCGCACGCGGGATCAGGCCGGGTATTTTGACTTGTCCCCCGTCGATCTCGGTGAGGATGCCCGCCGCGAAATGGTCGTGCAATTGGAGCGCATGGGTTTTCAAATCGACGCCACGCATCACGAAGTGGCTCCCGGGCAGCATGAAATCGACCTTCACTATGACGATGCGCTGAAAACCGCTGATAATATCGCGACGTTCCGCTTCGTGGTGAGAACGGTGGCGCGCCTGCACAACTTTCACGCAACCTTTATGCCCAAGCCGCTATACGGCGTCAACGGTTCAGGGTTGCATTTGCACCAAAGCCTCATTCGGGACGGGAAAAATGCCTTTGACGATCCCAAAGGGCCGCATGGATTAAGCCGCATTGCTCTGCGGTATATTGCCGGGCTGATGGGTCACGCCCAGGCGTTCACCGCGGTTACCAACCCTTTGGTCAACAGCTACAAACGCTTGGTGCCCGGCTACGAAGCCCCCGTCTACGTGGCTTGGTCGGCGGGGATCCGCAGCCCCATGGTTCGGGTACCCTCCGAACGCGGCCAGGGGACCCGCATCGAATTGCGCTCTCCCGATCCCGCTTGCAATCCCTATTTGGCGTTAGCCTTGACGATTCGTGCCGGTCTAGACGGAGTCTACCGAAAATTGGAACCGCCGCCTTCCGTATCCCGAAATATTTACCGCATGAGTGCAGACGAGCGAGCGGCTCTAGGGGTAGAGAACTTGCCGGCCGATCTTGGAACCGCCCTGGACCGGTTGGAGGCCGACCCCGTGATGATGGAAGCGTTGGGAGAGTATATCGCCGAGCGCTACATTGAGGCCAAGCGCATTGAGTGGGATGTCTACCGGCAGCAGGTCAACGAGTGGGAAATCGAGCAGTACCTAACGATGTATTAACCCGTCCCTCGATTGCATAAAAATTACATGATACAGTATAATTATCCGGTGGGAGGGGATGGCATGAAAGCGGCAGTCTTAGGGGCAACCGGCTACGCTGGATTGACCTTGTTGCAGTGGCTTGCTCGTCATCCCGAATTCCAGGTGGAGGCGGCGGTGTCGGAACACGCCGCCGGTCGTCCCTTGACGGACGTGTTGCTCCCCCATCCGCGATTGCCTGAAGGGTTTATCTCACCGGCCGATTTCGATGATCGGCCGGCACCGGATGTGGTGTTTTCCGCCTTGGGACCGGGTCGCGACCTTGACCGGCTACGCCGCCTGGCCGGGGATCATGCGAAGATTATCGATCTTTCCGCCAATTTCCGCTTTGCCCAGCTGGAAACCTTTGAGCAATACTACGGACCGCATCCCGATCCGGGATTGCACCAGCAGAGTTTTACCGGTTATGCGGATGATAATCGCCTCGTCTACCCGGCGGAAAAATCGTTGCTGGGCAACCCCGGTTGCTATCCGACGGCGTTCGCGGTGGCTATCTTGCCCTTGGTGCGCCACTTTGGCAGCCTGTTGTACGCGATTGTCGACGGCAAGTCAGGCGTTTCCGGTGCCGGGCGGTCGCCTACCGTGGAGCTATTGATGGCGGAGATGCAGGAGAACGTCGAGGCATATCATCGGCCGGGGCAGCACCGGCACACGGGAGAAATGGAGTGCGTCAGCGGGGGTACGGTGGTTTTTCAACCGCATCGGATACCGATGCGGCAAGGCATCTTATTGACCATTTATCTCCCCCAGGCTCCGGCGTCCGTAGCAATGATCCGCCAAGTTTGGCAGGAAGCTTACGCGGACAATCCGTTGGTGGTGATTGCCCAAGACGCTGCCAAGCCCAGGACGGCGTCGGTCCGTGATACCAACGCCGTCGCCTTAGCGGTCGATGCAGACGCCCGCTCGGGCACCGTGGTTATCTACAGCGCGATCGATAACTTGGTGAAGGGCGCAGCAGGGCACGCCATTCAGCACGCCAACCGATGGCTCGGCCTCCCTGCCACCGCCGGATTGCTCTGACCGAGTGGGAGGGAGTGGGAGGAAGCTATGATAGCGATTTTGCCGCCGACGTCGTCACCGGAGATCACGTTTCATGCGGGAGATGTGTCCACCCCCACCGGATTTTGGACGCACGGTGCCGCGGCCCATTTGCGCGACGCGAGTCTGGATGTCATGTTGCTGGTTTCCTCACGGTCGGCCGTATTTTCCGGCTTGTTTACCACCAACGCCGTACGGGCGGCACCGGTCGCGCTGACCGAGTTGGTGCACCGACGGGGAATTTCTACCGCCTGTATCGTCAACTCCAAGAACGCCAATGCCCTCACCGGGCAACCGGGCCTGGCCGACGCGCGCGCCATGCAAGCGCTGACCGCCGAAGCTCTAGAGGTGCCTCCGGAGACGGTGGCGGTGGCCTCGACGGGCGTGATTGGGATGCGGTTGCCGATGGACAAGGTCAGCGACGGCATCCGAGAACTCACCTGGCGCTACCAGGAAGGTCAGCCTGCAGACGGGATGGCGGGAGCGCGGGCAATTTTAACCACCGATACCGAGGTCAAACGCTTGGCGGCGACGGTTACGCTGTCCACTGGGCAGGTGAAAATCGGAATGATCGCCAAAGGGTCGGGAATGATTCATCCCAACCTGGCGACGATGTTGGCGTTTTTTGCCACCGATGCCGTGGTGAACAAGCCCGTCTTGGACCGCTTGCTGAAACGCGCTGTAGACCGTTCGTTTCATCGGGTGTCGGTCGACGGTGACCAATCTACTAACGATATGGTCCTGATCTGGGCTAACGGTACGGCCGGCGTGTCGGCGAGCGCACCGGACGATCTGAGAATTTTCGAGACCGCCCTGACGGAAATCGCCCGCCATGGCGCCCGGTTGATTGCCGCTGACGGCGAGGGAGCGACACATTTGATTTCGGTGGTGGTGCGCGGGGCGAGGAGCGAGGCCGACGCGGCGCTGAAGGCCCGGGCAGTGGCCGGCTCCTCGTTGGTGAAGGCGGCGGTTTACGGTCGCGACCCCAACTGGGGACGAGTCTTGGCGGCGGCGGGTGCGGTCGGCGATGCGTTCGATCCGGATCAGGCCTCACTTTCCCTCAACGGATGGGATCTCTACGTCCGAGGTCAGCCGGTGCAGGAGGATGAGAGCCGCTGGAGCCAGGCTATGGAACAGGCAGAGGTCGAGTGGGTGCTGGATTTGGCGTCCGGCGCCGAGAGCGCAGAGGCCTGGGGTTGCGATCTGACCGAAGGTTATGTGCACATTAATGCGCACTACCGCACCTGAGGGACTTGGGGGAGGAATCGATGCGGGGCGTGATGAAAATTGGCGGCAGCGTAGTTGGTGAGGATCGGCCGAGGTGGCTGGATGAGCTGGCCGCCCGGCTGACCGCCAACGACCGGGTGCTGGTGGTTCACGGGGGAGGCCGGTTGATTAGCCAGGAATTGGACCGGTTGGGTGAGCCGGTGACCTTCATCGAAGGCCAGCGGGTGACGACCTCGCGTGCCCTGGAGGTGGTGCTGAGCGTCCTCAAGGGCAAGGTCAACGGAGAGCTGATTGCCTACCTCGAGCAGCATGGCGTGCCAGCGATAGGGATTTCGGGTATCGACCGGAGCCTGTTGACCGCGCGTCCCCACCTATCCCAGCTCGGTCGGGTGGGGACCGTCGAGGCGGTGCATCCGGGATTAATTGAAGGGCTATGGTCGCTTGGGCTGGTGCCCGTGGTGGCTCCACTGGCCGCCGACGGCAGCGGGGGAATCCTCAACGTGAACGGCGACACGGCGGCGGGAGCGCTGGCGAGTGCGCTGGGTGCGGACTATCTCATTTTTTATACGGACGCGGGCGGCGTCCGCCGGGTGGCCGACGATCCCGAGACCCGGGTTGCTCGGCTGACCACCGCGGAAGGACTGACCTTAATCGATCAGGGCCATGCAAGCGAGGGGATGATTCCCAAGATTCGTTCGGGGGTGGCGGCTTTGGCCCAGGGGGTGCAGCGCGTTGCCATTGGCGGCTATGCACAGGGAACAGAATTGGTGAGAGAAGGAGGAGACGCGTGTGCAGGGCGGTGAAGCGCTGATGCCGTTTATGCGGCGCTATCCCCTGGTGTTGAGCCGGGGTGAGGGGGTCCGTGTATTTGATGAGCAGGGTCGCGCCTATTGGGATTTTTTAGCGGGCATCGGGGTGACTTCGCTGGGACACGATCATCCGCTGGTTCGAAGGGCGATCGCCGAGGCCATTCCCCTGCTGCACACCTCTAACTTGTATTGGAACCGGCCGGCCATGGAACTGGCGCGGGCCCTGGCCAAGATTTCGGGGAACTGGCAGGTGTTTTTTGCCAATTCGGGCACCGAGGCTAATGAAGCAGCGATCAAATTTGTTCGGCGCCATGCCCTGGGGAGTGAGCGCCGCGTGATCCTGTCCATGCAGGGAGGGTTTCACGGGCGGACGCTGGGCTCCCTGGCGATGACGCCGAATCCAAAATATCAAGACCCGTTTCGCCCGCTGCCAGAGGGATTTGCCGCTGTTCCGTACAACGATGAGGAAGCGCTGGAAGCCGCACTGCAGCGGTTTTCGCCAGCCGCTGTTATGGTGGAGGCGATTCAAGGCGAGGCGGGCGTCATCGTTCCCCATCGCGGGTATTTGCAGGCGGTGGCTAAGCTTTGCCGCCAGTACGGGACGCTCTTGGCGGTCGACGCGGTGCAGACCGGGATGGGGCGGACGGGGACCTGGTTGGGCTTTGAAGATGAAGCCATTACCCCCGACCTGGTTACCCTGGCCAAGGGGCTGGGGGCCGGAGTGCCCATCGGAGCCGTGTTGGCGCGGCCCGAGGTGGTGGCGGCGATGCAGCCGGGGGAACACGCGAGCACGTTCGGCGGCAATCCGCTGGCCACCGGGGTGGGATTGGCCGTGGTGCGGTGGCTGGAAAGGGAGGGATTGACCCATGTGCGACGGGTGGCGGTAGAACTCGAGACCCGCTTACGGGAACTGATGGCGCGCCATCAGGGCAAAGTGCGGGCGGTCCGCGGACGCGGCCTCATGTGGGGCATCGTGCTCAATATGCCCAGTGCCCCGGTTGTGGAGCGACTCTTGGAACAGGGACTGTTGGTGAATGCGATTGCTCCGGACGTGATCCGACTGCTGCCGCCGCTGGTGGTCGACGAGGAAGCGATTGGGTCGGCGATGGCGATTTTGAATAGCGTGCTGGCCCAAGCGACGGTAGGTTAGTCGCGTCGACGCCCAAGGTCGACGGCGGCGATAAAATTCTTCAAGGGAGAGAGAGCATGATGACGAGCGGGATTCAGCCGGGCGATACGGTAGTGCTCGCCTATTCTGGCGGCCTGGATACCTCCATCATTATTCCGTGGCTGAAAGAAACCTATCCGGTGAAGGTGATCGCCTTTTGTGCCGACCTCGGTCAAGGCGACAATTTGGACGCAGTGCGAAACAATGCTGTCACCGCCGGGGCGTCCGATGTCGTCGTCCGCGACTTGCGGGAGGAATTTTTGCTGCAGTATGCGTTTCCTATGATGACAGCCGGAGCGGTGTACGAGGGCGTCTATTTGTTGGGAACCTCGATCGCTCGGCCTCTGATCGCCGCCCATTTGGTGCAGATTGCTCGGGAACGGGGTGCGGCTGCGGTTAGTCACGGGGCCACGGGCAAGGGCAATGACCAGGTGCGGTTCGAACTCGGGGTGATGGCGCTGGCACCCGACCTCAAAGTGATCGCACCCTGGCGTGAATGGACCATTAGCGGTAGGCTGGAGGCTATGGAATATGCCAAGGCCCACGACATTCCGATTACCGCCACCAAAGCGGCCCCGTATTCCCGGGACCGCAACCTTTGGCATGTGAGCCACGAAGGAGGCGTTCTTGAAGATCCGGCGCTCCCGACGCCCAAGGACGTCTACACCTGGACCACGGATCCGGTCGACGCGCCGTCGGTGCCGGAGACGGCGCGCATCGGGTTTGAGCGCGGGTTTCCGGTGTCGCTCAACGGAGAGCGCATGTCGGCGGTTCCGCTCATGGAGGCGTTGAACGCCTTGGGCGCCCGGCATGGTGTCGGCCGAGTCACGATGGTGGAAAACCGGTTGGTAGGGATGAAGTCGCGAGGCGTATACGAGACGCCGGGGGGCACCATTTTGTACACGGCCCACGGCGCCCTGGAAAGCCTGGTCCTGGATCGTGAAACCCTAGCTTTCAAACAGACCGTGGCGCTGCGTTTGGCGCGGGCAATTTATGACGGTCTTTGGTTTTCGGCTCTGCGCGAAGCCCTGATGGCCTACGTTCAGCAGACCAGCCGCGTGGCTACCGGCGAGGTCACCGTCGAACTCTACAAAGGGTCGGTGCGGGCTGAGGCCGCCACCTCCCCCTATTCACTGTATTCCCAGGATTTGGCAACCTTTGATGGGGGAACGTACGACCACAAGGACGCGGCCGGCTTTATCCGGCTCTTCGGCCTCCCGCTTGCGGTGCGCCAGCGGCTCCAGGCCTCGGGTGATCACGCCGATGCCTAGCAAAGCGCGGAGTCCGCGCTTTGCTAAACAGCCGGCGGAGGTTTCCCAACGCTTTACTGCCTCGGTGGGCTTTGACTGGCGGCTTTTACCCTACGACATCGAAGGCTCGTTAGCCCACGCGCGCATGCTCGTGCATCAGGGCATTGTCTCGGAAGAGGAGGGAGCCTTGCTGCAAGCGGGCTTAGAGCGTATCCGGGAAAAGTGGCAAAATGGCAGCCTCGAACCCCGGATCGACTGGGAAGACGTGCATATGAACGTCGAGGGCAGACTCTACGAGGAAATTGGCCCGGTGGCCGGCAAATTGCATACGGCGCGCAGCCGAAATGACCAGGTTGCCCTCGACATGCATTTATATCTGCGCGACGTGGCGACGCGCATGGAGGGCGGCTTAGTCCAATTGCTCGGCGTGCTGCTGGACCGCGCGGAGACCGATTTCGACGTGATAATTCCCGGCTACACGCATTTGCAAGCTGCGCAGCCCGTGTTGCTGGCGCATCACTGGCTAGCCTATGTCGCCATGCTCGAGCGCGATCGTGAGCGGCTGGCGGACTGGCAAAGACGGCTCAACCGCTCGCCCTTGGGGGCGGGGGCATTGGCTGGCACGCCATACCCTACGGATCCTTCTTATACGGCGCAATTATTGGGATTCGCAGATGTGTACACGAATTCCTTGGACGCCGTGTCCGATCGGGATTTCTTGATCGAATGGCTGGCCTGGGCGGCTATTTTGGGCATGCATCTCAGTCGGTTGGGCGAAGAACTCGTCCTCTGGTCCAGCCAGGAATTCGGATATATTCGTATGGACGATGCGTATGCCACGGGTTCTTCAATGATGCCGCAAAAGAAAAATCCCGACGTGGCCGAGCTTATGCGAGGGAAGAGCGGGCGACTGATCGGACACTTGGTGGGGCTGTTGACCGTCATGAAGGGGCTGCCGTTGGCGTATCACTCCGATATGCAGGAGGACAAGGAGGCCGTCTTCGACGTCGTCGATACGTTGGACGCCTTGTTGCCCGTGGCTGCCGGCATGCTGGAGTCGTTGACGGTCCGCCGCGAGGTGCTTGAGATGCGGCTCGGGCGTGATTTCAGCGCCGCGACGGATTTGGCTGACCTCCTGGTCAAGGCGGGTATGCCTTTTCGCGAAGCCCATCACCGGGTGGGCCAGCTGGTGGCCAGGCTGGAATCCGGGGGGCGGAACTTTGAACAACTCAGCGCAGAAGAAGTCAAGGAATTTCTGCCGGGACTCGGGCCCGAAGATGTGGCTGCACTCCGCCCCGAGGCACTGGTTAAAGCCCGCCGGCAGCCTTTGGGGACGGCGCCCGAAGCGGTGAGCGCCCAAATTCGGAAGGCGCGGGACCGCCTTCGGACATCGACGCTGGACTGAGGGGAAGGGAACGGACGCGAAAAGGAGCCGAAGCATTGTTGGATACGGTATTGTTGGATTTGGACGGCACGATATTAGACACCACGCCACTCATCCTGGCCAGTCTTCGGTACGCCACTCGAACGGTGCTGGGGCGGGTGCCTGAAGACGCGGTGTTGATTCGCAATTTTGGCCGAACGCTGGAAGAAAGCTTGCGCGCGCTGGCGCCGGAGATCGAGAGCGTGCGCTTTGATGCCTTGCTGCACACCTATCTCGCGCATAATCGGGCTCAGCATGACCGCTTGGTCCGTCTCGTGCCCGGGGCCGAAGAGGCCTTGCGGAAGTTTCACCAACGCGGCCTTCAACTTGGCGTAGTCACCTCCAAGCGGCGTGACCTGGCCGTGCACGGTCTAGAGCTTTTCGACTTGGACAGCCTGCTGGCCACCGTGGTTGCCCGGGAGGATACCGAGGAACACAAACCGCATCCGGCACCGGTAATCGAGGCGCTGAAACGCCTGCGAGCGTCACCGCAATGCGCCGTATTTATCGGCGACAGCCCCTACGATATGCAGTCGGGGCATGCGGCCGGGGTTTGCGTTTACGGACTTTCGCATAATACCCATCCGAAGGAAGAGTTGCTAAAGGCGGGAGCCACCGGTGTGGCGGCGGACTGGCCTTCGCTCGCCCGGTGGGTGGACGGAGCCGACTGAATTCCTCGGTGCCTCGTGCGGGGCCCAAACTCCTTGGCTGCCGGGGAGCGGAAATGTCCTCTGAGGGCGGAAAGTCCGTTACAATGACAATGACGGAAGAACAAGGTCCAACACCGAGGGGGAATTTGCATGGCCGACTGGAAATGCACATGGCTGGGCCACGCGACGTTTTTGCTGCATACGCCCGGGCAGCGAAAAGTCGTCATCGACCCGTGGCTCGAGGGGAACCCGCGCTGTCCCCAAGAATACTATGGCCTGCCGGAATGCGATCTGATTTTGGTCACCCACGGGCATTTCGACCATATCGCGAGCGCTGCCGACTTGGCTCGCCGCACCGGGGCCACGGTGGTAGCTAATTTTGAAATCGCCGCTTACTTAGAAGGGCAGGGAGTTCAACATACGGTGGGTATGAACCAGGGCGGGACCTGGCAGCAAGACCGCCTGGACGTGACCATGGTCCACGCCGAGCATTCTTCGGGAATTAGCACCGAAGAGGGCCTGCAATACGGCGGCGACGCAGCCGGATTTGTGGTGACGCTGGAAAACGGTTATAGCTTATATCATGCCGGGGATACCAATGTCTTTGGCGATATGCGCCTTATTCATGATCTCTATGCGCCGGATCTGGCCCTTTTGCCGATCGGCGGGCATTTTACCATGGGGCCGAAAGAGGCCGCGTATGCGGTGCGTCTGCTGGCACCCAAGGTGGTCATTCCTATGCACTATGGGACCTTCCCGGCGTTAACGGGAACGCCTGCGGCCCTGCGCGACCTGTTGCAGGAGACCGGGGTACGCGTCGTCGAGCTGGCTCCTGGGGAAAGTTGGACCCAATGAAGGGAAAAGGCGGGGAGAAGCGCCCGCCGCGGGCGTTTTCGCCCTCATTGGCCGGATCCTGCTTGCGCTACGCGACGATGGAGTTATTGCGCTTCGGACGGAACCTCGACGAGGCGAGTCGGGCCGTCATGCAGGAAGGCGGGCGGCGACACCGGCGTTTTCAGGCGGAACTCTTGCAAAGCGACGATCTCATCGGCATAGAGCAGGTGGTCAAAGATGATGCGCTGGGTGTGTCAGGGCGCATGGATGCCGTGCGCTGGTTCCACGGCCAGCCGGAAGTAGTCGAATTCAAAACCGTGGACGGGGAACGATTTGAATGGATTAGGCAGCACGGACCCTTGGTCTCCCACTTTGCCCAATTGGCCCTGTACTTGGAACTCACCGCCTATGAGCGGGGCGTGCTGGTGGTGGAAAACCGATCCAGCGATGAACGGACCGAATTTGTCATCTCCCGCGATGAAAGATGGGGAGCCTGGCTTGCCGAGCGTATCCGAACCGCGGCCGCGGCGGCCCGGGAACATCGCTTGCCGCAACGCGAAGTCAGCGTCCGCTGCTTGACGTGCGATCGCTGGCAACGCTGCTTCGCCGACTCGTCGGCGCGGGATGCGGCCGTTCGTGAACATCCCGGCTGGGAACCGACACCGGCCCTGCCTGGCGATCCGGGGGCCGAGATGGTGATCGCGGAACGAGGCCGCATCTCGTGACAACCTTACCTGAGAGCCGCTACCCATTCGGCTCCGGCCCACGCCTCCAGTTTGGGCGGATGCCCCGGCCTCAATCCGCTGGAAGCTTCGAACGAGGCCAAGCCACCTAAGCCTTGGCCCTACGTCTCGACGGCCGCCTCCGTCATGAAGAACCCAAAGTGTTCGAGCACCTGTGATACCGGATGGCCTGACGGATGTCACCGACCGTCGGGCCGCATGGTGCCATGTGGAGGCCCAAGTTGCGATTTGGGTTCGGGCTGGCGTTGGCTTGCGGGAAGGTTGTTGAACCTTTCCCGTTTAGGCAGGGGAGATGCGATTCCGATGCCGCTCGAATCTCCCTGTCCTGCCAACAAGTATGGCGGAAATCCGGTGGCGACTCGGACATTCTAAGACGGGGGTTGAGGGCAAGGAAGGAGGAAAAGGAATGACCAAACCTTTCAAAAAATGGACCCGCCATCGATTCGAAGAAGAGGTGGCCCAAGAGCTCGGCATCGACCTGAGCCGCGCTGACCGCAACCAGCACCGAGCCCCGGCGCCAAACCGGCACCGGAGCGGAGCGGAACAACCGTTGCCGCAAGCGCTGGCAGGCGCCGACGGTCCGGATTAGGCATCTTGGAGGCAGGCGCTCGCGTCAGGCGGGCGCTTGCCGCTTGCCGAAGGCTGGAAGACTGGGAGACCATGGTATCATAGAGCTACAGCCGCAGCCCATAGCGGGTTGATCGGGTTGCGGAACCGATTTGCTGCCTAGACGGGGGATGAGAGAGGCTATGGATGTGGGACTGATTGGCTTGCCGCGCTCTGGCAAGACAACCGTATTTAACTTGTTGACCGGGGCTAAGGTGGCGACCAATCCCTATGGAGCTGAAAAGTTATCGCGTAATGCGTTAATGCCAATTCCCGACCCGCGGTTAGCGCGCCTTGCCGCGATGTACCAGCCGAAAAAGGTTACCCCGGCCGAACTCCGGGTGGTGGACGTTCCGGGACTCAGCCGGCGCGAGACAGGAGGGCCCAACCGTTTTCTCAACGACGTCCGCTTGGTGGACGCCCTGGTCCATGTCGTCCGCGCTTTTGAGTCGCCGGTGGACGGGGCGGCCCACCCGTTGGCGGACGTGGAGGAAATGGAACTGGAACTGGCTTTGGCCGACATGGATTTGCTGGAAAAGCGGCAAGAACGGGTTCGGGCAGGTAAGAAAATCGCCAAGGAACAGCAGACGGAACTGGCTCTGGTCGCCCGTTTGCTAGAGGCTATGAATGACGGCAAACGCCTCACCCAAGTGGATCTCGACGACGAGGAAACTCGGCTCTTGCGGGGCTATCAGTTTCTCACCCTGAAGCCCATGATTTGGGTGTTGAACCTCGATGACTCCCGTTTTCAGGCAGGGGACTACCCCGACGCCGCATCCATCGCCGAGGCGGCTCGAGACAAGGAAATTCCGCTGGTGCCGATGGCTGCGCAGATGGAGGAAGAAATCGAGGCCCTGTCGGCGGAGGACCGGACCGCCTTTTTGCAGGATCTCGGCATCACCGAGCGTGGAACAGCCAGGGTGGCCCAGGCGGTATACACCAAACTGGGGTTGATTTCGTTTTTGACCGCCGGCGCGGATGAGGTGCGGGCGTGGACCATCCAGCGGGGTACGGTGGCCAAAGCGGCGGCCGGGAAAATCCACTCCGACATTGAACGCGGATTCATTCGGGCCGAGGTGGTCGCGTTTTTGGACCTCGATCGCGCGGGGGAATTCAGCAAAGCGCGGGAGAAAGGTTGGGTGCGCCTGGAAGGCCGAGATTACGCGATGCGAGACGGGGACGTAGTGAATTTTCGCTTTAACGTCTGATAACGCAGGAACGGGGGAAGCTATGGAAGGATGGTGGGAACGCTCGCGGGCGGTGATGCCTGGTGGCGTATCGAGTCCGGTGCGCGCATTTTACGGAGTTGGCGGCACGCCGTTTCGCGTTGTTCGCGGACAGGGGGCCGATCTGTACGCAGCCGATGGACGCGCCTACCTAGACTACGTGATGAGTTACGGTCCCTTGATTTTGGGCCATGCCCATCCGTCGGTGGTGGCGGCCATCACCCATCAAGCGGCACTCGGCACCAGTTACGGGGCGCCGACCGCGCTAGAGACGGAAATGGCAGAGCTGTTGGTCGGCGCCTATCCCGGAATGGAAATGGTGCGCTTGGTGAATTCGGGAACCGAGGCCACGATGTCCGCGCTCCGGGTTGCCCGCGCCGTTACGGGTCGAAAGCGCATTATCAAGTTCATCGGATCCTACCACGGCCACCACGATTCGCTGCTGGTGCGGGCCGGTTCGGGAGCGGCCACCATGGGCGTGCCCGATTCGGCTGGGGTGCCCTCAGAAATGACGGCGTTGACCGTGACCCTCCCGTATAACGACCGGGAGGCGTTGGGAGCGGTGTTTCGAGACCTCGGCCGCGAGGTGGCGGCCGTGATTGTGGAGCCGGTGGCGGGTAACATGGGTACGGTGCTCCCCCAGGCGGGATTTTTGGAGGACCTCCGACGGCTCACCCAAGCCGCCGGCAGCTTGTTAATCTTTGATGAAGTGATGACCGGATTTCGGGTGGCATGGGCGGGAGCCGCGGGCTATTACGGCATCCAACCCGACTTGGTCACCTTGGCCAAAGTAATTGGGGCGGGGATGCCTGTTGGCGCCTACGGGGGCAAGCGGAAATACATGCAGCTGGTGGCCCCGTTGGGACCGGTCTACCAGGCCGGGACGTTGAGCGGAAATCCCCTGGCGATGGCTGGCGGACTAGCACAATTGAAGGCCATCGGGGGCCCCGATTTTTATCCCCCCCTGGCGGACACGGTCGCCGGACTAGCCCAAGGATTGGTTGAACGAGGCCGACGCCATGGAGTTGCGGTCGCGGCGAACTGGGTGGGGGGAATGATGGCGCTATTTTTCGCCGATCGCCCGCCCACGACATTTGCCGAGGTCGAGGCGACCGATCGGGAGCGCTACCGGAAATATTTCCACGGTATGCTGGCCGCAGGCATTTTCGTGCCGCCCTCGGCGTTTGAGACGCTGTTCGTCTCGGCCGCGCATGGCGCGGAGGCCGTCGAGCGCACGCTCAAAGCTGCGGACTCCGTCTTCGCTCGAATCTAGCCTTCTGAGGGGAGGTGACAGGCCATGCTCATTCCCAGGTTGAGCCCGTACGCATTTCGGCTGGGACCGATTGGTGTGCATTGGTATGGCGTGTTTATGGTGATAGCGATTTTGGGCGGCAGTTGGTATTTGGTAGAACGGGGACGCGAACTGGGTTTCGATACCGACCGCTTGGCTGACGTCACTTTTTGGACCGTGGTGGCCGGGGTGGTGGGCGCCCGGCTCGTCTTTGTGCTGGCCAATGATCCCGCCTGGATATGGACCGACCCCGTGCAGACGCTTAAGATTTGGGACGGCGGGCTGGCCTATGATGGCGCCGTGGGAGGCGGGATCCTGGCGCTATGGTACCAGCTGCGCAAGTCCCCGCTAATGTTCAACCACCTGGTGGATTGGATGGTGCCCGGTATTGGGTTAGGAATCTTCATGGTGCGCATCGGCAACATCTTTAACCATGAGGTACTCGGCAGGATGACGGAACTGGGCTTCGGCCGCTGGCCGGAGCAGCTCTGGGGATCGGCGATCGGCGTGATTTTAATCGTTCGCTACGTTTGGATCGAGCGCTATCGGACGCCGCCGCCGGGCTACCAGTTCTGGTCGGCCATGTTTTATTACGCTCTGCTGCGTGGTGTCATCGGTGAAACCACGCGAGACAATCCGCTCTACCTCGTCCACTATATCAATCCCTACTGGGGTATCGGGTTGCTCACCCTGATGCAGATTTTCACGCCGCCGATTTTGATTTTTACGGGATGGATGATGCGCCGGACCTGGCGCCGCTCGGCGGTGTCCGGGTTAGCGGCGGATACGCCAGGGGTTGAAGCACCGTCCTGCCCGGGGTGGTCCCCACAATCATAACTGGGGTGCCGAGGGCGGTAAAGCGATACAGCCAACCGGCGTCTTCGGGAACTCCTTGGGGATGGGGATTAAACGTTTGGGTGGAAACCTGAATACAGCCATGGCTGCGGGGAATGCCAAAGCTCCGGTTCCACCAGGCGCCGTGGATAGCGATGCCTCCGCGAAGATATTGGGCCCAGGGCACGTGCGCAACGTCCCAGTGGGTATCTTGCCGTGGGTCGTAGCCCCGCATCCGGTCGTCGGCCACTTTACGGTAAATCCAAAAGAGGCCAGTGGGTGTGGACCAGCCGCGAACACCGGAAGAAATGGGCATGGAACGAATTGCGCGGTTCCCCCGATAGGCGGTGAGGGTCTGGCGACTCAAATTGATTTTGATCCATTTGCCGTCCTTAAACGCTGGAGTGACGGCGGTGAGAGGGCCAGTCTCGGCCGTCGGCCGGGATCGGCGTGGGTGCCGGCATCCGACCATGGCGTGAGGATGCCATAACATCGCCGCGAGCATCGATTCGCCTCCTGCCCTCCACTGCCAGGTATTCTGTTCGTTTCGCGTTAGAGATATGAGTCGGAGCGGCGAATTTACTGGCGTGCGGCGACGCATCCGCAGTCGCGGAGAGCGCTGCATGGCGGGGATGTGCCAAGAACACTGGTCCGTTGGCAGCCGCCCTTGAAGAATATCAGGGAAGCCTCCGTGCTGTTAACCTGGCAAATCGGGACAGCGCAAAAAGCTCGTTAAGAAGCCGTCGGCATCGCCAGCCGCAAATATGATATGATGGGCTTCGTTCGCCAGCAGGGCCCTCCCCATGGGGAGGGAGCGCCTGGGCTTCCAGATATCACCCCCGACGAACGCTTTTTCCGGCCATGAGGCAAGGAGGTTGTGCCATGTCTGCGCAAGCGGCGCCTTCAAAACGGTCTGGATGGGGACTCCATCCCACCATTATTGCCGCGGGCTGGGTGAGCTTTTTTACCGACTTTTCGAGCCAAATGGTCGTTCCGGTGCTGCCCCTATTTTTGATTGTCGTCCTCAAGGCTCCCGTGTTGACCCTGGGGGTGATTGAAGGGTTGGGGGCGGCCATGGCGGGAATCCTGCGCCTACTGTCTGGCTGGCTGTCTGACCGCATGGGGCACCGAAAACCCTTGATGGTTGCTGGTTACGGTTTGTCCAACCTGATCAAGCCGGCGTTTGCCCTGGCCCCAGGCTGGGGGACGGTCCTGGCTCTGCGGTTGGGTGACCGGGTGGGCAAGGGGCTACGCTCAGCGCCGAGGGACGCCTTGTTGGCCGATGTCACGACGGCTCAAGAGCGAGGTAAAGCCTTCGGCTTTCGCCGGTCCATGGACCTTTTAGGCGCGGCATTGGGCCCGCTCGCGGCGGCCGGTATCTTGCTCTGGTCGCATAATGCCTACCGGCTCGTGTTTTTCGCTACCTTGCTGCCGGGGTTAGCCGCCCTAGTGGTGGCCCTGGTGATGCTGAAGGATGCCAGACGTCCGGTTACGGATACGCACCGTGTCTTACCGCGGATCAACCTCTTGGCTCTGCCGCGGCCGTTTCAACGCTATACCCTGACGCTGACGGTATTTGCCCTGGCCAATTTTTCGGAGGGATTCATCATTCTTCGCGAACGATCGCTGGGACTCGCGCCAGCGCTCATTCCGGTTGCATACTTTGTGATGAACGCGGTCGCCAGCCTACTTTCCATGCCGGCGGGGATGGTGGCCGACCGGGTGGGGCGCCGCCGCGTCTTGGTGCTGGGATTCCTACTGTTGTCGGGAACCTACTGGGGACTGGGATGGATTCGCTCGGCCGGATGGATTTGGCCGCTCTTGGCCCTTTACGGGGTCACCGTAGCTCTGGTTGAAGGGAACCAAAAGGTCTATGCAGCCGAACTCATTGGACCCGAACAGCGCGGCACGGCGTTGGGCACCTTCAATGCCATAACCGGCGTGGCAGGGCTACCCGCCGCCTTGGGAGCGGGGCTCCTTTGGCAGGCATGGGGGCCGCGAGCTCCGTTCTTGGCTGGAGCCTTGGTCGCCATGACCGCCGTCTTCTTGCTGCTGGTCTTGGTGCCCGCGAGCAGAGGCCGCCGGGCGGCTTCTGCGTAAGAACGCTACCCTACGTTAAAGCCTTGCGCAATTTGGAGCCGATCGGGGGTTTTCTCTCTCTTGTAACGCTTTGGGACGGAAGTGGTCCTCACGGAAGCCACCGAAGACGTTTCTGTGGAATCGGAGTGGGTCCAAGACGTCCTGGAGATCATCACCGTGCGTTCTGCACGATGGGATGGTTCCCGTAGCCATAAACCCAAGAAACTCGGGGATTGCCTTCAGGAGATGCACAGCGTCTTGGGCCGGACGGTCCTTTCGGTTGCGCTGAACCTCGGCAAATGGCTGGCTATGATGGGCTTGGCCCTTGCCTATATTGACCCCAACCACCCGTTGGGGGGATCGGGATGCCTCCAGGACGTTTCGCAACGGGGATAAAAGGCCGGGGCGCATTTCGGGAACCTCCCTGCCCAACGCTACGACCGTGCTCTCTTCGATGCTGTGGACACTATGAAACGCTGGATCGAATCCGCCCCCGCCTGCATCAAAGCCAAACTGATGCGCAAACGGGAGAAAGGTGCTCAGCGGCATTACGCGTTCTGGCTCCTGAAACAATACGCCCGCACCGCTGTGCTCCGTGGAGAGGATCCGGTGCCCAAGTTTGCCGTCGTCCTGGACGATCGCCAAGGGGTGGACGGCGGCTGCGACGGATTCTCCGCAATGCGCTTCTCCGGGTTCAGTTCCGGCGATCCTTTCTTTGCCCTGGCTATCAGCCGTAACCGATGTGCGCCCGCCTTAATGTGCCAGTTAACCACATCAACCACCCATCGCCGTCACGCCAGGGAGAGACCGTGTCCCATGCTTAGCAATTACTTCGGCCTCGTGACAGGCGTTGAAATCGCCTCATCTTCACGATCTTCAGGGTTTTCTTCCCGAGATACACCGCCAGACCTGCGGCTAATCCCGCCACGAAACTGTCCATCAATGCCTCATGAGGAGATGCAGGTATTACAGGCCAAATGAAAAAATCCGCTGCCAACTCGAACGCCACGATGAATATCGTGGTTACGGCGTAGGCTTGCGTTCTGCTGACGTAGATGCCGTCCCCAACGTGTACTTTGTGATGGCTCACAAGCCACTCCCCCGTGAATTCGTTGGCATTAGGTCCCTCATGCAAGAAGAACCTGCGGCAGGTGGCGTTTCTTTCGCCAACGCACCAATCCGTCGACAGACATGCTGAAGAAGCCACTGCTCGCGACGAGTAATGCAATGCGGCTCAGGTCGTGCTGCTCCGTGCCCAGGAACGCATATCCGAGGCAGAACATCAGCATCGGTAGCACGCAACGCCTGACTCGGAACCCAGAGACGGCGCTTCCAGGAAATACGCCTCCACGAGTCCCCTATTGAACCTCCCCGCCCTAAAGGGCGGAGATTCTGGGGGAACCACCGTGGCTGCGTCGCGGGTCGTGAGACCCTCGGAGTTGTCCTCCGAACTCGCCACCGCTTATCCCGCCAGCAATTTCCCGGGGTTCAGCCGGACTACGCCTTAACGCACCTTTGAGAGGCACGGGACGGCGATACGTGAGGTTTCCACACGTCAAAATTCTAATGCCACCTTTTTTTGAGTGGCCAAGAGGGTTCGCATGTTTTAACGTCTTATCATGACGACGCGATACATTTTACGTCCCCCACGAATTGCGAGAGACAACCGCACTAACGTATCCAAGTTGTCAAAGAGCGAACATGCGTATTTTAGCAAAAAGATTTGCCTGACGGCAACGCCTTATATCTCCGCCCTGAAGGGCGAAGTTTTGCGGCGTCCCTGATAAGTCAATTGAGCCGCTCAAGACCGAGTCGGTAAGGACGTCAGATGACATCGTGAATCCCATCTTGAGGCCCGATGGGATGGATTCGATGCCGGATGGGCGCCTGACTTTGCGAAATCGTTCACTCACTGACCCTCCAACCGAATTTAGAGTCCTCTCTGGAACGACAGTATCGTCAGCGCTTGGCTCACAGGTCTCGCCTCCAAAGAATTTGATCCGGGAGGCAGCACCGCGATCCAGGTGGTCGCCCTTTTCGTCCTGGTTACCCTGGGGTAAATAACTGCTAAAACAAATCACATGATATCTATGTACATCGCATCATAAGGTGTATAATATGGGTATGCTAGTGAATATTGGCAAGGCTGCGAAAGC
>JAJZZH010000241.1 GCA_021797675.1 Bacillota bacterium | reverse complement strand
GGTCTGGAGAGGGACGGATTGCATTGTTCACCATTCGGAACCATGCCGCTCGACCCGCCAAAAGATATGGGTAAGGATTAGGCCTTTAGGCGTGGGGTCTATGACGAATCGTTGCCATACCTCTAATAAGGTCGCGTCTGGACGGACGGGCACGTGAGAGATTTCAGGTTTCGTGATGGAGTCCCTCCTCAAGGGCCGGGTATTTGGGCACAAAACCGTTAGCCTTGATTTTGTGCGTATCTAAGACCAACGTCGCTTCCATGACGCGTCGAAGCATGGGGGCAATGGGACTGGACGCGGCGACAACCCTCGCATCCCCTGTCGCCTCTTGAATCAGGGAGGCGGCCTCTTGGACCGTCAGGGGGTGGTCGTCCGCCACATTGTAGATGCCGGGCGCATGCTCGGGGCGCATCAGCATCGCCAGCGCCCGAACCACGTCTTCGCGATGGACAAAATGGGTCCGATTGTGGCCGGAGACCATAGCCGCGAGTTGCGGAAACCGTAGGATGGATGGGCTGTCGGCGCTGTAGACTTGGGCGATGCGGGCCACAACCAGCTCGGTGTCTCCGGCAGCCAGCCAGTGCAGCTGCTGTTCAGCCTCTAATTTTGAGAGGGCGTACGCATGGCCGGGCAAGGGTTGACAGACGGTCTCCTCCGAGGCGGGCGGCGACACCACATCGCCGTACACGACCGCGGCACTGCCAAACACAAACCGTCGCACATGATGTCGGATGGCATCGTCCATGAGGGCCCGTGTTCCCTCAACATTAACAATCGTGGCGTCGCGGCCGGCGGACCGCATACCGCCCCCTAAGTGACAGATCACATCAACGTCCTGGCACACTAGTGAAAGGGAATTCGGGTGCGCGAGATTGCCCACCACCTGCTCCACTGCATCCCAGCGTCCGTTGACGGGTTGCCGCACGAGTACCCGCACCTCATGCCCCAGACTCCGTAATACGGTGACCAAGCGGCCTCCAATATATCCGGTCGCTCCCGTGACCAACACTCTCATGATTCGCCTTCCTCGCACGCTATCTCGTCTAGATTGCTGACCGCGCGTTGCAGAATCCGAATCGCCTGGGCTTCATCATCAGGACTGATTCCCTGCATCATTTGCGGACGTAACTGCGTAATGGGGTTGGGAACCTCCCGCCATCGACGAGCACCGTCAGCGGTCATCCGCAAAACGTTAATCCGCCTGTCCTCAGGATGGGGCGTGCGACTAATCCAGCCTTTCTTGAGCAGCGTGTCGACAATGCCAGTCAAGGTACCGGACTCCACCTTCATTGCCGACTGCAAGGTTTTTTGCGTCACCCCGTCTGCGGCGGCAATGCGGAAGAGGACTTCCCATTGGCTGCGTGCCAACCCGTAGGGTCGCAACAAGGTATTGGTCCGCAGGGTCACTGCATGGTCAACGCGTTTAATCCAGTGTCCAAGATTGCGATGAAATTCCTTGGTTGGGTCCATGCTGTCCTCCATCAGTTGTTTGGTAATAATCATATTAGTACCGAGATAATGTGTCAAGGACAGCAGGGAAGCAAAATGCTTCGCTGGATGGGGGTAGGTCACGCGTGGGTTTCGACGTTGTGGAATAAGCGGGGGCGACCAAAGCCCCTTTGCACGGCATTTTTTGTCGTCCATTTTACGCCATACCATTGCATTAAAATGACCTAAATTAGACACGGTATCTTGCCCGAGAATTGCTAGAATAACGGTCCGGGAATAGCGCAGTGGGGGAATGGTGTGCCGTCGTAGCCTCGATGGCACACCTACCAACAACGGTCGGACGCCCCCCATGGTCGACGAAAAAGCCACTAAGATGCACCCAGTCGTGAGAAAGGCCCTGCATCCAGACCTGGTCTGCAGAGCGGCGTGGTTCAGGCGGCGTGGCGGACGGCAGGCCAGAACGGTCTTCGGTGGAGTCTTCGCCCATATTTTTGCCATCGCCCGCGATGAGCTCCCGCAGCCTGGTGACACCGCGAGTCAAAGCCCTAACCCCTGTCCAGCCTTGATGCGGGCTGGCGGCACTTAACCGGCAAACGCTTGGGTGGGCAGGCCTGGAACGGGAGAGCGCATGGTAAAGATTCCGCCGGCCAGGGGTTCCTTTTCCCGTTGAGCCGCTGACAGGCCGCGGGCCGCGGTGGTGACATAGATTTGGCGCAAGTCGGGTCCGCCGAAGGCAATGGAGGACACCTGGGCCACGGGGATGGGATATTCTTCCAATAAGGCGCCGGTGGCTGGATTCCAGCGGGAAATGCGGTACCCGCCCCAATGAGCCACCCACACCATGCCCTCACTGTCAACGGCCATGCCGTCCGGGGAACCATGCTCAATGCGGATAACGGTTCGACGGCGGGTAGGCGTCCCCTTGGCCGGATCATAGTCAAAAGCCGAAACAACTTTGGTTGGCGTGTCGATATAGTACATGGTTCGCTGATCAGGGCTCCAGCCCAGGCCGTTGGAGATGGTAACTCCGTGTACCACACTGCGCACCGTAAGGTCGGGCTCTAAGCAGTACAGGACGCCGGTCGGACGGCTTTCATTTAATTCCATCGTTCCCGCCCAAAAGCGGCCAGCAAGGTCACACTTGCCATCATTGAAACGGTGGTCCGGTTGGTCTGTTTCCACGCCTGCCAACAAATGAAGCGTCTCCGTTTCCGGATCCAGATGATGAAAGCCGCCCCGCATGGCCACCACCAGACCACCGCGCCGACGGGGGACCACAGCGCCGACGTAGTCGGGCAGCCGTATCACTCGGTCACTGGCCGCAACCGGGTCATATTGGTGCACCTCACCGCGTACAATATCCACCCAGAGCAGGCTGCCGGTGGTGTCATCCCACGCCGGCCCTTCGCCCACTTCCGCTTTGGCATCTAGGATACAGTCGATGTCAATCAGATCCTTTCATCAAAATGACGGAGTATGGTCGGTATATAAAAGGCGAAGTGTCAGACAATTATTGCCAAACCAGCGTAACACGAGGGCCAGTCCTTGACAAGACGGACGGGAGGAGGGAGGCGGGGCCGGGATGGTCGCAATGTTAAGAAATTGTTCGCCAGACGACACCACGACCTCGACTTCCGCAAGCTCGGAGCGGGACGACCGCGGACGAAATCTGCTAATGCGCGCCGACAAATCCTTGGAACCAACGCCCCCCTCCCCAGCGGCAGCGATTGTCGAACTTTTTTGGGCGACCGGGTTGCCACATTCTTGCAAGATCGCGCACTGACGATGTTGCATTGTCGCGGACTTGGGTGCAAGTCGCCAGAGAACGCACGCCGAGGCCTCGGACGCCTTCGCACAATGAAGGCATAATCTGCCCTCGCGGCCCGCCTGCTAACCGGCTAACCGGCGTGGTACACTGATCGCAGCATGATTTAAGGGGCCAGTGGTCGGCGGAGGCTGGAGGACACAATGAGAAAGCCCACAGCGCCTTTGATTCAGCGAGCCGTACAGCCTTGGGGATCCTTGGCATGGCTCTCATGGACGCATTTCTTGAACGATGGCATTGCCAATTATCTTCCCGGCATTTTGCCCTATGTCGTGAGAGTGCGCCATGTTCCAATGGACTTGGCGGGATCGCTGATGACGGCGCTGCTGCTCGGTCAAGGTCTGCAGCCGTTGTCCGGATGGCTTGCAGATCGCTGGGGAGGCCGCAGTCTGATGCTGGGGGGCGTCGGCCTGAGCACGCTGAGCGCCGCCGTCTTTGGCTGGGCCCACCCAGTATGGCTGTTGTTGACGCTCTTGCTGCTGGTAGGCGTCGGCAATACCGCTTTTCATCCGCAGGCGCTGTCCATCACCCGTCGTTTGGTGTCCAACCGCCAGGCCGTCGGCACCTCGGTGTTTCTGGTGGGGGGGGAAATTGGCCGTAGCTTAGGGCCGCTGGCGGCGGGGCTGGTGGTCAGCCAGCTAGGGTTGGGCTGGCTCTGGCTGTTGGCGGTGCCTTTCTTGCTGACGTTGCCCGCGGCAGCGGCCACCGTTCCGCCGCAACCGCGGTCGCGTCCCAACCCGGCCGGCATTCACTGGCGACGCCACCTAAAACCAGCCTCGGCTTTGCTCGCCTATAGCGTGGTGCGCTCGGCGACGATTTACGAGATGATCACGTTGGCGCCCTTGATTTGGCATCAGCACGGAGGCAGTTTGGTGGTAGGGGCACTCTTGGTCAGCACCTTAATTGGAGTGGGCATCATCGGCAACTTGCTGGGCGGGGTGGTCACCGACCGCGCGGGGAAACGGGCAGTGCTCTTGGGCACCAGCGGGTTGGCGGCCGTGACCCTGATCGCGTTCCTCGGTTTGTCGGGAGCCTGGATTTGGGCAGTGCTGGCAGTGATGGGGATTGCCCTGTTTGGCGCCTCCGCCACCACGATGCTGATTGGGCAGGACATCTTTTCGGAAAATCCCGGGCTGGGCTCAGGAGTGGCCCTTGGCCTGTCTAATGGCCTGGGGGCGCTGATGGTTCTCCCGCTGACCTATGTCGCAGTCCATTGGCAGGCAGCGACCGTGGGATGGATTCTGTTCGCGCTGACCCTGGCCACGGTGCCTGCCGTTTGGGCCATGCCGCTGGAGGCTCCGCGGCCAGCCGCTCCCTGACCCGACATCAAGTCTTGCCTAGCGGTTATCGTTGCGTGCTGCCCACAGCCAACCGACGGGATCCAGTGGCTCGTCGGGAATCTTTGACCAAGTTATCCACCACTGAGACGAACAAATTCAGGAGCGACGGGGCACCCTAATGAGGACCGGGTTACACCCAGGCTACCGGGCAGACCCCGGAGCGGCGAGCTGTTCTCTTCTCCGTCTGGGTTCCCTGGCGAGGAGCGAGGGAACCGCGTTCTCGCTCGATAGGGCGAGAGCCACCCTCGATCAGACAAGTGACCCCAAGCCGACCCCACAGCATGGGGACAAGTGACGGTAGGAATGAATCCCCAAGCCGACCCCACAGCTCGGGGACGAATCCTGTGAGGACTGCGGACTCCGCAAGGGGTCGAGGAAAGCCGAACGAGATTATTGTGGGTTTTCTAACCAGGGGTGCCGCCCTTGGGGACGCGAACCAATCCTGTACGCCGAAGGCCCCTTTCAATATTTTTTGGCAATGACGCCGAGAACTGGCGACAGATTCCTGAGATCGTCCTTGTCTCCTTCAGGCGGATATGCGGTGGGAGCGGAGACGGGCACCAACCGGGCCTGAAGGCGCTCGCACGATAGAGCACAAGGGGGGTGATGGCGCCCGGGTGGGCCCAAAACCCTTAAGCGAAACGACCTCGGTGCCGTCGTCAAAGGGTTTCGATGTCGCCTTGGCCGAGGATGACCGCTCCCGTAACCCGCCAGACTAGAACCCTGGGGAGGGATACGGTCTGCGTGCCTATGTGAAAATCGCGAACTCGCTATTTTCGGCGGGATTTTTGGGTGCAACGCTGGTCTGGATGCTGCCAGGGGTGCAGGCCGCGCCAGCCGACGCGCCGTCTGCGTATCTGCACTTGGCCGGGTCACGGCCTGCCGTCTTCTATGCCGACTATCGTCGAGCCTTGGCCTTCCTGGCAGAGCACATCGGTGCCGATGGACGCGAGCATCAGCCTGCTGGTCCGCCGGCTTCGGTCGTTGCCGACGCCAAGGCCGCCGTGGCGTTGGCCGAAGCCGGTCATCGGCCAGCGGCCGAACGTTTGGTCAACGGCCTGTGGGCTCCTTGGGCGGACGTTCGCTCCCTGTCTGCCGCCCTGTGGGCGGTGACCACCATCGATAACGGGACCGCTCGGCTCGCCGACCATTGGTCGTGGACCCGGATGGCCGTGTCCAGGGTGTTGCGGGCTACGAAAACGCCTAACCAACTGTCGCCTGACACCTTGGCGCTGACTGCCGCGGCGGTGCGCGCGGCCGCTGGGGCGGCGGCGAGCCGCGGAGACTGGTGGTCGGCTTGGTGGTGGTCGCGCCACGCACGATCTCTCGCCCGGGTGATCTGCGCCGAGGAGCTTCAGCGGTCCACCAGTGCGCGTGATTACGTCGCCGGCGCGCGTTGGGGACTGATTCCGCGCCTTCAGGCGCAACGGATCCTGGCTGGTCTCGACCATCTCGGGCTGATCGAACCTGGGTTTGGGCTGCGAGCGTGGCCGGATCCGGAAAGGGGAGGGTTTACGGTTGACGCCAAGACGACCTTTGATTACGTCGAGGCGCTGAGCACGAACGGGCTCGGGGCAAAGGCCATGGGCCTCTATGTTGCTGCCTTGCAGATGGTGGGGACGAAGGGCGGTGTGCGCCGACGCCTCAACCCAGTGATTGGTCGGGCTCGGGGAATTCTTTTGGGGGGGTCGGGAATCGGCGCGACCGCCCAGTACCTGCTTGCTTCGGAGGCGTTGGTGCGCCGGCACCAGTTAGGATTGGGTTGGCGAGCGGCGGAATTGACTGGAATGTACGGCCGTTGGTGGACCTCGGATCAGCGGTGGTGGGATCCAAAGGTGCGCTTTCATTCGCAGCGCATAGCCATGTATGTGCAAGGAGGGTCCGGAGGCGAGGTGTTTCGGGGGCTCATGGTGCTCTTAGCTCGGGGCTGGGTGCCGATTGCTTTTTGGGATCGGCCCTGGCCAGGGTTGCCGACGCGGCCCGGAGCGAGCCTGTTGAGGCATTGGCGCCAATTTGCGGCGGTCGTCGTGCTCAGGGATGGTCATTTCGGAAGGCCCTCCCAACCATGTTGGCGGGCCCTCAGGCGGACGGGTGTCCGAGTGGTCTTCCGGCCGCCGGCCCTTGACGGGGAATTGCCCGCGGGCGGCGGGCAACGGCCATCTAGGCGGGCGTGGCTGAGGCTGGCGGGTCGGCTGGCTGCTTCCGTGCACCGCAACTATAGAGCTAGTGTCAACGGCGAGTCCATCTGGCTAGAGGCAAATCCCAGTCCCGATGGGCCGGTGTGGCCAGCGTATCTTTGGCCGGTTAGCCAATGGATTGCCGCGAACCAAGCCCTGGCCGGAATAAAGCGGCGTCCGGTACCGCTTTCCCTGATGGATAGTATGCATCCGTATCTGCTCGACCGCCGCCCTGGTTCTGCGGGGTATACGGCCGCCGTAGACAACCCGGCTGGACTCCAGTTCTACGATGATAACGGTTGGGTCCTCTTGGACGACATCGAAGCCTTTCGACTGACGCACGACACGCGGTGGGTCCAGCAGGCTCGGCGCGTCTTTGCATTTATGGCATCAGGATGGGACCCGCGCGAAGGCGGGGAGTGGTTCAACACCGAACGTGCCACTCGTACCGAAACCGCAACCGGCACGTTTCTTTTAGGGGCCGAGGAGCTATATGCGACGACGCACGATTCCTGTTATCGGCGGTGGGCCCTCGCCATCCGCAATTGGAACACCAAGCATATGCGGACTTTGATTGGCTTGTACGGTGACCATCTCTCGGCGGTCCGCCCGTCTCATCCGTCAGGGGTGCCCTTTCCCTACAATTCCGGGTTGGTGATCGATGCTGACCTGCAATGGTACCAGATCGTCGGACGGAGCGGAGTTCGGGACGCCGAGCGGTTGGCCGACACCGTGCTTGAGGTGTGGCAGGACCCGGTGACGGGGAATCTCATCCAGTTAAACGCCGAGGATCCGGCGGAGCAAGACGCCTTCGATGCTATCTTCCTCGCGAGTCTGGTCCGCCTCTACCAGCTCGACCCTAATCCCCGATACCAGAGGGCCGTCTTGGCCGAAGCGAGTCAGGTTGTTCTTGCTATGGCTCCCAACGGATTAGTCGGGCGGGACTGGAGTGACCCAGCCGAAGCCTCTTCATCCTGCTCCCTGTTAACCCAGGCAAGTGCGTTATCCATATTGGTGGATGCGGCAACTATCGTCAGGCTGCCCGTCAACCAGCCGACGAAGCGGCGTTCTATTGAACCGGGGCAGGCTACGAAAAGTCGAGGGAAGGGGCCGACGATGCGTCGACCAATCCCGGCCGGGTATGCGCTTCAATGGCACGGGCGAGGCACAGCGTCAAACGCCGGCCACTTGGTAAGCCTATGCGTACTCCGGCGTCAATGCCTGGCTGGAATCGACACGAGGGCGGTGCGCCGGGCCGCTGCCGGCACAGCACTGACGCTAGAACGGTGAGCGGCATATGCATAGGGCGTTCATATATTTTTGGGCACGGGATGTTTGCGAGCTATTGTGCGACGATACCTGGCTTATTCTCCATACGGATGATAGATTTATGAACATATCCAGGTTTTCCCATTATGACAGGAGGCGCTTTCTCAAATCCCAGGATGGCCATCCCGCCTGATCCCCCCGAATGAGCACACGGTAGGCATCGAACAACTCCAGGCCTGCACGCCCGCTCCGATGTTTCATTTTGGCGCGGCTGTTGACGCCTTCAAGGGGGCTCTTTTTGATCTCCGATGGTTCAGGCTGTTTTTTAGCGCATCATAAATCTTTCCTGAGCCCCGAGGCATCGTGGACCGGTGGCAGGTGTAGGGAGCGCCGCCGAGGTGTTGAGAGATATCGACCAGCCCCTGGGTGACGCATTCGGCATTCTCGCCCCGGAACAACTGCAATGGCCAAAGTGGAGAAAAACGATGGCCAAACTGTCCACTTCTATTTGGCATATTAAATTTTGCGCAAAGCGGGAGCTTGCGCTCGCCAGCGCGCTACACGGCGCACCACGCCTTGAGTACCGCCTCGTTGCTGGCCCTGCCCAGCCCATTCGACGGGGCAGGGAACCCATCTGTTCGTCCTTAGCGAGATCGACCGAAGCGACCGGCGCGGGGGGCCTTCTTTCGATAGCTCAAGCTGTACCCCCACCGGCACCTTCTCTCGGTACCCCTCTCAAGACCTTATCAATCTAAATTCTCAAAACCAATACGGTAAGGTCCATGATGGTCAGCATACCAATCAACTCTTGGACAGGCAATTAGAGTAACTTTAGGCCATATAACCTCAGCGGAAACAATGGGGGATAATGGGCCGATTTTGTGGTCATAGAGATTTAGACTTAACAAGAGTTCATTGATAAACGTCCAAACGGAGATGAATACCCATGGTCGGTACGCGTTGGCACGATTATCCTGAGCCTTGGCGGTACGCGTTCATTGAAGCCTGGCACGCATATCAGGAGGGCGGCTACCCGATTGGAGCAGTCGTTGCAACCCTTTCGGGGGAAGTTCGCTATAGGGGACACAACCGGATGGTGCGTCGCGGCATCGAGCGGGGGACCCGCCTCGACCACGCAGAATATCACGCCCTCCGGCAGATTCCCATCGAACGCGCCCAGGAGGCGCGAGACTATGTGCTCTACAGCACGTTGGAACCGTGCCCCCTGTGCTTTGGTGCGTTGGTCATGTCGAATGTCCGGCACCTGGCCTTCGCGGGCGTCGACCCGTACGCCGGAAGCACCGCCCTCGCCCACGCCACCGCGTTTATTCGTGAGCGAAACCTCCATATTGTGGGCCCGAGTCCAGAGTTGGGACCGGTGCAGGCCGTGCTCCTGGCCGACTATATCTTGCGGGTTTTCACCGTGCCCTTGCAGCGGGTGGAAGGAATCTTTGCCGCGTACCCCGGCATTCGGGAACTCGTCCACACGTGGTCGCGATCGGGACGACTAGCGAGGGCGGCCCAGGATCGACTCGATTTTGGGCCGATTGCCGACGCCATTGCGGAAGCGATCGGTCCGCAGCGCGGACCCGGGGAAGGTTCTTGACCAATTGGAGGGAGCGTCCTGGTCGAGCTGGTTCTGGCCCAGCAAGAGGCGTGTGCCGTCGGCGGGGGCGGCGTTAACCAGGTAGGTCGTGTAATACGAGGATGCACGGATTTCAATGTTCGCGTTCTCGCAATACATTTATGACGCCACGTCTAAAGCCCAATTCCCCTGCTCGAGATCCTGAATGACCGCTGCCCCGTATTCTCATCCAATTCGCAGAGTGGACTTTGAGATTTTCCAGCAGGTGGCTTTCTCTATCATCCGGCTTCCGACCGGATCGGGATAATTTCGGTCGTGATTTTCGGGGAAACGGGGGCGACACCGGACTCGCCATAAATTCGCGCCGTCCATCGTTGCGTCCGAAAGGCAGCCACAGCATCCAGGAACGAGGGCGTGTGTTTGGCGATACCATGGGCGAGCCACGAAGGCTGGCCCGCCGCCTGGGGGTTTACGCCCAGCGCGGGTTGAGCGCGGGTGCATTAGAATAGAGGCGAGAAACAATTTGGGGGCGGCCATGAACCTTATCGTATCGGCCAACACATCGTTGGATCGCATCTTGGTAGTGCCGGGATTTCAGGTGAACCGTGTGCACCGTGTGCAAAGTGAGCATGCCATCGCGGGCGGCAAGGCCCTCAACGTGCTGAGGGCGTTGAGAACGTGGGGAGACCGCCAGTCGGCGGCGGTGGTCGCAGTGGGCGGACTAGCGGGGGCCGTCGCCCGCAAGCTGCTAGAGCAAGAGGGATTAGATGCCGCTTGCAGCGTGGTTGAGATTCAGGGAGCGACCCGTCAGTGTGATATCGTGGTGGATTCCCAGGCGATGACGAGTACCGTGGTGAACGGCTTAGGACCTGCCCTGAGCCCGGAAGAGGTGTCGGCGTTGACCAAAGCCGTCAATCACGGCCTAGCCCGCCAACACTTCGATTACCTGGTGTTGACCGGCAGTCTGCCCCCCAACACGCCGGTCGGGTGGTATGCCGGCTTGATCGAGGCGGCGCGCGCTCGGGGCACCGACGCGGTGTTGGATGCGGCCGGTGAAGTCCTATATTATGGCGCCTTGGCGCGGCCCTGGATGGTTAAAGTGAACCGCGCTGAATTCTGGGGCCTGGTGGAGGCGTGGGCTCGCGGTGGCGATGGTGCCGCCGACCAAGGGGAGCGCATCGACCGGGTGGCCCGCGCCCTCGTTGAGCGAGGTACGGCCTGGGTAATCGTGACCAACGGTGCCGAGCCTACGCTGGTTTGGGGCCGGGAAGGACGTTGGCAGGTCAGTGTGCCTCCCCTAGCGGCAGCGGTGAATCCGATAGCGTCGGGGGATGCGTTCTTGGCCGGGATGCTGGCCGGCTATCAGCGTTTTGGACGCCTGGAACAGGCGCTGAAATGGGCCACTGCTGCAGCCCAGAGCAATGCCGCGAACCTTTTGCCCCAGGTGGCGGAAACGGTGGAACTCGACCGCTGGGCAGCGTCGGTGGGCATTACTTTCCATCCCGTCCAGCGCACGGGTGGGGATCGGTGACGACTCCCCCGGCTAACGCCGGGGCTTCCCAGTTCATGTACCACCCATGGATTGATGGTGTAAGGCGATCTACTGCGCAGTGGCATGATCCTTAGGGGAAATGATGGTGCAAAGGGCGGAGCCCAGCGGCTTTCATCCCTCTCGGTAAACCCAGGGGGTTTCGCCGCTATTTTGTATCATGGCAGGAGGTGTGGGCGTTCGACGGCTATATTGGTCTCGATGTGGGCACGACCCATATTAAGGCGCTGTTGCTCGATGAATCCGGGGAGGTACGGGGCACGCGATCCGCTGACACTCCGATAACTCGTGACGCATACGGGTGGGTGCACGAGCCGGCTGCCTTGCTGACGGCGGCGCAAGAGGTGGTGCATAGCTTGGTGCAGGATTGCGGATCGGGTGTGCGCATCCGCGCGATGGCGGTGGCGAGTATGGGTGAAGAGGGCGTGTGGCTCGATACTCAGGGGAACGTCCGGTATCCCGCCGTCGCCTGGTACGAAACCCGTTCGTCGGCGTTGCAGGACCGCTTCGTGAGAACGTTGGGGGCGGCGGCACGGCAGGCGACCGGGCTGCCCCTGAAGGCCACCTACAGCCTATTTAAATGGTTTTGGTTGAAAGAAGCTTTGCCCGCGGTATGGGATGCCGGCGCACTTTGGCTGCCTATCAGCGAATTCGTCGCCTGGGCGCTGACCGGTGAAGCGGTGATTTCTCCATCGCAGGCCACTCGGACGTATGCCTTGGACGTGAAGGACCGGACCTGGTGCCGGGAATGGCTCGATCCCATCCTGCCCCAAGGCAGGGAGTTTTTGCCGCCGATGGCGGCGAGCGGAACGGGAGTGGGAACGGTGCGTCAGAATCTCGCTGCCGCGTGGGGGCTCAGTGCATCGACGGTGGTGGGGGTCGGCGGCCATGACCATCCGGTGGGGGCGATCGGGGCGGAAGTCGAGCAGCCGGATCAGCTGTTGGATTCGATGGGAACGGCGGAATCGCTCTGGCGTCCGCTGGAGGAGCTCCCGGGAGGCAAGACGCTCGCGCTTGGCCTGGAATATGGAGTCACCGGATTTCCCGTACCGCGCTACCTGAGTGGCGGGATCTATTCCGGAATGGCCCTGAACGTTCTGCGCAAGGTGTTACGGGTACAATCCTGGGAGGCGATGTGGACTGCGATTAATCGCGAGCCTGAGGCCGAAGCCGGTCCGGCCGCATTCCTGCCGGCAAGTTTGGGCTCGCCGCCGCGCTTCGAGTTGACGGTGTGGGGTGCGGACGTCGAGGTGCACCAGATTGTCCGGGCGGCGCTGGAGAGCTGGGCGTTTGCCGCGCGCGGGGTGGTCGAGCAGCTGGAAGATTATGCGGGGACGCCCGTCCGGGAGGTGGTTGCCATTGGCGGCGGCAGCGCGATTGACGTGGCGATGACCATCCGAGCCAGCGTGATCAACCGTCCGCTGACGGTGATCAAGGATACCGAGGCGGTGGCGGTGGGAGCCGCTCGGTTGGCGGCGCGTGCGGTCGGTCAGAACCTCTCCGTCGGCTTGCGCCGGATTCAAGTCGAGCCCAGGGCCCGCTGGATAGAGGCATATCAGCGGCGCTATGCTGCGTTTCGCCAGCAATGGCGACCAACCGAGGCGTTCAGCAGTGAAGCCGGGTCTGCCCAACGATGACACGGTGAATAGTCGGCAGGGCTCAGGGTCGGCCCCGCGAGAACGGAACCAAGAGCGCGGTCAGCGGACGACCGATCAAACAGGAGCAGGCAAGGGAAAAGGCAACCCGTTGCGGGTCAGCAGCGAAAGGAGAGGGTGGAGGATGGGCCAATGGGTGCTGACGGATGTCGAGACGCTGCGCTGGGAGGAGGCTAGCCCGGCATCGCTGCCGGCCGGGTTTGTGCGCATTCGACCGGCATATTGCGGGATTTGCGGATCAGACTTGCACTCGTATAGGGGAAAACATCCCCTGGTGCATCCCCCGATTGTCTTGGGACACGAATTCAGTGGTACGGTGGTCGAGGTAGGGTCGGGGGTGGATCCGAATTGGCAGGGACGGGCGGTGGTGGGCATGCCCTCCCTGGCGTGCGGCACCTGTTATGCGTGCCGTCACGGCGCACCGCATATTTGTCATCGCTTGCGGGTGATCGGCAACGTGAGCGCGCCTGGCGCCTTGGCGGATGAACTGGTCCTTCCGGTGGAAAACGTGCTGGCCTTGCCGGCGGCCATCGACCTCAAAGCGGGCGCATTGGTGGAGCCGCTCGCGGTGGCGGTTCATGCGCTGCGCCGGGTGGGTCTGGTAGGAGGCCAAGCGCTGGTGATCGGCGCCGGACCAATTGGCCTGTTGACCGGACTAGCGGGAAGGGCGCTGGGAATGACCTCGGTAGCAATTACCGATCTGCGCGAAGCCCGCTTGCTGGTGGCGGAGTCGCTGGGGTTGCAGCCGATCGACGCGGCGGTTCCCGAATGGCAACAGGCGGTGCGGACGTTGTGGGAAGAGGGACCCGATGTGATCTTCGACTGCGTGGCGACCACGGTCACCATGGGCGCCGCGCTTTCCCTGGCCCGCAAGGGAAGCACCGTGGTGTTGATCGGGGTGCCCGAGGAACCCCTGCAGCTGGATGCGATCCAGATTCAGGACCACGAACTTGACGTTATAGGGTCGGCGATGTACCGCCGCGACGATTTTCTAACCGCCATCCGTCTGGTAGCGAACAGGGGGGTGGAGGTGCACTCGCTGATCACGTCCGTGGTACCGTTAGCTCAGGCGGACGACGCGTTCCGCCGCCTAGCCGACGACCCCGGTGATGCGGTCAAAGTGTTGATTGATGTGGCAGGCACTTCGAGCACGCCGTGAGACGGGGCGGCAAAGCGGTTGCGATGAGATGTTTCGGTTATCAAGGGAGGGGATGCAAATGGCGTTGGTGAATCCGTCGGCGATGATAGGGTCGGCGTTGCGCGCTGGCCGTGCGGTACCAGCTTTTAATGTGGATTCTCTCGACATGATGGCAGCGGTGGTGCGGGCGGCAAGTTCAACCAAGAGCACAATCATTGTGCAGTGTACACAACCGACGTTGGCCATTTGGGGAGGGCGGGGGTTGGTGACCTGGCTCCAGCACTTGAGTGCGGAGCATGCGGTAGAGGTTGGGCTCGTGTTGGATCACGTCCAAGACATGCAACCGATCGCCGAAGCGTTCGAGGCAGGGTTTACCGGCGTGATGTATGACGGATCGACGCTGCCGGTAGCCGAAAACATCGCCGTCACCCAAAAAGTCGTTGCCCTGGCCCGCTCCCATCAGGCGTATGTGGAAGGGGAAATCGGACACGTGGGCCGGGACGGAGAACCGCGAGCGTGGGAGCAGCTCACGGACCCCGCGATGGCGCGGGAATTTCACGCCCAAACGGGGGTGGATGCGCTGGCCATTGCGATAGGGACCCAGCACGGCCACTACCGGGGACCCGAGCATATCGATCTTGCCCGGCTGGAAGCCGCCCACCGGCTGGAGCCGCACCTTCCCCTGGTGCTGCACGGGGGGAGCGGGGTACCGGACGCATTGTTGCCGGACTTGGTGCGCCGAGGGATGGCGAAAATGAACTTTGGCAATCAATTGCGCCGTCTCTGGTGGGAGGCGATTCGGGGGGCGACCGAGACCACGCCGCGGATTGCGCTGGATCGCGCCATGCACGCCATCGAGCAATACGCCGCCGAAAAAATTGTCGTGCTCAACCCAAAGGAGCGAACATAGCTATGGAGGCAGTGCAGGTTACGGGGGCGCACGCGATCCGGCGGGTGACCATGCCGAAACCCGTGCCGGGCCCCGGTGAAGCCTTAATCGAAGTGGCGGCCAGCGGAATCTGCGGAACCGATCACCATATCGTCGCGGGCGCCTATGCCGCAAACCTTCCTCGGGTGCTGGGGCACGAACTGTCGGGGGTGATTGCAGCCTTGGGGTCGGAGACGCCGACCACGCTGCCCGTGGGCACTCCGGTGGCGTTGGACCCGAATATCGCCTGTCACGGCTGTTCCTATTGCCGCCGGGGCGATCCCCACTTCTGCCCGCATCGGCAGGCCATTGGGGTGGATCGGGATGGCGGATTTGCCGAATGGACGGTGGCGCCGGTGGCCCAACTTTATCGTTTGCCCGCTGGGTTGGCCGTCTGGCGGGGAGCGCTCGCGGAACCCGTCTCATGCTGTCTGCGCGGCATCGACAACCTGGCCTTAAGATCGGGCGAGACGGCGATGGTGGTGGGCATGGGACCGATTGGCGTGATCATTGCCCAGCTTTTGTGGGCGGCGGGGGCAGCTTGGGTGGTCGGGCTGGAGACCAACGATGCCCGGCGGGGGATGGCGGCCGAGCTCGGCATCGAAGTTTACGGCCGGGGCGAGGAGGCTGCCTTGGCCGTCAAGGAACGGGCGGCGGAAGGTCCGACCGTCGTGGTGGACGCCGTAGGCAGCGCCGCGGTGCTGGAATATGCTTTGCAAGTGGTCGCCAGGGGCGGCAAGGTCCTGGTGTTTGGGGTTGCCGCGACGGACTTACGCGCCCGCGTTTCCCCCCATCTCCTCTACGAAAAAGAGTTGACCATCGTCTCAGCCTATACCAATCCGTTTACCATGGCGCGTGCGGTGGCCGTCGTGGCGTCGGGAAAGCTTGCTGTGGAAGGAATTTTGAACCGGCCGTTGGATTTGGACGGGGTCGCCGCCGCCCTGCGTGATCCCGCTCGGAGCGTGGGGCTCAAGCGTTTCCTACGGCTTGACCGATGATGTTTCAACGTCTGGTGGGCCGCGAGTCTTGGTGAAAAGGAGGAGAGGGACCATGAAAATGCAGGCGGTGGTTTTGTGGGAGCCGAAACGGGCCACCCTGGAATATGTGGAGCGGCCGGACGCCGCGGCCGGGGAGATGATTGTACAGGTTAAGGCCGCGGGCGTCTGCGGCACGGACCTCAAAATTTATGACGGCGACTATCTTTCACCGTATCCCTTGACCCCAGGTCACGAGTTGGCGGGGACGGTGGTGAGTGTGGGTGCCGAGGTTTCCACCGACTGGGTTGGCCGGCAGGTGGGGGTTGACCCCACGCTCACCTGCGGGGTGTGCGGTTTTTGCCGCTCGCGACAGAGCAATCATTGTGTGAATTGGGGCGCCATCGGGGATACGGTGAACGGGGGCTTCGCCGAATTCGTGGCGGTTCCCGCCAAAAACGTCCATGCCTTGCCGGCGGACATGCCGGCCGAGGTGGGAGCACTCATCGAGCCGCTGGCTTGTGCGGAGTGGGCGCTGGAACGCGTGCCGGTGCGCCCCGGCTCCGAGGTGCTGATGTTCGGCATGGGCCCGATGGGGGTGATTTTGATGCGGCTTCTGCTGCGTGGAGGTGCGAATGCGGTGACCGCCGTCGACACCAGTTCCCGGCGGCTCGAATGGGCCGTCCAACTGGGAGCCCGTCAGGGCGTGATGGCGGACGCCGCGGAGCCTCTGGCCGAGGCGCATCCCATGGGGTTTGACCTCGTGGTCGACGCGACCGGTGTGGCCGGCGTGATGCCCCAGGCGATCCGTTTTGTCAGCCCGGGCGGTGCGTACCTCTTGTTCGGCGTGGCACCGCGGGGAGCGGTGGCTGCCATCGAACCCTACTGGATCTACCACCGGGAAATCACCATATATTCCTCGATGGCCATTAACCAAAGTTACGCTCGGGCGGTGCAGATTGCATCGTCGTCGAACGGGGTGCTGGAGCAGCGTCTGGTAACCCATACCTTTCCGTTGAGCGCCTACGCCAACGCGATTCAAGCCATTCGGGAGGGAGAGGGGCTCAAGATCCAATTGCGCCCTGGCTAGCGCGCCGTCAGTCGGGGGTGAGGAGGCAGCCGGATCAAGGGCGGGGGAGCAGGTGAGAGTCGGTGGGCAATAGCAGGCAGGCGGCGGCCCTAGAAAGGGAATTTCTGGCCATCTGGTGCCGGCTGGTCGCTGGGCACGCGACCGTGGTGTTGGCGATTTCCGGGGGTGGGGATTCGATGGCCCTGTTAACCTTGGCGCTGCGGGTTAACGACGCCCACGGCCTCAACTTGAGCCTGATCCCCGTTCACGTTGACCATGGCCTGCGTGCAGAGTCCGGCGTTGAAGCGGCCGAGCTAGCCCAGTACGTACGAGAGCGCTTCGGCCTGGAATTGATATCGCGTTCCGTGACCGCGGCCCCACGGGACCCGGGCGGTCTGGAAATGGCGGCCCGGGCTGCACGGTTGCGGATTCTGCACCAGGTGCGACGGGCGTACGGGGAACAAACCCCCGTCGCCCTCGCGCACCAGGCGGACGATCAGGCCGAAACGGTGCTCATGCGGATCCTGGCCGGTACCGGCGTTGCCGGCCTGGCCGGAATTCGCCCGCAAGCGGGGGCGTTTTTACATCCGTTGTTGGCCTTCGGCCGTGTTCAACTGCGCGAATACCTCACGTTCCGCGACGTGCGGTGGGTGGAAGATCCGTCGAATCAGGATCGCAGCATCTTGCGCAACCGGATCCGGTTGGACCTCCTGCCCGATCTCAAGGCGCAGTATAATCCGCGATTGGGGCGGGCGCTCGCTGAACTCGGGGAACAAGCCGCCGAGTGGAGGGAGCTGGTCGAATCCGCGGTCGACCGCTTTGTCCAGGCCTTCGCGGTTGAGGTGGGGGCCGAACGGATCCTCTTGCCCGATGCGTTTGGCAGGCTGGCCCGACCCGAGCAAGCATTGTTGCTGCAAAAAATTGCGACCAAGCACCATCTGCGGCTGACGGCTCAGCATCTTCACGCGGCGCTGGCAGGGCAGGCCGCCTGGCCTGCCGGCTGGACGGTGCGGAAAAGCGCGACGGGGCAATGGGAAATCGGTCGGGGGTTGGCCGCCGCCCAGCCAGAAGCCTTCGCGGCTCTCCAGCCCATCGCCCTGTGCGAGGGATGGAACGCCCTGCCTTGGGGCGGCCGGGTTGGTGTCGAGCGCGCTGGCGAAATTCCGAAGCGCGATGCCCTTTCCCACCAATCGGCGTCGTGGGTGCAAGCGGCCGACCTCACCCGGTGGCGGATCAGAACCTGGCAACCCGGCGATCGTATCCGCCTGTTGGGACTCAATGGCACCAAGAAGCTGCAGGACGTGTTTGTTGACCAAAAAATTCCGATCGCCGACAAGCACCGGTGGCCGGTGGTTGTCGATGAGGAAGGAGCCATTGTGGCCGTTATCGGCCTAGCGGTGGCCGACGGCGCGCGAAAGGGCGGCATCGGCTGGTTGCTGCGCTATGATCCCGCAATCCATTCGGGGACCTAAGGCGAGCGGCTGGTGCGTCTCGCTCTGAGACCTGGCGGCTTCCCGCTAAGGTTTCTTAGACACCACGGGCGTCGGCGAACGGCCGGAAGGACCTTTCCCCGACAGGACGGTGACCAACGTTCCGTAGTGGACGCGTTGAAAAACGCGGTAAGCCGTGGGGATGGGCAGTTCCACACAGCCCAGGCTCTGGGGGAACCCGTAGGCGCTACGCACAAAGCCATGCACCGCATCACCGCCGGCAAAATAGTTGATCCAGTGTACCGGGTCGGCATAATGGATGCCATTCGGATTCTTGCCTTTCATGATTTGAAAGGCGAGCCGCTCGAAGATAGGATACGTGCCAAGAAAGGTGGGGGTCTGAGAGATTCCGGTGTTGGTCAGCGAGGTTAACACGCGCTTTCCGTTGACCCAGAGCGTCAGGGTCTCGGGCAGCTTTTCGCTGACCGAAATGTAGGCATAGCCATCGGGACTGACCTGATGCAACAGACGGTCGCGAATCAGGGTGGACCATACCACGGGGCCTGGAATCCCGTCGACGGTCAGGTGATTGACGCGTTCGAACTGCATGACCGCTCCTTTGATGACCACATTGAAGAGGCCCGGCGTCCACAGGCGCCGCAAGGTGGCAGGCAGAGCCGGGTATCTCCAATGGAACGTGCCCTTCGGGGCATGATAGATCGTCCGTACCTGGGCGGCGAAGGTCTTGGCCCGAACATGACCTGTTGGATGCCAACTGACGGGAAGGTAGCCCTCCTCGGCCAACAGCTGCTGGAGCCGGGTAACCGACCCCGGGGGGGTGCTCATCGTCAGCGTTGCCGTCGACGCCAAGTAGGCCCCGTTTTCGGCGACCGGCCCGGTGGTTCCGCTGGGAATGATAACGGCGATCCGTGCGTCGGGCCCGTACCCGAAGCGATCCGAAGGCGTAAAGGTGTAGGTGGTCGGGTTCACCGTGTGCCAGCTGCCGGCTACGGTCGGCGTGATTTTCCATCGAGAGAGCTGAGCGGCTGCCAGCGGCTGACTGAATTTGACCGTTATGGGTGTTCTCAACCCGGGCAAATACGCGGCGGAGGTTGACACGGTTAGATAAGGCACTGCAGTCCACTGCAGGATCTGGGGGCGACCCGGCTGCACCCAGGGTGCAGGACTGGTTCGGATCACGATCCGTCCCGTCTGACCAGGCCGGGGCATCGGTAAGGGCAGGCGCGCCGAGGTTACCGGCGCGGAAAAGTTCAGCGCGTGTCGAACGGTTCCTTCGCGGTAGAGGACCTTGATGACCGCCTGACGGAAGTGCACGGCGACCGACGGGAGCAGGCGGCGAGTCGCTCGGATGTGTTGTAACCGAGGCGCCCTGGGAATGGCCACGGCACGCGTCAGCAACTTGCGCTCGCCTGGCACCCAGGCGAGCCAGGCGGGGTTGTGAATTCGGACCCGAACCAGTCCGTGCACGCCAGGAGGCACGGACTGGTTCGGTGTAAGCCGCCCTCGCCGGTCGTTGAGGGGGAACACCTGGTGGTGGTAAATAAACGCCGACTGCACGTGAGGAGCGCCGAGGGCGGTCATCGTGAGATGGGCAAGCCCATGGCGGCTGGGACCGAGACGGGCCCGGGGCCTGGCGATTACGGCACCGACGGCCAGACCTACCACCATAATGAAAGCAATGACGAAACCTATCTGTCGGGCTCCATGCACATGATGGCGCGATTGGCGCGCCTCTTTCCGACTGGGTACCATCGATGTCCTCCCTACAGGCATTCTTTTGCCGCAGTCGAATTTCGGCAGGGTTCGAGATTTACAGCGCCAGAGCTGATGGGCGCGTTGGATCCTTCAACCTCTAAAGGGCTGGAATCTCTAAGCTTCCAAAAGATTACTCAATACCAATAGATTACTATGAAACGGGACTGCAAGCGAACGATCCCCTTCGGGACCGGAGGAATTTCAACAAACCTTTGGAAATAGAGCATCTCGCGCTCAGCTTGGCAAGAGGTTTGTCGAATCGTGCCCGCAGGCAGATCTCAACTTTGCTGCAGGGCTGGCGGAAGGTCAGCACGCCCTGCGGGCGGCCCCGCCCGCAGAAGCCTTCCTCCCGACCTAAAGGCCGAAGCTTTCCCGCTAACCTTCGGTTTCCGAAGATTATGGCACGCTCGCCGAGGCGTTGGCTGCGGCCCGCCGGCATTGCGTTTCGCTCACCGCAGTCCAGCGTCCGGTGCCAAACCCTGTCTCGCCACCACCTTGCGGTGCAACCTTTTAGCCTCGGCCGGCGTTATTCTTTAGGAATTTGAACAAAATGCCCGCGCATTCCCCTTCCCAGGCGAAGCCGGGAGGGGGTCAAGCGGGAGCTTCCAGCAGCGGATGGTCGGAACGGCGGGCATCGAGGTTCCCGTCGATCAACAGTACAGCCGGTTCGTGACCGACGCCACGGCCTTTCTCAAAGCGGTGCCGTCGCAGATTCTTCGCAACGGAGCTGTGAGATTTCGCCAAGCGTACAGCCGCTTCTTTCAAAAACTCGGGGGGCGTCCCAAGATCAAGAAAAAGATCGGGCGGCAGGCGGTGTGGCTAACCGGTGAGTTATTCGCGTTTGTTCCGCAGGTCGACGCAGTCACCGGGGAGACGCAATCCTACCACCTGCATGTTGGGACCAACAAATTTCCGGTGGGCATTCTTCCGTATGTGGCGCATCGCCCCCATGCCGTGCCCGCTTCGATCCACGTCGCTGTCGACGCAGGCCAATGGTGGCTGTCGTTTGCCGCCGAAGATCCAGCCGTGGCGATGCCCGAGACAACCGCCGGTAGAAGGGAATCCCCAGGTTCACCCCAAAGCCTGGGGACCACAGTCGACGCGGCGACCGAGCAGATCGCCGAAGACTTACGCTATCTATCGGCGGAGCAAATCGCCGAGCGTACGCTCGGCGGGGATCGGGGCGTCGCCAAGCCCCTCGTGACTTCCGACGGGAAGATCTTCGACCTCAAACCCGTGCAAAAGTCCCGGATCGCGAAGCGTCGGCAACAACGGAAACGATGGCAGCGCCGCGCAGCCCGGAGGAAGCAAGGATCCCGCAACCGCCACAAAGCCTATCAGAAAGCCGCGCGGTGTCAGCGGTACGAAAAGCACGTGCGACAAGATTATGCGCATCAAACGAGTCATCGCCTCATCGTCAAGACGTTCTATGATCTTTACGTTTTTGAGGATCTTAAAATCGCCAACATGACCCGGCGTCCGAAAGCGAAAAAGGATGCCGCCGGCCGCTTTCTGCGCAATGGCGCCCGTGCCAAAGCCGGGCTCAACCGGGCGATTTTAGCGTCCGCGTGGGGCGATGTGGTGGCCTTCACGCGCTATAAAGCCCTGCGTCAGGGAAAGTTGGTCATTACGGTTCCGCCCCAACACAGTTCGCAGGAATGTGCGGTCTGCACATTCACATCCCCGGACAATCGGAAGAGTCAATCCGAGTTCGTCTGTCAACGCTGCGGACATCGGGACAACGCGGACCACAATG
>JAJZZH010000159.1 GCA_021797675.1 Bacillota bacterium | reverse complement strand
GCGTCGCCCTGCAAAACGATCCCCACACCGTCTGTTGCGACGAAACGGGGATGCGGGTGACCGGCAAGTTGTGGTGGTTTCATGTCGTCTCCACGCCCCGCCTGACCTGGCTATTCGCCCATGCCCACCGCGGCCACGAGGCGATGGATGCCGCCGGGATTCTGCCCCATCGTCCGGCGGGCAGCAACACCATGCATGATGGCCTCAGGCCTATCAGCAATACTCCGGGAACGCCTGTCTCTGCAACGCGCATCACGAACGGGAACTGGAGGATGCGGCAGAACGGACGCACCAGGCATGGGCCGCCCAATTAGGCGCGCTGCTCTATGCAATGAAGGACGTGGCGGACGCCGCCCGCGCCGCGGGCGCAACCGAGGTCGCCACGGATCTCCGGGCGGCCTTGCCCGCCCGGTACGACGCCCTGATTCGTACAGGCCTGCTAGCGAATGCGACTGACGGCCATCGCGAGCGTCACAATCAGAACCGATCCGCGCTCCCTCACAGGTTTTTCTGTCCCGTAGACACAGACGATAGCGGGGTAGCAATGTCCTCCAGCGCTCGCCGTTCCGCGTTCACACCGAAGAACCAGCCCACGATTCCGCCTCCGAACATAATGGCAGCACCGATATAATATCCAATGGTCAGCGGACCGACATTCGTGCCGTTGCCGATTAAACTTGCAAAGATGGTAGGCGCAGCCACTCCGCCCACCAATTGAGAAATCGCAAAAAAGAATGAAATGGCTTGTGACCGCAACTCTAGCGGGAAGATCTCGCTCACCGTCAGATAGGCAGAAGAAGCACCGGCCGATGCTAAGAAAAATACTGCGCACCATAGTAACGTCTGCGTGGTGGCATTGAGGGGACCCCTTGATGAAACAGCCACGCGGACACGGCGAGCAGGATCGCGGACGTGCCATAGGTGAACAGGATCATCTTGCGCCGGCCGACCGTATCAAAGAGGTTCCCGATGAGTAGAGGGCCAGCCAAATTACCGACCGCGAACGGAAAGAAGTAATACCCGATGTGGTCGGGGGCAACATGATAGAAGTGGGCGAGCACCAGGGCGTACGAGAAGAAAATGGAATTATAAAGAAACGATTGGGTTACCATCATGGATAATCCGAGAAATGACCGCGAAGGATACTTGCGGAACATCGTTCGAGCGATCTCTGAATAAGAAACCGTGCCGTGGCCGGTGACGGCCGTAGCTTTACTGTTGGGAACCGGGTCCAGTTTTACCCCGCGTGCGCGAATTTTTTGTTCAATTTCTGCGACGGTGCGGCGCGCTTCCTCAAGCCGACCGTGGGTCATTAACCAACGAGGACTTTCGGGAATAAAGCGCCGCACATAGATGATGACAAGCCCGATAAACGGGCCGATGAAGAAGCTAAGACGCCAACCCACATTGATCGGCAGTATGTGAGGATTCAGCAGCGGAATCGACAGGGCCGCACCAATCATGGCACCAGCCCAATAGGTTCCGTTGATCGCAATGTCAACCCGCCCCCGATGAGGTGGGGGGATTAACTCGTCAATAGCGGAATTGATGGCAACGTATTCTCCCCCAATGCCAGCTCCGGCCAGGAAGCGAAACGTTAACAGTACCCACAAGGTCGGAGAGAGACCCGCCAATCCGCTCGCCACAAGATAGAGCAGTAATGTCCAGAGAAAAAAACGCTTGCGACCTAACATGTCGGTTAGTCGGCCGAACACCAGAGCGCCGATAACCTCGCCCAATAAGTAAGCTGTCCCGACCAGACCCACGTCGACACTGGTCAACCCGAGGGTTGCACGATTCTGCAGGACAGGGCTCACGCTAGAGACAATTTGGATCTCGAGTCCATCTAGGATCCAAGAGACCCCCAGGCCGACAACAATCAGCCAGTGGAACCGACTCCACGGCAAGCGATCCAGGCGTGCAGGGACTCGACTTTGCAAGCGATCCGAGTGCGAACCTCGTAGCATAAGAGTTACCTCGCTAGGTCTAACCATATGGCTTCGATTCCACGGAACTTAGATGCAATGATAGAACAACGAGTCGCCGTATGGTTAGTCGCAGTGTAGCATACGAAGAAGCTCTCACCCATCAGTCTTGAGTAATTGGCGGGTTTTGCAAGGCAACGTCCCATCGGCCTTACCGCCAATGGCTGTGCCGCCGCCTGTCAGGTGACCTGACGAGAGTCCTCTCGCCCCACCCGCCGGGCCCTTGGGAAAAATGCCGTGGGGTTGGTGAATCCAGAGCAATGCGGGAAGCAAATACGCGATGGTTTTCCCGATGCCCGCCCCGGTATTGGCCAAGGCCACCGACCGGTCCCGCCATGCCAAGGCTACCGTGATCGCCATGCCGCGTTGCCCGGGCCGATACGCACGATGGCCTGGCAAACGCTGAAAGCGACTCGCGACATCCGCAATCCACGGATCCGTTTCGGGAACAAAGCGGTTCAGTTGCCGATCTACGCGAGACGCGGGGATGGTCAACCGCCATCCCGGTTCGAGCACGTCAATGCGGCCAAGCCGCCATGCACTATGGCCACCCGCGCAACGCAGTTGTCCGAACGATCCGGCGGATTCCGTCCTCGCAATCCCCGTAAACCGCAGGGGCGTATGACACTCAGAGCAAGACATATCGGCAAACACTCCTTTTCGCTTTCCAGATAAACGGTTAAGTCAGGGAAAAGCCCCTGAGTGGAGGAAAGTATGCTAAAATTGGGGAAAATCCGGGGAGCTTACCGATAAGCCGTAGCGGTCTATCGACGGGAACTCGGGGAGGAATGAGTACGGTGACGTTGATCCAATGGCTAGGAGCTTGTCCATTTATTGTTCCGCTTTTGCATAACTATGCAAGCCGGAAAGAAAGGTAAAGCAATTCCCAAAAACCTGGAATCCGTTAAAGGAAAATTGCTGTCCGATCGCGAACCGGTACCTTCATAAGGGAGGTGCCGGATGCAATTTCGTAAAGGAGACGCCCATGCCCCGCATTCGGGGCACCCACAAGAATGAAAAATGGGGACGGCCACCTCGGAAGGTCGCGTGGTCGTGATCGAGATATTGTGGTGGTCAGGACCGGGCCGTCTAGATATGGTGGTCGGCAAAGATTTTTCAGAGGAGTCCCTCAGGGCGAACCGTTAGTCTTACGCAACGCCGCGCCCGTTTAGGCTCGGCTACTGGGGGGAATCAACCGCCTGATCACGCCTAGGAGCTTGTCCATAAATCCCCATGAGCACGTGCAAAACTACAATATATTCCGCAGTTTCTGGAAACGGTACCATATATTGTGGATACGGTTGGCATGATT
>JAJZZH010000183.1 GCA_021797675.1 Bacillota bacterium | reverse complement strand
GGATGCAGGAGTGTTTGGATGCATTCACGAATCGTCTTTCCAGCACCATGTTCTCCAGGAGGATTCCGCGATGCGATGGCATGGCCTGATGCATTCACGCTATCCCGCTTTTTGGGCATGGGTCACGGTCTTGCCTGGATGGATGGTTATCCACGAGGCGGGCCATTGGATTGCCGCATGGATGATGGGATGGCAACCGTATGCAATCACGTTTGGGACCCACGTGGTGAGCCCGATTCGCGGAATGCGATGGGGAACGTGCGACCGCTGGCGGGTGGGGCGGACGTGGTGCTATCGTCGCCGTTGGGGTTGGCAACGCTGCGTGTTCCTGCTGGCTGGGCCGCTGGCCGAGATGGGGTTCGCCATCGGTGTGGAATGCGCCATTTGTCTTGGGGTTCCTGATGCCCTGATGGCCTGGTGTTTCATAAAAGGGATTTTGCTGTTATGGACGATTCCCGGATTAGCGCATGCGGGCACTAACCTTTATGGATTCTCGAGTCCCTTGGGACTTAAGGCGGATGGGCTTCGTGTGCGACGGATATGGCCGCGTCGAGTCACATCCCGTAAGTGACAAACGGGATGGGCGCAATCGACCAGATGACCGCCCCGATGATCCACAGGTCATCGGCATGATGCGTTAATGCTGGCGGACAACCAAGGACCGCGAACAAGATGAGTGCGACGGAGAATCCTTGTAACGCGATGATTTCTCCGTAAGTGAGAGACATTTGCCGTTCTTGCATGGGGCCTTTCTCCTTTTAGCCTTTAGACACGAAGTGTGGACTATCTATGCAGGCAGTTAAAAATGAACCACGAGAGGAACGTCGAAAGGAATGCGAAGGGCCGCATTTTGCGACACCGGGGACGCCGTGTTGCCTGCGCGGCACGGAGCCGCTTAAGGCGTGGTGGGCGCAGACGACCGTAACGTGGATAGCCCCGAAACCTGCCACAAGTGACTCCCCATCAGCCCCATCGTGATGGCCCAGGCTATTCCTACTTCGGATTCCGTCATGGCGGTTTTCGCACTATAGGCGATGATGAGCATCACCACGAGCCAGAGCACCCCGATACGATAGGGTACGGTCGCCATTCCCCGCAGGATCCACAAGCCGGCCCCCAACCCGATACCGATCCCTTCCCATTGTTGTAAAACGGGAAGCCATGCCGTCATGGTGAACATCGGTAGTCCGACGATGATTACCACGATGAATAGCAACGCAATCTTAAGCCGGTATAAGGCATTCGGAGTCATATCGGGCCTCCTTTTCTTCGTTTTGTGCAAAACCTGGTTGGAAAGCGCTGGGGAACCCGACCGCCTGGTTCGAGCAAAGCGTTGGGACGAGCGTGTCCGGAAGTAGCACGCCCTTGCCATTCCGGCGCGGGCGTTTCGGCGCTTACGGCGGCGTTCACCCCGATGGGCCCATGCGTCCTGGTGATCGGCCGGAGTCTTCGGGGGATCGTTCGGGTCCACCGCGCCGACTCGCCCGCCGAGCCGATTCCAACCCGAGTTCTGATGAGCGAAAAAAGCTGTGTTTACCAGAAACGGGTGCTTTTCAACCCCATATGGCACAAAGCCGATTTTTTAGAAAGGCTATCCTATATAAGCAAAGCTGCCTTAAGCCAAGGCGGCCGAAAGCGGACTCTCCCATCCTCTTCCTTCGACGGGTCTTTGCCCTTGCCGACGTGTGGTATACTCTGAATGTGTTGACCTCCAACATTGCGAAAACCGTTCCCTGCGTGCCGAGCATGGGAACGGTTTTTATTTGCGTCCTGCCTATAGGTAGACAGATAGAAAGGACGTGACTTCCCATGCGCATCGCCTGCTATGCCCGCGTCAGTACCCGCGACAAAGACCAGAATCCCGAAACCCCACGGCTGCGCTTGCGACAGTTTGTCAGCCAACACCCCGACTGGCACGTTGCCCAGACCTACATCGACCAGGCCAGTGCCAACGATCTGCTCCACCGCACCGCCTGGCGGCAGTTGCAAGACGACGCGATTCAGCACCGGTTCGATGCGGTGGTGGTGTTTAAGTTGGACCGCGCCTTTCGGTCGGTCAAGCACCTGCATGACACGCTGGCCGTCTGGGATCCCTTACCTGTCGGATTCCTGAGCGCTCAAGATTCGGCGGGTCTTTGTTGACCCGGGATGCGATGTGGAGACTACCCGGCTCCCACCGTTTGCTGCATAATGAGTGGGAGGAGGTTGGAGTCATGAATCCACGTGGTGATGTCCGCTTTGTGGAACCCCTCTATACCTTGCAGCAAGTCGGTCAGTTCCTTGGGGTTCCTCGATCTACGCTCGTTCATTGGCGACCTTTTCTTCAGCACTTCGAAGTCCCACGTCGTCGCGACCCCACGATTACGTTCATTGGCCTGGCAGAAGCCTACATGCTTTCCGCGTTTCGTCGCGCCGGGGTTCCATTACAACGAATCCGCCCTGCGATTGAGGTGCTTACCGATAAGATCGGCGTGGAGCACGCGCTAGCCTCCCGCCGCCTCTACACCGATGGCGCGGAAATCTTATACCAGTGGAACCACGAAGAACTTTCCGTCCTACGCAACGGCCAATACGTGTTCCGAGATGTCCTGCGCGAGTATTTACGCCTCATAGCTTGGGGAGAGGACGAGTTTCCTATCATGTTGCAACTGCCTACGTACCATCAAACGGAGGTCTTGACAGACCCCCGGCGTGCGTTTGGTCAGCCGATTTTTGGGAGAACCGGAACGAAAGTCGAAGATGCTTTGGAGCGTTTTTGGGCGGGCGACGACCTGCAATCCATCGCCCTAGATTACGGCCTTGATTCGTCGGACGTTGAGGAGGCGGTGCGTGTCGCATCCCGCCGAGCTTCCTGATCTATTTCTTGACCGTAGCCTAGGGAGCATACACGTTCCTAACGCGCTTCGTGCGGCAGGATTGCGCCTGACCACCCTGGCAGAACGGTACGGTTCCGAACACGCCCAATTTGTGCGCGATACCGAATGGCTGGATGAGGCCGGTCGACGAGGCGAAGCGGTTTTAATGAAGGATTCGCGTATCTATGTCAATCCATTAGAGCGTGCCGTGGTCCACCAGGCCGGAGTCCGATGCTTTTGTCTATCCAAGAAAAATTTGAAGAGCGAACAAATGGCGCGGTGGTTTCTGAAGAACCTCGTACGCATGGCCTCCGCTTGCTCCGACCCGGCACCCTTCATGTATGTTGTTTACGAGAATGGCATTCGGCGAGTAGAAAATAAATGACTCCAAGATGGACTTGGTGTCCTGTTTTTAAGGTTGGGAACCCACTTTCTCGAAACGGGGAATCTAGCAGTCTTTGTGCAAGAACTGCCCTACGTT
>JAJZZH010000065.1 GCA_021797675.1 Bacillota bacterium | reverse complement strand
CTTCCACGGTCGGCACCATCTATCCCCCCAAACCTCCCATCCGGGTTGCCCCGGAGATCATAAGCAGGGGTTCTCTATGAAGGGGCTGAAATCCTTTAGCAGATATTGCCATATCGCAAATTTTCTAGACTTGTGACGACTATCGCTCCCACAGTTCCCTACAAGCGACAGTCAGTACCCTTCAACAAATTTTAGGCAGACCCCTTGACATGCGATCTGTTCCGTGTATTCTGAAATTCAAATGTCGGCCAGCCAATGATCCTCAACACCCTGGGGGAAGAAATCGCCTCTGTAATGGTTTCGTCTGACAACGGACTTACGTCGTCGTGTACTAGCAACATTACTCGGCATCACCAACGCCGCTTTTGCGGCGGCATTTCCGTTTTTCCTCGGCAATCTTCCATCCAGATCTCATCAGAGTCACCGTGGGATGCATAGCAGCGGCCTCGTGAATCCTGTCGACTGCCACAGCCTGGTTGGCAGCCATCGTAAAACGTCAGGCCTCGTTGGACATCGTCTGCGACCTCGGGCCCTCGATGGATCGGCTGTCTCCGCAATTCTATACGGTAGGGGATGTCTACACCCGGTTTCAGGAGGTCTAGCACTTTGTTGAAGCCATTACCGGTTTTGCGCGTGACATTCCGTACACCGTCATTATCTGGCTCGGAGCCTTAAGCTATTTAACTTTCCGAGCACCGATGGTTGCTATAGCAATGCTTTCCCTCATCGTGTCAGTGATCGCCGGTCTCACACCGTTTGTAGCCCGGGTCTGAGATTACTTCTACCGGATTCGCCTTCGAACGGCGCATCTTGACAATATGTTAATGAGATCGTGGGGCAGACAGCTGGGATCGGTGTTCAATCCTTGGCAGGAACTGGTCACTGCCACGTTCCGACAGTCTCTATGGAACATCCCCATCGCGTCCGGTTACAGCAAACAAGCACCCGTTCTCATGGCCAAAAGGTCATCTATCTCTCCTGATCACTGAGGACCGATGGGTGCGAATGGACCCCGAGCAAGGCCGGCCGCTTTCCGGCTCGAAACACCCTGGGGTGAATTCAGCGCGGTGCGATCGGCTCGTCGGGCTGGGGCAATCGCGATCAAATCGTCGAGGCGTGCCGGTGCGACTTGAAGTTTGCGGATCCCCGTCGCGGTCGGTCGCGATGTTCCACCGCCGAATTCCGAGAAGCTCGCGCTTGCGCCGGGCACAAGATTCGCCTGCGAAAAAGAGGTAAACTCCCCTGCCCGCAGAAATGTATCCGTCGAATCTCGCGAATTCGATCGGAGAGGGAGGGTTCAACATGCGCCCACACCTACCTGCTGGCGGATGGGTTGTCGTAGCGAGCCTGCTCCTGGCAGCGCCGGGAGGGGGCAGGCCAGCAATCGTTGATGCGACGGTGGCCGCAGGCGGACGGATTTCTCCGTCGGCAACGGGGATGAGAGCCGCCGTGTCGGTAGCATCGGGGAATTCGGTAACCTGGCAGGGTTACACGATTAGCGCGGCATGGGTCGGGCCGACCACATTGCCCACCGGGTTGCCGGCCACCATCCAAGTCACCGTGCGTGATGGCAATCAGCCTGACGCCTCGTGGGCTTTTGGCGGCACCCCAACCGCCCCCGGTGCACTCTTGGCGTGGAACCCTTTGCACCAAGACTTGCCTAACGCTGCGGGCCAATTGCCGGCGACGATCACCGCCTGGAATCGCGGGACGTTTCGACCACGAATTACGCTCGCGCTAGGCGCAGGTCGAGACTGCACGATCACGCTGCCGCAGATTACGTTTACCGGTTCATCGGTGGCGGCTCTGCCGGGAGATCCCCAGGGACCTGCCGTATCGCCGTGGTGGATTGATCAGGCGTGGCAGGCCTGGCCGCTGATTGCGGCAGTACCTCGTCCACCCACCATTGCCTTGGTGACCAACGGCTATCCGGCCACCGCAGCGATAAATGGGTGGTTGACCGCCAATGGGATGCCCCCGTTGACGGTGGCCGTGGCACCGGGCTTTACCCTTGCCAATTCGGTGAGTGCGGCCGGCAATCGGGAGCTCATGGTGGACCTCTTGGCCTTGGGGGTGTCCGCGCCCGGGGCGCGGGTGATCCTCTATCCGTTCACCACGCGTTTTAGTCACGCCTTGCAAACCGCCCTGGCCACGCCCGCCGCGGACGTCTTGAGCGTGAGTTACGTGGTGCCGAGCGACCAGTGGACGCCATCTCAATGCAAAGCGATGGCCGCTCGCTGGACCGCGGACGTGGCCGCTGCCAATCGGGCGGGAATGACGGTGGTGGCGGCCGCTGGAGACCAAGGCCCGTACACGACGATTGCTGGCACGGTTCCTGCCAGCCCGACCACCTCGCTGCTAGCCGCATTGAGCAATGTCACCGCCGTGGGCGGCGTGGCCTGGCGGGCAACCCCAAGCGGGAGCGATTTTGCCTCGGCCTATTGGGGAGCCACCAGTTACGCGGGACTTGCTCCAGGTACGCTGTCCACGTGGGTGGCGGCGGCTCAGGGAGAGGGCAACCTGTTGGGGGGCGGAGGGTACAGCCAGACGGTCCCCGAGCCGTCTTGGCAGATTCCCCTGCTCGGCAAGCGCGCCGGCCGAGGTGTGCCCGACCTCAGCGGCCCCGCTTCGGCCAATTATCCGGCCTGGACGCCGACCGTGGGGACCATGGCGGTGACTGCCGGCGGTACCAGCTTGGCGACCCCTTTGGTCGCCGGCTGGATCGCGGACATGGCGGCCGTAGCCGGTCATGGCCTGGGCAACATCAATCCCGCGCTCTATGCGCTGCAAGCCAAGCAACCGTCCCTGTTTGCCCAGCCCATCGAAGGCAATAATGGCTGGGCCGAAGTCGTACCCGGGGCGCCCTGGAATCCCCTGACCGGGCTCGGAGCTCCCCGCGTTGCCCGCTTGGCGTCGGCCTTGCTGGGGCAAACATTCCCGATTCCGCCTACGCCCAAAGTGGTCGTTGACGTCCACCGGGCGCAGGGGCACTGGCTGGTGTGCGCGAACGCGGCGGTAGGATCCCTGCCGTTGGCCAATCTTCCGGCGCAGTTGACCGTGACCCCGCCGACTCCGCTCAATTTGACCTGGGATCCGATGGCGAGTCCGGGTCTGCCTGCCGTCCCGGGGGCTGCGGCGACCAATGACGCTGGTACGGTGTGTTGGGCGATCGCCGTGCCCGATGGCAGTCAGGTTCGCGTCTCGGTCGCGGGCACGCTGTCGCCCCCGTATCGGTTGCGACGACCTTACCCGCTATAACGTGCTTAAGCATATTTACACAGACCCATGCAGAAATCTCCTAGATCTGCACATTCCTGAACACGTCTGGAATTGTTCGCTCTTTCGGAGGCCGCAGTTTTGCTCCTAGCCGTCTC
>JAJZZH010000082.1 GCA_021797675.1 Bacillota bacterium | reverse complement strand
ATGAGCACGTGCAAAACTACAATATATTCCGCAGTTTCTGGAAACGATACCATATATTGTGGATACGGTTGGCATGATTCGAATTAATGGACATGCTCCTAGGCGCTGCTTCATACGGATGACCCGGATCAGTGCTCGTGTTGGGTTGAACATCCGGGTCCGCTGCCGAACCTCCTGGCCCCAGGACAACCGGGTACTACAGGCGACCAGACCTTTCCGAGTGCGGGGCTTGGTGGTGCGAACGTGCCGGAATCGAGCCGTGCGTACAACCCTCGGTGCGCTCCCCGTTCGGCTGCGATTAGCCGTTCCGCCTTTCCTTGCAATGGACCAGGAACCTGTCCACAGGTCCACATCCCGATCATCAGCAATACCACATCTATGACTCCCCATCGGTCATGTGCCATAAATATTGTAGCGTATACGGTTTACGACCGAATCAATGAATATGCCGCTGGGATATCGATTTTGAGGTCCAGATTGCGCTGTAGGGTCTGGAGACGTTTGCGAGAGAAAGCGCGGGGTGGTATTGTGGCCTAAGCCATCGGAAGGGAGAAAACCAGGGCCTGACACTTACCCCCGCTAATCATTGTCCATATCTTTCCGCAAATCGTATGGGCACCCCGGCGGACGCAAGCGGACACGCCCGTAGAACTACCCCAACCGCACTTCGACAACCAGAGACTCGTCACGCCCCTCTCCGAGAAAGGGGACTGGGCTATAGTCCTTTTCCGATCGAAAACTACGGCGTCCCCGAGTCGCTCCATGGAACCGCTCCCGCTGAAGATCGGCCCGGCAACGCGTGAATCGTTCATCTGCCCATGGTTTCAGCCACATGGGGCGATCGCCAGTCTGCGGATACTTCACCCCGTGAGCGAGGTTGGACTGCCGCGTGATCCACAAGGCATGATGGCCACCATATTGCTACACGCATGACGGGGCGATTCATCTACTCCTCGCGCTGGAGACGCCTTGCTTTCTCCTGCCTCAAGTTCACCACGTCGAATTTATTTTTCGAGAACACTATTCCCATAAATTTCAAGCAGGAAAATCCTTCGTGAACCCCGAATGACGCATTGAAATTTTAAGCTATTTTTGAGGATTAAAGACGCACCGTGGGAAGGGTCAACAATGACTAAGCTGCACAATTTTCGTACTTGGGCGGTCATCGCATTGACCGCCTGGGCTTGTTCGCTCTGGCCAGCGGTCGGGCCCCGGATGGCCGAAGCGTCGGCCAATCCGTGGATCACGCCCAACCCGGGCCATCCCGATTACCGATTCGGCATCGCCCAGGCGTATGCCAATCCTCCGGCCGCCTCTGAGCTCGGAATCGGTTGGGAACGCGTTACCATGTTCTGGGATTCCCTGGAGCCGGCGCCTGGAATTTGGAATAATTTCTTTACGCAAAACGATGCCCAGCTCTTGACCGAGGTGAGCCAAGGCAGGATGCCCGTCGGTGTCGTGGTGTCGACTCCGGCTTGGGCGCGGGTCACACGCAATTCCTCCGTTCCCAAAGGTCTTTATACGCCCTGGAACAGCCCCAAGAACGTGTGGGGAAATTTCATCTATCGACTGACCCGCCATTATGCCGGGCTGATCGACACCTGGGCAGTGGGCAATGAAATTAGCATTCCTTCCGGGCACTTCAACACCTGGACGGGGACCGTTGCCCAGTTTGCCCAAATGATTAAGGTAGCCTATCTGGCCGCCCACGCTGCCGACCCCAATGCGCACATCCTGTTGCCGGCGACACCATATTGGTATCGCCATGGCCGTCAAACTGCCAAATTGATCGCCGATCTGGCGAAATTGCCCGGGGCCGCCACCCATCACGACTTTTTTGATGCCGTCGACGTGAACCTTTACAACACGATTAATTTCAACCAGCAGATTTATACCCGGTACCGGCGCATCCTCGCCGCCCACAAGCTGGCGGGCACGCCCATTTGGCTTACCGAAACCAATGTGACGCCGATCGTCAAGGGATACCAAGCCCCCAAGAACGATCCAGGAGTTACCCCTGCCCAACAAGCCGCGTTTATTGTCGAGGAGCTTGCCGACAGCCTGGCTTATGCCAGTCGGATCGAAGTGTATCAACTTCCCGAACCACCCGTGCTCAACAAGTTTAACGGTCCGGTAGGCCTGTTAACCAAATCCGGCACTCCGCGCCCCGCATATTGGGCGTATCGGACGGTGATTCGGTATCTAAGCGGTGCCCGTTACGTGTCTCGCTATATTCCCCCGTTCCATGGGACGACCCCGCCTGCGATGGATAGCGTGAACTTTGGCGCGCCGCGGCGCTATATCTCGGTCATTTGGGATCAAGGCGCACCGGCCATTTTAGGCCGCGTCAAAGCATACGGCCCCACCGCTTTGTTAGTCAACGATATGGGGAAAACGCGCCTCATTCACGCCCGGCACGGATTCTTCGCGGTTCACCTGCCCGCAGCCACGCTTGTCGGGCCGTATAATCGCTATAATCATCCGATTGGCGGTAATCCATTTTTCGTCATTCAGCGGGTCCCCCTGGGCAGTCACGGAACCAGCAAGATCCCCGACTTCGGCAGCCGCACCGGCTTCCCGCCGTCACCGCCGGTGCGCTGGACGCGGCCTCCTCTAGTGGCGTTGGAGGACGCTCAGCGCGTCTTGCCGCAGGTCGCCGAGTCGAATGCGGGATCGATTGCGCCAATCGCCCAGTCGGCGCCCAACAGCACACTCTACAGCGCAGTCGTCAACACCAACGGCGATCAGATTTGGGTCAAGGAAGGCGGCAAGCTCTGGCAATTCGGCAAGCCGGGCACCGGCTTGGGTCAACTTGACCTTCCGTCGGCTGCGGCGTGGTCCCCATCGCACACCTTGTACGTGGCCAATCAAGGCACCGCAACCATTGAAGAATTTACCGCCAACGGCAAATTTCTTCGGAGCTTCGGCCACTTCGGGATCTCCGGAGCCGGGATGGTGGCGCCTTCCGGCGTTGCCGTGGCGCCTAATGGGTCAGTATACGTCACCGACAGCGGGACGCAACGGGTGCTTCACTTTTCTGCCACGGGCAAGCTGCTCGGCACCTGGGGCCATTGGGGCAACGGGCCCGGAGAATTCGACGGGCCAAGCGGCATCGCGGTCAACCGCCAAGGCACCGTCTTTGTCGCGGATACGCTCAACAACCGAGTCCAAAGCTTCACTCCGAACGGTCGGTTCTTACAGCAGGGGAGCGTGCCCTTCCCCGCCCAAATTCAGATTCGGAACGACGCCATCTACGTCACCAACTACCGGACCAAGACGTTTATCATCCGCAACTGGCCTTCGTTTGTCGGAACGCTCACGGGAAACCCCCACCCCACGGCGCTCGCCTTCGGACCGGGCGGATCTTACTACGAGGCGACCCAGAACGGATGGGTCGAACATTTCTCATCGCGCGGCGCGTTGCTCGGCGAGTGGGCGGTGCCGCCGGTGCCGGGCAACCACAAACCGCCTGCCATTTTGCAACTCGTGGTCCACGGCCACACCGTGTATGCGCTCGACAGCTTGTATAACCGTATTCTGGTTCTTTTTCCCACCACGCCTGGACAGCGGGGCGTGGTGGGCTGGCTGCAACCCGCCGGCAGCGGAATCTTGGGGCCGCGGGCCATGGCGGTCGCCCCCAACGGCCAATTGTGGGTGGCGGATACCGACAGTCACCAAATCGTGCACCTGGCCCAAAATGGAGCCGTGCTCGGGAGGTTTACCGATCCCGACTCGCCATATGGAATCGCGTTGGGCCCCAAGAGCCTTTGGGTCAGCGGTTATTACGGAGGAATATTATCCCAATATAGTGATACCGGCCGCTTGATCACGCATTTCTTCACCAATGGACCGGGCATTGGGAATCTGCATCGTCCTACCGAACTGCTGGCGGACGGCAACAACTGGGTTATTTGGGACCGCGGCAACAACCGGGTCTTGCTGGTGAGCCGCACCGGAGCCGTGCTCCAAGCGGTCTCCGACACCCAAGGGTTGCCCGTGTCGATTGCGTTGACGCCCAAAGGTGACGTTGCCTTTTTAAACAGCAGCGGTCAGATCGTCCTCTACCACTTCGGCCCCACCGTTCAACGCACGTCGACGATTACCGTGGCTGGGCCCGCGAGCTAAGGGCAGATTCGTTTGGCCATCCGTGGGTCCGGAGTCGGAAGCAGCCCCCCGGGGGGACAAGGCGAGGCATTGTCTCGCCGAGCCCTCGGCGGGCTGGTGGGCCGGTCCCCATTCCCCATTCCTAGCGTTTCGTCGTTTACTTCATATTTCATTCAGTTTTCTGCCATTTTCCTTAAAATTCCCGTATAATATAGGGGCGGAGCCAGGACTTAGCTATTATCCTTCCCGAAAGGCTCCGCACCAAACAATCAGTCGGCAGTAATCACGGACTCCACGGCTAAAGCCGGGGGTCTGCGGTGAAATTCAAACGCGGATCCGGTTTGGGTTAGAACGACCCGCAAGCGTGCTATCACCAGCCTCGGCCGCACCGGAGCCGAGGGACACGGTGTGCCGGTGGGCAAGGGGCTGCGTTGGGAAATTCATTGCCCCGGGGAATGCTTCCCCAGCTCCCTGCCCGGTGGCCGCTGATACAAGGCGGGCGGGGCACAGCGAGCAGTCTTATCGGCGTAAAAGGCCTTGTCCAACGTTGGCGGGGAGAATTCCTGGGGGAGTCGGCCCGAGAACGACACGGTGCCCTTACGGTTGGAGGGAGCATGCCCCTCCTCCTCATGGAGGCCCGCGTTAATCAAAGTAGGAGCGCCGCGCTTGTACCTCAGGAATCCATCCAGGGCTTACGCGCAGTGGGTTCGGTAAGGGTAACCGTAAAGGAGGCTTGCTTTATGACATGGAGATGGTGGGGCGTGGCCGTCTTCGGGGCGTGGTTCGTGGCCTGTGGTTGGATTTTATCCGCATCCAAGCATGGGACCATCCAGGCAAATTTCATCGTGGTCGGCGCACTCATCCTGTTGGGATCGCTCTGGACCGTCATGGCGCCATCCGGCGCGGGACGCTGGCGTGACGGCGTTATCGCGTTGCTCTCGCTATGGATGGCGATTTCTCCTTGGGCCCTGGGGTTTGCTGCACACCATCGGCTTGACCTGGCAGCGACCCTGGTCGTGGGAATTTTGGGTTTGATCGGCGCCGGCTACACGTTTATGCTCTCGCCGGAGACCGGTGGCTCACAGAAAATTCGGCCGTCGGCCTAATTTTCGGGTCAGCCAGCCCGGATCCCTACCGGGCTGGCTTTTTCATTGGCCGACGCGCACCATGGCGCGTGACCCGACGCAGTCAGCTTGTGCCGCCAACAAACCGTCTTGGTACGACGTCAGCCGATTTCAATCCACGTCTGGCTGCGCCTGCCCCGCGCGGCGTCGTTGATTTCTATCGCCCACCCTCCCAATCGCCTTCGGCGGAAAGCAGGCAGCTGCAACGCGCTGACCCGGTTAGGACAGATTATCCTGCCGAACTTCACGTCACCGCAGTGCCCCGGAAATTCAGGCCTCCGGTCCCCTTGGGTTGCGCCCTTGGTCCGCCGACTCCGCCTCGGCGGCGGTTTAACGCCGCTGCCGCATTGACCGGGCGCCAGGTTGCCGAATTGCACCGTCAATCCCTCTTCCCATTCGGACGGACCGCGGAAGGGGCGGTTACATAACTGGGAGTTTGGTTATAAATAGAAAAGTTTCATTCGCAGTTAGCTTTTCAATTCGGTATGCTGGAAACAGAGACGCCGTTCGACACCGTCATCGAGCACTGCCCGAACGAGACACCGTCTAAGTATTCGACACCGGCACTCGCCGATGCGTGATAGGGAGATGAATTCACACGATGCCAGGTAGTCAAGAGGGATGGAACAGGTTCTATGGAGCCAACGCCGGCTACGTTGTGGAACTCTATGAACAGTACCGCAACCATCCCGAACAACTGGACCCCGCCACCCGGGATTTTTTCGAACAAAAAGCCCGCGTCGGCCAACTGCCGCCGAGCTGGGATGCGGCCGCGCCGCCGACGGCAGAGACTGCCGTCCCGGCGGGATGGTCTTGGCAGCCGTTGGTTCAAGCACTGGCGTTGGTCGACGACTTGCGCCGGAGCGGACACACGGCGGTCCCCATTGAGCCTTTTAACCCCCCCAAGGTATACGCCGCCGCCTTTGATTTCGCATCCCGCGGCTTGGAGCCTGCGCCTTTGGCCAAAGCGGACGCCCGGATGCTGGGAGACTGGGCACCCAGCCTGGGCGCCACGGTTCTCGATGTGCTTACCCGCCTGCGTACCGTATACACCAGCAGCTTGGGCTTCGAATTCGAACACCTCAGCGATCCCGAGGCGCTCGCCTGGCTCCGCCAACAGGTCGAAATTGGCGGACCTCCCCCAGCCTTGGCCCCGGATCAACAGCGTCAACTGTTGGAGCAATTGGTCGCCACGCAGGAATTCGAACAGTTTCTGCACACGACGTTTCCCGGCCAAAAGCGCTTTTCCATTGAAGGGCTGGATGTCCTGGTGCCCATGCTCAACCAGGCGGTTGCCATCGCTGACCAAGCGGGCGCCCATGCCGTGGTGATCGGGATGGCGCATCGCGGACGCCTGAACGTCTTGGCCCAGGTATTTCATAAACCGCTTGCCGCCATCATCGCGGAATTCTTTCATCACGGAGACGGTAACTCCCCCGCAGCGGACGGCTGGACTGGAGACGTCAAGTATCATCTCGGATTTGTCGGGGCGTCACCATCAACCCGGGACGAGGGGAAGACACTCCATCTGGTGATGGTCAACAACCCAAGCCACCTGGAGTTTGTCGACCCCGTGGCCGAGGGGGAAACCCGGGCGCTTCAGGATCTTCGCAGCCAGAGCGGAAGTGCCGTGCAAGAACCCGATCGAGCCATCGCCGTCTTGCTGCATGGCGACGCCGCGATGACAGGCGAAGGCGTGGTCGCCGAAACCTTGAATATGTCCCACGTCGCCGGCTACCAAACTGGGGGAACCATTCATATCATCTCCAACAATGAGATCGGGTTCACCGCGGAAAGCCAGGAGAGCCGATCCACTCGCTGTGCCAGCGATATCGTCAAGGGCTACGATATCCCTGTCGTACACGTCAGCGCGGACCATCCTGAGGCGGCCCTGTATGCCGTCCAGCTCGCTTTCGCCTACCGCCAGCGCTTCCATCGCGATTTTCTGATCGATGTGGTAGGATACCGGCGCTGGGGCCACAACGAGGGCGACGAGCCAACCTTTACCCAACCGCAGCGCTATCAACTCATCGCCCACCACCCCCCCGTGGCCAAACTGTATGGCGATACGTTGCAAGCTGCCGGCATTATTTCCCCCGCGAGCGTACAAACTATGCGGGAAGCCGCCCGCGAGCAATTGGCTGCCGCCCACCACCAAGCCGCGGAGGGCGGCGTACAGGAGACCTTTGGTGAACCGTTGGCTTCCCCCGTTCACGTTGCTGCCCTGCCGGCACTGCGGATCGAATCGCTGGTGCAATGGAATCAGGAGTTGCTGTCGATTCCCGAAGGCTTTCACCTGCATCCCAAGCTGCAACGGTTAATCGCCCGACGCCGACAGGGACTCAGCGAAGGGCAACCGATCGACTGGGCTTGGGCGGAATTTTTGGCTTTCGCCTCCCTGCTTGCAGAAGGCATTCCCATCCGGATCGCCGGACAAGATACGGAACGCGGAACCTTTAGCCAACGGCACCTCGTCTGGCATGACATCGAGGGGGAACCGCCGCGCATTCCCTTGGCCCAATTTTTTGCCGCCAAAGCCTCGTTTGACGTGCACAACAGCCCATTGTCGGAAACGGCCGGGCTGGGGTTTGAATACGGCTACAGTGTTCGCGCACCGGAAACCCTGGTGCTATGGGAAGCCCAATTCGGCGATTTTGCCAATGTGGCCCAACCGATCATCGACCAGTTCATCGCCGCAGCGCGAGCCAAATGGCGTCAGCGTTCTGGCTTGGTATTATTGCTCCCCCACGGCTTCGAAGGTCAGGGACCGGAGCACTCCAGCGCCCGTCTTGAGCGGTATCTGCAGTTAGCCGCCGAGGACAACCTGTACGTGGCTAATTGTACCAGCGCGACGCAATATTTCCACCTGCTGCGACTGCACGCGGGTCGCCTAGCCACTGACCGCCGGCCCTTGATCCTGATGACTCCGAAAAGCCTCTTGCGTCATCCGTTAGCCGCGTCGACGCTGGATGAGCTGGTCCACACCACGTTCCAGCCGGTTCTCGAACTTCCGCTGGCCGCCGGGGATGATGAGGCTGTGCGGCGGGTCGTGCTCACCACCGGCAAAGTGGCCATCGATCTTAAGGCCAAGACCGATGCCGACGGCGAAAAACCTGAATTTCTGCGGGTTTTGCGGATCGAGGAACTCTACCCGTTCCCGGCGTCGGCCATTGGGGCATACTTACGTCGCTTTCCAAACCTCGCCGAAGTGATTTGGTTGCAGGAAGAGCCACAAAATATGGGGGCCTGGTCCTTCGTGCAGGAGAAGATTAGGGCCATCCTGCCCAAGGGCCTCCCGCTCACGTACATTGGCCGGCCGGAGCGGGCCGGTGTGGCAACCGGCTATGCCGAGGTCCACACCGCTGAACAGACGGAGATTCTCCGTCTGGCGTTGCAACCCACGCCCAGCCGTTCCAAGGTCCGGTTATAGGAGGTCAAGATGTCGATCGAAATTAACGTGCCCCAGTTAGGCGAGTCCATCGTGGAGGCGACAGTGGGTCAATGGTTAAAGCATGAAGGGGATACGGTTCAGTTGGGGGAAGCGCTGGTGGAACTGGAGACCGACAAGGTCAATTTGGAAGTCTCCGCCGTCAAGGCCGGCACGCTCCAGTCCATCCTGCGACACGAAGGCGACACCGTGACCGTTAACGACGTACTGGCCATTTTGGAGGAAGCATCGGGGGAGCCCGCCGAAGCTGCCCCGGTGGCTCCGAACGCCCCCCCGGTGGCCGAGGCCGAGGAAGCCGTTGCGCCCAGTCACCGCGCCTCCCCGGTCGTGCGCAACCTGGCCGACCAGCTCGCGGTCAACTTGCAACACGTCCCCGGCAGCGGTCCCCACGGCCGCATCATCCGTTCGGATATTGAACAGTACGCCCAACAACGGCAAAGCCCCGCTCCGCAGCAACCGGAGGCGGCATCCGCCGCTCCGCTCCAGCCGGCGTCTTCGCCGGCTTCCGTCCAATCCGCTCTGGGCGAACGGCGCGTTCGCCTCTCCCAGCGCCGGCTGACGATTGCCCGGCGCCTGGTCGAGGCGCAGCATACCGCCGCCATGCTGACGACCTTTAACGAAATCGACATGTCGGCCGTGCAAGACCTCCGCCATCGATGGCGCGAGCGTTTCAAAGAACGCTACGGCGTCAACCTGGGCCTGATGTCGTTCTTTACCAAGGCGACGGTCGGCGCGTTGAAGGCGTTTCCCCAGGTCAATGCCGAAATTCAAGGTCAAGAAATGGTGATCAAGGAGTACTACGATATCGGAATCGCCGTGGGCACCGAACAGGGACTGGTCGTACCCGTCGTGCGCCGTGCAGATCAATTGAGTTTTGCCGCGATTGAAAAGACCATCCGCGACTTTGCCGCCCGCGCCCGGCAAAACCATTTGACCTTGGAGGATCTCCAGGGGGGCACATTCACCATTACCAACGGCGGGACCTACGGATCCCTCTTGTCCACACCCATACTCAATGCGCCTCAGGTGGGCATTTTAGGGCTACACAAAATCGAGGAACGCCCCCAGGCGATTAACGGACAAGTCGTCATCCGGCCGATGATGTACGTGGCCCTGACCTATGATCACCGATTGATTGACGGCAGCGATGCGGTGCGGTTTCTGGTGATGGTCAAGACCCTCATGGAGGACCCCGAAAGTCTCCTGCTGGAGGCGTGACGCGACCGCCGTTGCCTATCTCAAAAGCCCTCGGCATAAAAGCCGAAGGCTTTTGAGGGCCTAGGACCTTAACTGAGCCGGATGCCGGGCACCCTACCCTGCCGCCGGCGTCGACGACGGCGGCTGACCCAAATTGGGCGGTCGCTGCCCCACCGTGACGGCTATCAATTTGTTGAAGCCATTGCTGTTGACGGTCAGACGCAGGTGCCTGCCCACCTTGGAATGTTTCACGATGTGGGCCAGGGCTTGGGCGGTGTTCACCGTCTGGCCGTTGACTGCGGTGACGACGTCGCCAGCCGATAACCCCGCTTTGGACGCGGGGCTGTTCGGCTCGACCACATCGATAACCACCCCCTTGGAGGTGGGCAGGCTGTCTTGATACGCCAGGCTCCGGCTGTCCGTGCTGATATAGACGCCTATCCAGGGACGAGACTCCGACGCCTGCCGCATCAATTGGGGCAAAATAGTCTCAACCGTCGAGGTCGGAATCGCGAACCCGATGCCTTGGCCCTGAGCCTCCACCGCCGTATTGATGCCCACCACCTGCCCGGCGAGGTTCAAGAGCGGCCCCCCGCTATTGCCCGGATTAATCGCAGCCGACGTCTGCAGCAAGTTCCGGTAGTGGCGGTTGCCGATGGTGAGCGGCCGCCCTTTGGCACTCACGACGCCTACGGTTACCGTATGACTCAAGTTATAGGGGTTGCCGATGGCGATCGCCCAGGCACCGACCGGCGTCGTATTGGAATTGCCCAACGCCAGAGTGGGCGCCGGCTTGTTCAGATGAACCTTGAGAACGGCCAAGTCGCTCGCATAGTCGCTCCCCACGACGGTCGCCGGCAGGGGCTTGGAATAGCCCGGCACGTCAACCTTGACGCGACTGGCACCCTGAATCACATGGTCGTTGGTCAAGATATAGCCCTTGCGATTGAAGAAAAATCCGGAGCCAATATCCGTAGTCACCTCGGTCGTCGTCGGACCAGGCATTTGATTGCCGAATATGGACCCAAAAAAGGGGTTAAAAAAGGGCGACGCACCAATGGACACCTGTTGTGGCACGGTGGCCACAACCTTGACCACCGCAGGACTCACCTTCCCGACCACCCCTGAGATAGAGTCCGGCCCCAAGGGCAAACTGGCCGCCGCCGGGCCGGCGATCTTGGCGTATTGGCTAGCCGCTGGATGGGCGGCCGGGCTGGGATCGGTGCCAGCCGGAGTGGCTACGGTATAGATCCCGGTGGCCGCCCCTGCTCCCACTCCAAATCCGACAATCGCCGCCGCCACCGTCTTGTACATGGGATGCAATTCTCTCACTCCCCTGGACTCAACGAGCCCCGTCTTCGGATATACGATTGGCATCCGCCATCCTCGTTCTCCATCGTAGGCAGTGTACCCAATCTTTATTACCAAAGCGTTACAAGCGGTCGCGACGATCAGGCAAATTATGCCACCTCTAAGCTGCCTCGGTGCCCATCGCATAGAGCCGCGCCACCGGCTCTACAAAAATCGTCCCCATTGCCGCACCATGACGACGGCCATGGGGACCGCCAATATCATCAGCATATTGACTAACAACACCCCCGGAATGATGGCCAGCCAAATCGGATCCCGGCGGCGGCGCACTTCGTTTTCAAAGGTCAGGTGGGCCTCCATTTCCCGGGCTTGCGCCATCACCTCGCTGGCTGCGATCCCATGGCGGTATCCCTGTTCCATCATCGTCGCCACAATTTCAGCTTCCGGACCGGGAAATGCCCGGCAAAAATCCTCAATCTCCGGTTGCGGGTCGCGCTGTTCCGCAATCGCCCGGCCCAACTGCCGGATGGCTGCGGCCAGCCCCGGGGTTCCGCCCGCAGCCTCTTCCAAGGCTGGCCAAAAAGCCAGTCCGGCGTTCAAGTGCAACGCCACGGAGGACCAAAATTCCGACATGCTCCGGCGATGCCGACGCTCACCCGGGTTGGGCCAGCGTCGCTGGATCAATCGCCAGCCCACGGTTGCCCCGCCCACCGCCAACCATCCCCAAGAACGGCTCTCCGCCGCCCAGCCCAACCATCCCAAAGGTAACCAGGCCAGGTCATCCAGGGGAACTCGGAACCCTACCAGCACGGCGAAACCCGCCAGCATCCCGATGACCCAGTCCATCACCACGCGCCTGACTCCTTCCTGAATCTGAACCCGCGCCTGCAAGAGCCACCCGGTGACGTTCCGTCACCGGGCCAGGATCTGCCAGCGTACGATTTCGGCGGCGAGGCCCGTGCTGAGGGTAATCCAAACGATGATCAGGTGCCCCGGCGCGGTTTGGGAAATCACCTGGGCAAAACTCGGGTGAAAGATGGCCACTCCCCCATACATGGCCATCGGCGCCAACGCCAGCAGAACGATGCTCGTGCGCTGCAGCGCCTCTTCCGAGCGATGCTCCTGGCGCCGGAGGCGGTCGCGGTCGAGGACCTGGGCCAAATTCTCTATCACGGCCGTCAACGAGCCGCCGTGACGATTAGCGATTGCAGTCAGCTCGGCCAGTTGGTGGAGAACGGGCGACCGCCAGTGATCAGCCAGGGCATCCACTGTCCGCTGCGGATCAGAGCGTTCAATTCCTGCTGGCAGCGGGGTTACTGCCAGGGCGGCAGCCAACGCGCCGTGACCCGCAAGGTGGTGGCGCAGCCGGCGCAAGAACATTTCGCTGCGAAAGTCGAGTAGATCCTGCTCATGTTCCAGCGTGAACGCCTCTTGCAACCGCGAAAATGCCACCCCTACCCCTGCCCACCATCCGAAGAGCCACGGGTTGCCGCTCACGGATCCCACGAGGCAGCCCACCAAGAATCCGACGCCTAACCGGCCTCGGGTCAGCATTTGCCAGGTGGCGAGTCCCGCAGCCGCACCGATCTCCACCGCGTTTAACATGGCGCGGACTCTCCGGCCAAGAACCGGTCGACGGACCTGTCGTATTTCCACACCGTGCTGACGGTCGAAGGATCAATCCGATCAATGGCGGAAATCCGCCGGCGGCCGTCAGCGGTCCGTGTCATATATACGATAACTTCTACCGTATGGCGGATCTGCTCGACCATCTCGCCAAAGCTCAGGCCAGCCCCGTTGCGCACCGCGATGCGAGCCAACCGGTGCACGGTCTCGATACCCCCGCTGCGGCTATGCACCGTGGACAACGACCCGGGGTGCCCGGTGGCCATGGCTTCAATCAGAGCCAAGACTTCCGCGCCGCGCACCTCGCCCACCAAGATGCGATCGGGGCGCATGCGCAACGCGTGATTGACCAGTTCGTTGGCATCATATCCACTTCGGGTTTCCAAACTCACCGCATTGGCGTGGTCAAGCCTGAGCTCGCGAACGTCTTCGATCACCACCAGCCGTTCGCTCGCCGGGATGGCCGACGCCAACAAACGCAACAACGATGTCTTCCCGGTGCCTGCGCCTCCGGCCACCATGATATTCAACCGATTCTGCACGATGGCGACGAGATCGCGCCACATGCCTTCGCTGAACGCGCCCGATTCCAAACAGGCTTGCACCGAGAGCGGAATGTATCGTCGGCGCCGAATCGTAATCGCGGGTTCCGCGGCCACCGGCGGAATGGCACAATGAATCCGCGAACCGTCGGATAACTGGGCATCGCACAGCGGCGTCTGGGTGGTTAACGTCCGGCCCGCTCGCGCTGCCAGGCGCTGGGCGAGCAGGACCACCTCGTCGCGTTCGCCCAATGTCTGTTCGACCCGCTCCATCATCCCATTGCGATCGCAAAAGACCACCCCCGCGCCGTTGACCATAATGTCGCTGACCGACTCGTCGAGCAGCAGGTCATCAAGCGGCCCGAGACCGGTGACCCGGTTCAACAAGGAGCGTCGGTAGACGCCCACCAGATTGGGCTTCACCCAGCCCTCGTCTTCGATCACATGTTGCGCTGCTTGCTCGAGTTGTGAAAGACGGTCCGGATCCCACACTAGGTGCCCCAATAGCTGGGGAAATTGCTCGCTCAGCTTGCTCTCCCAACGATTGACGGCCGCCCCCAGGTCGGTTATCTCCTCCTCGGCCCGCGTGGGCCAACCGGTCGGCGTTTCCGTATGCCGACTTTGGCGAAAATAGGCCATCGTCCTGCCTCCTTTTCAGATTTGGATCCCGCGGGATGAGGCCCGCGCGAGGCTTTTGCCGGAGAGCCGTAGACTCCCACCCGGACCGAGCTCCCGGCGTCGGCCATGCGGTCGAGCCACCCATAGCCCGTGCCGGGCGGTCGGAGCAACACGGTTGCGGTCTCCCCGCACAGATCGCTCAGCAAAGTCAGGAGTTCCCGGAGGGGCTTCTCGCTAGGTTCGGCCGGGCAGACCAGGTAGACCTGGTCCAGGTGGGCGACCAGGGTCGGCCACAAGACATTGCGAAAATCGCACCCCAAGTCGAACCCCATCCATCCCCATCCGTGAATATATCGGTTCCTAAACGCTTCCATTTCCTGCACCTGCGGGCGCGCCAAAAGCGGCGCCCAAGGAGGCGGTGCCGGAACGAAGAGGCCGTAGGGCATCTTGACCGGCACAAAGCGTTCGTAGCGTCCCGCCACCGGCGCGGCCGGCCGTCCCCACCGGCTGTACCACGTAGTCTGCGGATCATTCCAGTCCAGATCGAGGAGAACGCCCCGCCCATGGGACTTCTGGGCCTCCTCGATCAGCCAGCTCAGAGCGGGATCACGGGGTACCCGGCCATTGAGGCCCGCCAGGGCCCACGTGATTCCCATCGGCGGCGGCACCTGGCGATCGCGGTCCATCCAGGCATCCAATTGGGTTTGGTCGAGATCGCCGACCCACACCTCCACCGGCGCTGGCATCTTGGCCCAGGCGGCGGTGTCTTCGTCCGATATCCACACGACACATTCGCGGCCGCCCACCGCGTCCAGGAGGGCTTGAGGTCCGGGCAGTCCCGGCAGATCGCGTCCCACCAGAATGGCCTGAGCCGTGCTCAACCGGTCGAGGAGCCCCTTCCAATCTGCCACCACCTCGACCGGTTGGCGCGCCTCACGCGCTCGCACATAGGCGTCCACCCCCTCATGTCCGCTGGCCACCACCACCGTCATCCGCCCACCCCCAAGATCATCACCCGACCGCGGTGCTTATTCAGCGCGTAACCCAAGGCAGCACGGGGGCTGAACCAAACGGCAACCGCCGAAGGAGCCGAATTGATCGGCAGCGATCCCGCAGGCCGGGCCAGCGCGCGCGGCCCAGAACTCCAAATCCGATGCCCACGGTGGACGATCCAGACCTCAACTTCGCTGACCCAATTGGCCACCGACGCCTCTGCCGGGGACGTCGGGGAAATTTCCACCAGCACCGATTGCGCATTTAGCGGATGAGCGGTCTGCAGATTCGCCGTCAACACCTCCCCGGCCAGCAGGTTAGTCGCCGCCCATCCGCGCGCCTCCCCGCGGTCGATTCGGCTGACGGGCATCCAGCCGACATCATCCGGCAGCAGTCGCTGGCCCTTGGCCACTGCTCTGACCAATACCGGTATCTTGGGGACCGGGCGGATCCACTGCGGCAGGGCATTCACCCCGGTCACAAAGGCGGTCACCGCAACCGCCGCCGCCGTCGGCCATCGCCGGCGTCCCGGTTTAGCGGGCATATCCGGCACCTCCCGAGGTGACGGCGGTCCCCGCCAGCAACGCAGATTCCGCAGGGGTGGCCCAGATATTCAGGGGCACGTGGTCTTCCCCGGCCAGCAAAAGTCCTTGCCCGATTCCTGCGACGGCCACGCGCTCGATTTCACTGGGAGTCAAACGGAGGGCCGATTGCAGCTGGTGCAAACTGTCACGGTGCTGACGTAGCAGCAGCAAGAGCGGAGCGTTGCGCAGGCATACCTCCGCCGCCCGATTTTGGGTAAAGTCTCCGAAGTCCTGGCTAATTAACGAGAGCGCGGTGCCCCATTTCCGGGCGCGTCGAAACAGACTCTCCAAATACGGCGCCGTGTCGGGGTCGTTGACCAGATACCACGCCTCATCGATGATCACCAAACGGCGGGCGGATCCAGGCGTGGTTCTGGCCAACATTTCCGCCAGCACCAGATACCCGGCGGCCTTCATCCGATCGCTCACCTGACTCAGGTCGTAGACGACAAATTCGGGAAGGACCACGCCTCGTCGTGGCGAGCCACCCAGTTGCCGCCAACGCGTCTGGGCGGTCTTCACCAAGTGATGGGTTTCGGCGTCCGTTTCCTCTAGGCGGGCAATCCACGCCAGCGGCGACGTCGACGGGTCGCCATTTTCCACCCGGCCTTGGTCATAGGCAGATTGCGCAACGCGGTTGGCATGACGCTCCTGCCAGCCATCTACCAATCGCGGCAATAGCCGCAGCAGAAACTCCATCTGACCATCGTACCCCGCGTCGGACGCGTCCAACTCGAAGGGTTCGAACCCGATCCCGGCCTCCGGGGTCCCCAGCCGGATGACTGTGGCCCCTGCCTGACTCAACACCCCGTATTCGCCTTCTGGATCCACCACGGCCACTGCCAGATTTCGGTACCGACTGCGGATGGCCTCAAGTTTGGCAAAATAGCTCTTGCCCGAACCCGACCAGCCCAGAATCACCGAATGCGGCGACGGCATCTGAAAGCGGTCAATGATCACCCAAGACGGGTTGGCGGCGTGATCTCCCCAAATTTGCCCCCGTAAATGAGTGACTTCGTCGCCGCCAAAGGGAAATGCGCACGACCACGCCGCAGTATCCATCTCACGCAAGTTATCCGGCCACAGACCGCCCGGCAGCGTCCACAACAGGCCCGCGTCCTGTTCGAAGCGCAAGAGGCGCAGGACCAGGAGAAGACTGTCCGTTAGACTGATCAAGAGCCGCGACGAATCCTCCAACGCCTCAAGCGAATCCGCCCAGACGGAGAAGGTCAGGCCGGTTTCCACCATTCTGGCGTCCCCCCGAACCAACTGGCGCTGCAGACGAGCCGTGTCAGCAAGCGCTTGGCTAACCAAAGGATCAGCCATCCGGCCCCGCTCGGCATCGGCCGATTCGCTGCCACGTTGGACGATGAGCCGACGCTTCATTTGCGCCAAGGCGTCCTGGGTGGCTAGCGGACGGGTGTAGAATATGGCGGTATGGGGGCGAGAGAAGCGCATTAGGGGCAACAACCAGCCCGGCTCAATCTCGCGCGGGAACCCCACCACGGCATAGGTCCTGAGGTAGCGATCGCCCACCTTTACGTAGTGGGGGTGAATCGTTACGCTATCCGGCCAGAGCAGGTCGAGCGCGGCAAACCCTTCCGGAGACTGACCAGCACGGCGCAAGCGCCAATTCAGTCCCATGCCCAATCCACCCCTCTAGGCAACTCCCGTCCGGCCCCCAAGCTGGTGTACATAAAACGGAACGTTTCTTCGGCATCTAGCCCCCGAAGACGCACCCCCAGGGGCCTGAGCCCTTGCTCGACCACCTCCCGCCGGTGGGCAAGCTCACGTTCTGCCTCGTCCCACAAGACTTCACCGCGGCGCATCGGTCGCGACCGGGTGTCGTTCCCGCGCCACGACAACATGATGTAAAACCGCCGGCGGACCAAATGGCGCATCGCGGCACTTTCGCGAATGAAGTCCACGTATTCGCCCAGCGAAGGGCGGAGATGGGCGGCCATCTCGTTCTCCCGTGATTTCAATTCCGCCAGATAATCATCCATCCTCACCGTGTCCGAACGTACCAGTACTTGGACCGGGAATTCGAGGCCGTTGAGAAAATTCGCATAGGCGTGCGCCAAGCGATCTTGCTCGCTGAGCGATTTCAATCCGAAGTTCACCGGCGTCGCCTGCAAAACCGCCGTAAAGCGGTCGGGGTCGAGCAGACACAGGCCTTGACCTATCGCCCGAATAGGAAACAGACGATTCATAGCCACCATTTGGACACCTTCCTCGCTTCTTCACAAATATTGAAGCCTCTTCGCCGGCATTAGGGCAAAAACCGCTTGGGTTTGACCTGATAGCGGAACCACAGCCACGTCCAGCGGGCCAAAGTGCGTTGCTCCACACGGATCCAGGCCAGCCCCATGGCAACCGCGCTAGGCACGCTGATCAGCCCCAAACGCGCCCACCAACCGGTCACCTGACGCCATATCAGGAGATCCACCATGACGCCGCCGGCTAGCCAGGGCAGATCCTCCATTTTGAGTCCCCACAGGAGATCGGGATGCCGGGAAAGGGGGACGGGCACCGTCCGCTTCATCTCCATCGCAGCGAGAAGCCTCCCCCGGCATTTAACAGGCGCCGCAATTGGTCCGGGATCCGACTCATGAACACCAGCACGCCAATCGATTCAAACCCCGACACCTGCGCATCCCAGATGACATGCAGATACAGCCAAAACACGGCCGCCTGGGCGGATTGCACAAAAATCGCTGCGATCACCTCCCGAATCCACCGGCCGGTCAGCGAGGGGTCCCCGCTCACCGCCCACCAACCAATCATCCACGGACCGAGCGCCGTCAATATATAGATCTCCACGGTGCGCATCGCGTAGAAAATCCCAAGATACACCAGCAGGAGGGCGCTTACCATCACGATGAGGGTGGATATCAGCGGCGATAGGACGGCCTGGGACCCGCTGATCATATGCGGTGTCCCCCCGCGAGCAACCAGGCCGGCCACGATCTGATTGTTCAATTGCAGGAGCCAGCGGGTGCCGGGGACGACCAGCCAGGTTAACAACCCGGCCGTCAACACGCGCCCCACCAGCCGTCCCGGCGTGTCGTTCCGCCAGCCGAAGCTCACCGGCCACATCGTCGCCAGAAGGCTCCAGCCGGTAGCCATCGCCAATCCCGCGGTCACCACGTCGCGACTGAGGGCAAACAACTGACTGGCCGGAGCCACCCATCTCAATGCCGCGAAAATAATGTGCCGAAAGGCGGAAAGACTCAGCCGGGCGGTTTCCCCAACGATCCACTGGCTAAACATCCGCACCAGCCCGCTCATATCCCGCGCCCCTCCCTACGTCCGCCGATCACCCGCCCGGCCTACGAGGCGATATACTGCAGCAGGCTTTTTAACGCGTCCACCATCATAATGAGAACCAATCCCACCGCGGCCCGGCCCAGCAGTTCCTTGGCCGCCTGCACAGACCGCGGAGTGTGAGCAACCATCAGCCGAATGCCGCCATACACGATCACCAAGGTAAAGACCGCCCCGGCCACGTCAATCAGGATCGACGTGGCTCGGCTAAACAGATCGATCACGGCAGGAGTAGGCATCAGGATTCCTCCTCTTCTTAACGTTCCGATGCTTGCCATCGCAGGTTGCCCGAAGGATTGCTCGCCCTCATCCTAACGAGAAAGTTGGGCAGAAAACCTGCCCAAATCTGACGACATAATTCGACGAGCCATCTCCCTAAAGCGCGGGAATGCACTGATTTCTCCTGCATTTCGCGCGTCACCGTCAATTCGACAAGCCTACTGAGCTTCCGTACCGGCCGTCCGATGCCCCGTCCATTCACCGGGAAACGACAGGTCTAGCCAGGGCAAGGCTCAGCGCCGGCAGCCCACCGGATTAAGAAAACTTAAGAAATGTGGCTAGCGGAGACGACACGTCAGCCGTCCTGGTAAAATGAGAATCGGTGCCCCAGGGCGAAGGAATCTATCATGCGAGCGCAAGGAGCGGATGGCGTGCACGCTTTTATCCAGACGGTGTTGAACTTGGGATTAGCCGGAGTGTTCGTGGGAATGCTATTGGAAAGTGCGTATATTCCCATCCCTTCGGAAATTATCCTCCCCTATGCGGGATATTTGGTCTATGCGGGTCGGGCTTCATTTCTCAGCGCCGGCCTGATCAGCCTGGCCGGCAGTTTGGTCGGGGCGTTCATCTCGTATGAAATCGCCCGCTACGGAGGGCGCCCGTTAGTCGAACGCTATGGGCGCTACATCTTTATCCGCCGCCACGAACTGGACCGGGCAGACCGCTGGTTCCAGCGCCATGGCGACGCTGCCGTCTTCATCGGCCGGCTGCTGCCGGCGGTGCGTACCTATATTTCGCTTCCCGCCGGGGTGGCGGAGATGCCACTGATTCGCTTCTTAATTTTTTCCCTGCTGGGGGCTATTCCCTGGACGATTGTGTTTATGATTGTCGGCTATGGTTTGGGACGAAACTGGAGCCACGTCAGTGTTCAAAACCACGTGGTCGAAGCCATCGCCGTGCTGGTCTTCGTTGGATGGATCGGGCTGCTCTGGCGCCACCGCCAAGGAGCAGGCAAATCTCGCCCACGATGAGCCAAGGCAACGCCCAGAGCGAAGACAAATGATGGGCGGGCAGATTCCCGTGAAGCCCCGCCCAAAGATTATTGAGTCCCACCGCGCCCAAGGTAATGGCGGCAATCGGATCCAGCCACGATTCGTGCCAATGGCCCAGACCAACCGCCGCCAGCATGCCGATGGCCGCACCGACCGCCAAAGGGGTCCAAAGACCGGTGCCCAGCCCCAGACAGAGGACGGTGCCCACGGCCTCGGTTAACTCGGAAAACACGGTTCCGGTGGCCCCTAACAGGTGACGGGCGGCCGTCAGCGATAAAAAGAGGCCCGAGGCGACCCACCACACGCTCAACACGCGGTTGGAGACGGCGTCGGCATGAATTGCCGCCACCACGAGCGCCAGCGCGGCGCCCGCCATCCCTAACAGCAGACGTCTTCGATGGTGTCGGCCGCTCAGCGCCGCGCGCAAGCCAATCCATATCCCGTTCAACAGCATCCAATCGGCTAGGGTCATGCGCTATCTCCGTAGGCGACGAGACCGTGGTATCAGGGACGGCTGGGCATGACCCTCCAAAACCTCGGATCCTCGTCGCCCAATTGCCACAAGGCCACACCGGCCAGGTGCTTGGCCTCCGCCAAAGCCACCCGCGCCTGGGCAGAGCGGTCACCCATGTACCAGACCACGTGTGGCACGCCGTTGGTCGTATAGCTGAAGGTATTCTGGGAGATGTCCGCCACATACACGGGATTGACTCCGTGAACCTTGGCCAAGGTTTCGGCGGCGACGTCACTGACGGTGGTGGCGGGCTTCGTCGGTTGGTTCGCGATCCAATCATATCCGTACATCCCGATCCCCAGCACCAATTTGCGAGCCGGGGCCAGCTTCAGCGCCTGATCAACGTTGGCTTGCACCCACCCATAGGGTGCCACCGGCCCCGGGGGGCTCCCATTGTAATGGTGGTCGTAGGCCATGATGACCAGATAATTGGCGGATGCCGCCAAAGCGGCGTAGTCATCCGCCCCGTTCACCGCAGACGGCAATCCGACCAGCGGAAACACCGAGACCGCCAACACCTTGTGGAGGGTCTTCAGCTTGGCCGCCAAATCGGCCACAAATCGGTTCAAATCGTTACGGCTCCAGGGCTTCAGGAGTTCAAAATCCAAGTCTACCCCGTCGAGATTGTGCGCCCTGACCGCCTGGACGATGTTCTTGGCCGCCAACCGGCGGGTGGACGATCGGAGCAAGACCTGGGTCGCGCCGCCTGCGTTGGTCACCAGCGGTACCACCAGCCGGTGATCGGCGTGGGCCAAGCGGACCAGAGATGGATCCGCCCCATTATCGCTCAGGCTACCATTGGGAGCCACCGAGAACCACAGGGGAGACACCGTGGTAATTTGCCGCGAGTGGGCGCGGTATGAGGCCAGCGAAGTCGGTCCTTGGCCGCTCACCGGAGTGTTTTGGTAAAAGCCGACAACCTGAAAGTGTCCCCAGCGGCCAGCTCCCGGCATGAAGTTGGGGCGACTGACGCGACGGGCGGCTAGCCACAGCCCGACCAGCAAGACCAAGGCCACGGCCGCCACGACATAGTACCGAACGCGGGGACTCCGCCAATTGACCCTCTGCAATGCCATGCCTCCTCACAAACGTTTGGAAGCATAGTATGGACACTAGATCTCTCCATCATGCGAAGGTCGCGCCTCACCGGGAACCGCCACCCGTACCCTATCCGTACCTGCAGCCCGTCGTCGCTTAAATCGTGCCGTGATTTGTTGCAACTCCAGCTGATGCAGTTGCTCCCGGGAGACCATCACCTCCAGCAAGACGCGTTGTCTGCGGCGAAGCTCTTCGAGCCGGTGCCGCAAACTCAGCACTTCCGCCTCCAGGCGGCGCACTTCGGCTTGCACGTCGGTAGCCATGGATTTCCCTTCACCGAATACCCGCGAGAAGCCCCCGGCTTTAGCCGTGGGGAGGAAAGCGGGCTTCCGCCGTTAGGCGGAAATGGGTTTTTGTGCATGGTGCCATCCTCCGTTGCGTTGCAGAATGCCACAATGTTTGTACGAGATGCCCTGAGCAATCCGCTGTCCTTCGGCGGAAAGGTCAAACGAGCCGGATGCTCGCACCAAGACACGCCCCGTATGGGTTCCGGTGTACTTGCCCCGGGGGACCACCGCGTTGACCGTATCGCCCGTCTGAAAGCCGAAGTGGACCTTTTGGCGGGACCGATGCCGGATCGGAAACCCGTACTGGTTCGTGCCACACATTTGCCGGGTGCCCCGTCCGGTGGCCATCCAGATTTGGACGGAGGCGGGCAA
>JAJZZH010000050.1 GCA_021797675.1 Bacillota bacterium | reverse complement strand
AATGATAATGCTGAGGTCGCATGCGGTTCGGACAATCCGCAGAAACTCAGGAATACGATTTCCCAAAACGGAATCAAGATGACAACGTAATTAGTCAAACCGATGACAAAATAAGTTAGCCACAACAGCATACTCGAGCCGTGATGGTTTGCCGGCCTTGGCACACGGCGTGTCATAGGAGGCATGGCGACGTTGGCGTAACGGACAGGCATACAACACGAGGGCCAATGCGGCCATCGCGTCAATCCACCACCAGCCGAGGAGGGCGGTCAATGCCACAAATCCAATCCCGATCGACGCTACGATAAAGATGGCCACTAGGAGCTTGTCCATAAATCCCCATGAGCACGTGCAAAACTACAATATATTCCACAGTTTCTGGCAACGGTACCATATATTGTGGATACGCTTGGCATGATTCGAATTAATGGACATGCTCCTAGGGACAGTTCTAGGCTGAGCCCGATCAAAATAGCCAATCCCACAGGCCCAGCAATGCCTCCAACAATTAAGGTCAGGATTCCAAACATCCGCCCCTGCACGTCGTTAGGCACGAACCGTTGCGTGCAGCCTGTAACCCATGATATCCAGTCGGTGCAAGTCCGACCATGGCAACTTCCCATTCGGCTACGTAACCAATCGCGCAACGGGATGGGGTGACCCGCCCGGTGAAAGCCGCGAGGCTAATGTTCCGGTCGCCGGAAGGCGAGGTCAGACGGAGGGGCTAGCAAGGCATTAGGCCGTAACATGAAATGAACTCTGCCGGGTCGAAATGGGCCCCGTGAAATCTGATTATCGGGAAAGACGAAGGAATCGAGGTCGGGCTACGGGGGCGAAGACTGGCAGCATCCGGGAAGGGATGGGAACCCGCACCGGATGGTCCTTCCGGCGTATGGGAGGCGTTGCGTCACGAATGCACGGGTGTACGGTAAACGTCGTTTGGGGCATCGACCGTATACGGTGTCGGTGTACCATACACCTGGCATGGTGGTAGCGCCCGGGCGCAAGGGCACTCGTCCCGAAAGCTCCGGTTCGTGATATGCTCAAAAATTTGGGCGCCTTTGGAAATGGAGGAGAATGGCATTCACATGATCCAACTTCCCCTCGCTGTCATCGACACGTCCTTTTGGAGCCAATGTTGCCAAGTTGGCTTAGTGGCGTATCTGTGGAAGGCGTTCCAACGTCCGCTACTTATGCCGTCCGCAGTCCATCAAGAAATTTTTGATGTGCCCGGACCTTTTGAGGATCAAAAAGCGTGCGAAGCCGCACTTGAAGCGGGGTGCCTTTTTATTCGGGATCCTGGCATCTTGATCCCACGGTTTCGTTCGGGTGAGCAGGCTGTGTTATCGTTAGCTCAAGAACTCAAGGCTGTGGCCTTGGTGGATGATTACCGCCCATATCGATACGGGCGCGATACCCTCGGCTTGCCGATCTTCGGCGTGGGGGAATGGGTTGTAAACCTGGTGGACCGACGACTCATATCGGTCGCTGAAGGCCAAGCCTACGTAGCCACGCTAGCGGCCCATGGTGCCACGAGCCCGCGGCATCTCGCGGTAGTCACGGAACAGTTGAACCGCCGGGCGGAGAAAGGAGAGAACCGCTGATGGCCATAGAACATCACGCAATTCCTTTGAACGCAGGCGAAGCCGAACGCTATCAGCAACTCATGCAGTGGGGCGGGTGGACAGAGGCCGAGGCTAGGGCGCTATTCGTCCAGCATGGCTTAGAAGGTCTCGCGATCGAAGCTGCCCTTTATCTGTATCAGACGCGCCCGTTGTCGACCGGAGAAATCGCCGCACAGGTGGGCATCTCACGGCTGACCCTGCTGCATGCCATTCAGGCGCGCAATGTCGCGCCCTACGAAGAGTCCGAGTGGGATCCGAAGGCCTATGCCGCGGATTTGCAGCGACGGCTAGAAGTCCTCAAACCGACGCCACACGAGCGAGCAGACATATCTGACTTCTAGCGTCCGCCCGATTCGGTTTCTATATCTCTCGTAGATGGCCTCACATTGAAGAGGGGTCCGACTTTGATCGATGGCGGGCTTGGCGTTCCAGCAACCCACACGGATCTTCGGCGTGCCAGCGCTGCGTGTTCGACCGAGTCGTGTCATAAAAGGGGTTCCGGGAGTACCCGACCGAAAAGTGCAATAGAGTCCGAACCCCAACTCTAATGCCGCCGGGCGCGGTCCCCCCCTCTGGTGGCGGTGGGGGATTGCGGAGTACTTGGTAAAGTCCTGGCACCCGTCGGACACGCCATGTCTCCGGCGCAATCATGAAAGGGAGGAAAAGCCCATGGTGCGCTTTGATCCCGTTGCGGACCGCTATAACGCCTTTTGGGTCGCACCCCTCGACGCCATTGTCGATGCCGTCGGCGCCCAATGGTGGCTGAGGTATTGGATCCTCGCCCGGGAGAGCGCGTAGTGCATTGGGGCTGCGGAACCGGGACGTGTGCCTTTGGGATGGCCGAAACAGGATGTGCGGTGGTCGGTGTGGAGGAGTCCGAAGCCATGTTGGCCAAAGCCCGCAGCAAGAGGACGTCATCGAGGCGCGTAAAGTGGGTCCTGAGCGCTCTCCCCCACTTATCGTGGGCGCCAGTTGCCCTGGATGCCGGGCTGATGCACGTGACGCTGCAATTTGTAGGCGATCCAGAGGCCGCATTGAACGAAGCCATGCGCATCATCAAAGCCGAGGGGCGCGTGGTATGGGGCTTAATTTACGGACCTTGGACCCACCACTATCGCACGCGGGCCCAAGTCGATCCGACATCGGTGTATCATGGAGGTCATTCTTGGACCCTGTCGGAATTGACGCTGGTGATGCGCAGGGAACCGTCTCAGGTTTGCGGCGACCCTTATGGGGGTCCCCGGGGAATTTCGCACAGGGGGCCAGGCGTGCGCGTGGGAATTCCGCTCTCGTGCCGTCCATTCCTGGGCCGATGCCGGTTTCTTTACGACAAGGGACCGATAGCGGCCGGGGAGCCCAACACGCCGTCATGAGTAGGAGCCGGACGATATCGCAGTCTTCGTGGATGGAGTCGGCGCTCTGGGCCGGTGCGCACGCCATCAATGATGGGTACCCCATTCTGTACCTGCCCTTACTTCCCTTGCTAATGGCCCGATGGCACTTTGCCGCGAGTCAGGCCGGACTGTTGGCCCTGACGACGCAAGCCCTTCAGCCCCTGCTCGGCGGGTGGGCGGATCGGGGGAGAGGGCCTTGGTTTGTCGTTGGGGGCTCATCGGCAGTGTGGGCACGGCGCTGGGCTTGGCATGGGCGCCCTCCTATGCGGTCTTTGCGGTGGCGCTAATGCTGGGCGGATTGGGCAACGCCGCGTTTCATCCCCGTATGGCGGCGCTGGTCAGTCGAAATCGCAGGACGAACCGGGGCCGCGCTCTGAGCGGATGGATGGTCAGTGGCATGGCAGGTCTTCGGCAAAGACCGCATAGG
>JAJZZH010000217.1 GCA_021797675.1 Bacillota bacterium | reverse complement strand
GTCCCGCCGATTCTCTTTCAATGGTGCGAGAGCAGCCCTCCAGCGGACGAATCCTGTGAGATCCGCGCTGTCGTCAGGCAGTGACCTCGAACGACGGTTTACGAGGTTTTTTTAACCAGGGCTGGGGAATGAGTTTGAGTGCGGATGGTGCATCGGCGTGGACGTCAGCCGCCTGGGGTGCAGGGCGTCCATCCGCCGTGGCGGGGCGGCCGCCACCGCCCGCCCGTTGGTTACCCTGGCGGGCCGCTGTACGGGTTCAGCCCGATGGGCAATGACCGTCCGGGTCGGGACCTGGAGCTCGCCCGCAAATGGCAGGTGTCCTCCGGCGGAAACCCGTCACGGTCTGGCCGAACCCGAAGGCGGCTTCAGCGGCCAGCCGATGACGCCTTGCCGACTATTTGGTGGCCGATCCGGCGCAAGGCTATGACTTGGAGGCGGTCAAGGCGGTGCAGGCGATGGCGACCGAGCTTCTCCAGCCAAAGCTTGGCTGGCGCCTGAGCCCTGACGCCATCGCGATGACCAAGAATCGCTATTTTTGCGCTTGGTACCGGATTCGGATGCCAACCGTCGATGTGCGCCCTGACACGACGAACCCAAGCATCGATCCGTGGCTGCGGGGCGGGCAGATCACTCAGGGGACCGCGGGGGGCATGGCACGGGCGTTGACCCACCCGCCGGGTCACGCGGCAACGATCCCATCCCAGCTTTGACCCCGCAGCTCGAATTGCACGAGCGCGACGGCCCGTATACGCTCGTCCCGATGCGCTAGGCGTTCGCCGATTTGCTCAACCCCCAACCGTGGGCGACCGGCCATCCCACCGGAGGCATCCGGTCAATCTGCTCGGACGGGATGACCAGCTCCCAGACCGAGGCCGGCTTGACGGCAGCGGAGCGCGGTAAACGGCCAGGGACCAGCGGTTTACCCCCGACGTGATGACCGTCGCCGGCTTGAGCGGCTGGATCGTCATGGAGCACGAATTGAACGCCTGGGGTATCCCGACCCGGCAGACCCGCGTGGCAACCTTTTCGGCGTATCTGTCGGCGCAAAGCCAGGGCGGACGCCGTGCCTTTGGCATCGGATCGCTGGGCCTTTGGACTGACCGCACCGACGACCGGCTCTGCGGGGGGCTCGACGGCGATGGGCTGGGGTACGGGGACGCCTTATACCCCCGGTCGGTGCCTGGGAGACCTTCGGCGACGTTGATCGCAAGCAAACGGGGGACGCACCCCACGCCCCGGCGCACGGGATGCCCGCTGCGCGAGGCGGTGGGGCCGGGGCCAGGAAATCGGGCTCGACCCGGGCGGGAACTCAGGCCGTGCGGATCGGGCGCCATGAACTTTATCAGAAAGGTGGGACTTCGCATGAATGTCGTCTTGATTATCTCCGACAGCTTGAACCGGCACTTTCTCAAAGCCTACGGACAACCCATCGAAATCGATGTGGCCACGCCAAACCTCGATCGCCTGGCCGAGCGCGGGGTGGTGTTCGACAACCACTTTGCCGGCAGCCTGCCTTGCATGCCGGCTCGACGCGAATTGATGGCCGGCATCCAGGAGTTTCTGTGGCGACCCTGGGGACCGCTGGAGCCGTTTGATCAGCCCTTGGCGCGCCTCTTGCGCGCCGAGGGCGCGGTGACTCAGCTCATTACCGATCATTACCACTACTTTCAGCATGGTAGTCACGGCTTCTATGAAGATTACCAAGGCTTCGAGTTCGTGCGCGGCCACGAGTTGGACGCCTGGCACACGGCGCCGAGCCATCCTGATGCCGGGCTGCTCCGGCAGTTGCGGGTCGATCCCAACCAGGCACCCACCAGCTATTCCCGGATCGGCTATGCCCGCAATGCGGCGGGATTTCGGCGCGAAGAGGATTTTCTCGCCCCGCGGGTATTCCGCCTGGCCGCCGAGTGGTTGAGCGCGAACCACGACCAAACACCTTTCTTCTTGGTTATTGACAGTTTCGACGTGCATGAGCCATTTCACGTGCCGGATGCCTATGCCGCCATGTACACGGATGAGCCTATCGACGATCCCGAGCTCGTCAAATGGCCCCATTACGGCAATGTGCGCGAGCCGGGGCCCGCGGCCTTGTCCGCGCGGCAGGTCGCCTTTGTCCGCGCCCAGTATGCGGGCAAGGTGACCATGATGGATCGGTGGTTGGGCAAGGTCTTCGACCAGCTCGACGCCCTCGATGCGTGGGACGACACCATGGTGATCTTTACCACCGACCACGGCCACTATTTGGGTGAGAAGGGGTGGATGGGCAAGCCGCAATGTCCCAACTACACTATTCTCAGCCGGATTCCGCTGATAATCTGGCATCCTCAGGGACTGCATGGCACCCGTATCCCGGCCTTGACGAGCGCGGTGGATGTGTATGCCACGGTGTTGGACGCCATGGGCTCAACGCCGCCGGCGGCGCCGCACAGCCGGAGCTTGCTGCCACTCATCCTGGGCCGGTCGACCACAGTGCGTGATTGGGCGCTTTTCGGCTATTTTGGGGGCCCAATCAACGTCACCGACGGACGCTATACCTATCACCGGGCGCCCGATCCCAGCCAGCCGCTTTACCTGTACTCCACGATGTATATGAATCCGAACAACTGGTTTTCACCGGTGAAGATCCCCGAACGCGCCGAATGCGGCCGGTTTCTGCCGTACACTGACGCGTTGGTGTGGAAGTATCCGGCGCCGGGCGGGTATCCAGCCCATGATGAGCTGCTCTTTGATCTGACCGCCGACCCGTGGCAAGCGCATAATCTGGCCGCATCGTTGGAACGCGATCGCATGGAGCAGCTGTTGGCCCATGCCTTGGGCGCGCTCAACGCTCCGCGAGAGCTCTATCCGCGCTTTCATCTGGATCCGCCGGAGAGCCCGTGAAATCGGCTGGTCTCGGCGCGGGCGCCGTTCTCTTTGGCGGGCCGGTTACCATCATTGCCCCCACCAGTGCCTTTCGAAGGCCACCTTGGTAGCGTGCCAAGGTGGCCCGGGTGGTACACGCGGATCGCGGGAGCAGGCTCGTTGTAGAAATTTCCCCGCACCAAGTCGGCCACGCCCCGGCCCATTTCCAGGAAACACGCCCGGTTGCGGTTACAGCCCGGGGTTTTACCCGATTGGCCGGTAATCCGCTGAGTGAGGAGGTCGGCGACCACCTCACCCTGTCGGCTGGCAAAGACGCCAGCCGTGGTGCGAACGGCCCACAGCGGGCTCTGTGAGGCCGGTTTTTCGGGCCGGAACCATGCCTCAAGCTCGTAGAGGGGAAGGGTTATTGCGCCAGAGCGGTGCCGGCGTGCAACGCGCGGCGCCATCGGGATAGCCAACGAGGGGTAAATAACTGCTAAAACAAATCACATGATATCTATGTACATCGCATCATAAGGTGTATAATATGGGTATGCTAGTGAATATTGGCAAGGCTGCGAAAGCACTGGGTGTCCATCCGGAAACG
>JAJZZH010000013.1 GCA_021797675.1 Bacillota bacterium | reverse complement strand
TTTGTTGGTGCTGGACTCACCTGATGCCAGGGCGGTAAGTTCGGGTTTGCGGAGATTCCCGTCGCATTTTGCGACGGGCTATTGGCGTGCGCTCAATAGCGCCTCCAAGAGACGGTTCCTTGCGGCTAGCATCGGTCGTGAGAGCGTCACCCTAAACCCTTCAGACATAGTCGCCTCATACGATGGTAATATATGGCTGCTAATGGGTAAGGATTAGACGCCGATCTGGTGGGTGCCCGCAATGTCACCCTACGAACGCTCCTTATCCGGCAGGACTGGATGGGGACGGGCTGTTTGTCAACCAGCCCTGATGGGTCGGATCGAAGCCAAAGCTAAGCGCCTGAAAAGGTTCTTAGCGTTGCGGTGGAGTCCGGATCCAAGCTTCGGCCTTTAGGCCGGGGTAGTTGACGAACGGTATGATTTTTATCCGTAAACCGTTAAACCCCGCGGTTCAGGGACGGCGGGTCTTACCATCGCACGCGGCGGTGTCATCAGTCGTGTGCTACGTCGTAGACGGTTCTGCAACGACAAAGCCTTGTTCCTTAGCGGTTTTTTGCCTGGCACTTCAGATACCTTTAGGGCGGGGGATTCAATCGCCCATTTGTGTCCTATTTGAGCAGGAATCTTCACGGACCACGGCGAATATCCCGGTATCATGCATGGTAAGGAGGGGGTGCCTGATTAACGAGGTTGGCCAAATCCATGGCACCGGATCTTCGGCTTATGAATCCAGTTCGCGGCTCCCAGCCAATGCCCACCCCGTGACTCGCTCCTGTGGTCACGTGGAATGTCTTTACGTATGGCCGCCTTGGTTCTACGTCGATCGGGTGGCGGCGTTGGTGCCGTGCGCATCGTGCCGGCGGGCGGGAGTTCCAGCTACGTTGGATATGCCGGCGGATGGCCAGGGCCAAGAGCAAGACACATCCGAATAACGCAAGGCAGGAGGGAGGCCGCCGCGACCCGCGCCAGAATCCAACGGCCCCAGGGCGTGCCTGTAGCGGCGCCAGGGGCCTCCCTCCGCAGAGCTGACGCTGGTTAGGGATGTTCAGATGCGCAGCGAAATGTACTTGACTTCTAAGAAGTTGTCCATCCCCCAATGGCCTCCCTCACGGCCGAACCCGCTCTCCTTAACGCCTCCAAACGGAGCTTCGACCACGGTCGGAATCGGGTCGTTGACGCCCACAATTCCGTACTCCAGCCGTTCACTCACGCGTAAGACACGGCTGACGTCGCGGCTGAATACATAGGATGCAAGGCCGTACAGGGTGTCATTGGCCAAGGCAATGGCCTCGTCTTCCTCGCGAAACGTGGTTATGGGAGCCACCGGACCAAACGTCTCTTCCCGCATGATGGCCATATCCGGTCGTACGTTCAGCAGCACCGTGGGGGCAAAGAAATTTCCGTGGGCCTGTGCTAGCCGTTGCCCGCCACAGGCCACCACCGCGCCGCGGGCGACCGCATCTTCCACCTGCGCCGCTACCTTGGCGAGGCCTTCTTCGTTGATCAGAGGGCCAACCTCTACCCCAGACTCCATGCCATCGCCCACTTTAAGTCTTGCCACCGCCTGCGTGAGCTTTTCCGAAAATGGCTCCGCAATGGATTCCTCAACCAATATTCGGTTCAAGCAGATGCAGGTCTGCCCTGCGTTGCGAAATTTCGAGGCAATCACGCCGGAAACCGCCTGCTCAAGGTCGGCATCGGCAAACACCAAAGTTGGCGCGTGACCGCCCAATTCCAAAGAAAGTTTCTTAACCTGGGCTGCCGACTCCCGCATCAAGTATTTGCCCACCGTCGTCGAACCGGTAAAGCTCAACTTGCGGACGCGCGGATCGTCGAGCAATTGCCGTCCCACCGGCACCGGGTCTTGCGCCGTGACCACGTTGAACACGCCGGCTGGAAGCCCCGCTGCTTCGGCCAATCGGGCCAACGCCAGGGCTGAGAGAGGGGTGTGTTCCGCTGGCTTTAGCACCACCGTGCAACCCGATGCGAGGGCAGGGGCCATTTTACGCGTCACCATCGACACCGGAAAATTCCACGGGGTAATCGCACCCACGACTCCCACAGGTTGACGGATCACCAAGATCCGCTGATCGGGCCGAGCGCCGGGGACCGTCTCTCCGTACACCCGCCGCGCTTCTTCGGCGTACCAGGCGACGTACTCGGCTCCAATCTGCGCTTCACCCCGCGCTTCGGCCAACGGCTTGCCTTCTTCACTGGTGATCATCCAGGCTAATTCCTCGCGATGGCTCACCATGTTTTCATAGAATCTTCTGAGCGCCTGACTGCGTTCCAGCGCCGTCGCCCGTGACCACGTCGGAAAAGCCTCGTATGCGGCGTCGATCGCCCGCCGAACGTCATCGGCGCTCGCGTCGGGGGCCGATCCCAACGCTTCACCATTAGCCGGGTTCTGAACCGGATAGCGGCGACCGGTCTCCGCTTCCGCAAATTGCCCGCCGATATACAATAAAGGATGTAGCCATGCTCCGGGTAAGCCCATCCACCTTCCCACCTTTCCCCACCGTGTCCTGCTACCTACTCTGTCGCTCCCGCCATGGATTTGCCGCCTCGCTCAGGCTTAGCTGCCTGCGATTCCTCTGGTGCCTAGAGGAACGCGAGCGATCCGCAGCCCGACACTCGCTGAGACCGTCCCTCCTCGGCGGTCTCATCTTGGCACAGGCCATCGCACATCGCAAGATCGGACGACTGCGGGTCAAAAGTTGGTCGTGTCGTGGGCAGTTGACTCCGGACGGGAAGCACCCGCTCGCTTTGCGGTCGGTTCTCCCAGGGGTTAAAGCGGCGGCGAAATTATGGTGTCCCCACGGCTAGATCCGTCGCGAAGTGCCCCCATCCCGAACGCCCGGGGAGTCCGGTTCGCCCGGAAATCAAGCGCGCTGGCGCCGACCTATGGAAAGTTCTTCGATGACAAGCTCCGGACCGGGTCAAGGGACAGACCGTGGTGCACCGCCCGTCGGCGGTGCCGGTCGGGCTCGCCCGCGGGAAATTGCGGTGGCGGTTAGCGCTTGACGACTTGTTCGCCGCCACGGGTTCTGCTAATCACCGCGAGATAACGGACAAAACCCATCGCGGCCCATATGCCGGCGATGAGGCCGAACCGGACCAAATTGTCCAAGGAGAGCCGGGGCCAGACCGTCGCGCACAGCAAGATTAGTCCCGCGACGTACCAATAGGCGGTAGCACCGGCCAAGTCCCCCTTCACCCCGCTGATCGTTTCAAACCAGTTCCTGGTTAAAAAAACCTCGTAAACCGTCGTTCGAGGTCACTGCCTGACGACAGCGCGGATCTCACAGGATTCGTCCGCTGAAGGGCTGCTCTCGCACTATTGAAAGAGAATCGGCGGGACGGCCCGCTCTCCTTCGCCGCCAAGGATCCACGAAAGAGAATGGCTATGGGTCTCGCCCCTGTCTTTCGCGTGGTGCCCTCGGCCCGGGTGTTACC